>NZ_JBKFAX010000014.1:0-199314 GCF_053345865.1 Mycobacterium sp. C31M | reverse complement strand
CAACCCAGCAGCACCACCGACCGCACGAAAACACGCCCGGCCTTGGGGCGTCGACCCACTACGGCCTCCACACCCCTTGACTCGACCTACAGCCAGCTAACCGAAGGTGGTCCGCGCGCAGGCCGCCGGGATGCGCACGTTGACACCGCCGACGACCACCTGCATGTCCGAGCAGACGATGAAACCCTCATCGGTGCGGGGCTTGCCGGTGGACCAGTCGGTCTGCACCGAATCCCCGTCCACCGCAAAGCGTTCCCTGGGGCCGCCGCCGAAGTAGGTGACCGAGATCAGGTAGTCCGACACCGACTTGTTGGCGTGTGACAGCACGCCGTTGTGGTTGGCGCCCTTGAGTTCTCGCGGCATGCCGGCGGGGGCGCTGAACCAGGCCTCCTGCCAGACGGCGCGGTCGGTGCTGCGGATCGTGATCGTCTGGCGGGCCCAGGTCTCCTGCGGCAGCCCGATCGGTCCGGTCGGCGTCAGCAGGCTGGCCTGGGTCCGGAAGAAGCACTTGCCGTCACCGCCCGGGCAGTCCGCGGTCACCTGCATCTCCAGGGTGCCCAGCGGGGTCGGAAGCGAGGTGGTCGCGGTGTTCACCGCCGCCGTCGCCACCGCCGGGCCGCTCAGTGCGGCCGCGACGCACGCCGCCGCGGCAACTCCCAGAATCTTCTTCACAGCCATCCCTCCGGTCGTGTGCACGGTAGCCCGAGCGCTATTCGTCGTAGGTGACTTCCACCGAATCCGACTTGGGCAGCGCCTGGCAGGCCAGGATCAGTCCCTCCTCGAGATCCGACGGTTCCAGGACATCGTTGATCTCCATGTCGACATCGCCCTTGCGCATCAGCACCGCGCACGCACCGCAATGTCCTTCGCGGCACGAGAACGGCGCGTCCAGACCCTTGTTGAGCAGCACGTCGAGCAGCTTGGCCTTGCGCGGCCAGTCGATCTCGTGAGTGGTGCCGTCGAGTTCGACGACGGCCTGCGCGGGCCCGCGGTCGTCGTCCTCGTCGACCTCTATCACCACTTCCGCAAACGGATCGGAGTCGAGTGACTTGAACAACTCGATATGGATGTGCTTGGCGTCGACGGTCTTGAGTGCGGCCTCGGCGGCGGCCATGAACGGGCCCGGCCCGCAGATGAAGGCCTCGTGCGCGGCAAACGGGCGGACCAACGTGGCCAACGAATCGGTGCTGGGCAGACCCTGCACGGTCTCCAACCAGTGGATGACCGTCAGCCGGCCCGGGTGCGCGGCCGCCAGCTCGCGCAGGGCCGCGGCGAAGATCACCGAGTTCTCGTCCCGGTTGGCGTACACCAGCACGACCTGGCCGCTGCCCTCGGCGAGCGCGGATTTGCAGATCGACATCATCGGGGTGATGCCACTGCCGGCGGCCAGCAGCAGGAAGTCGGTGTCCAACGTCTTGGGCACAAAGGTGCCCGACGGCGCCAGCACGTGCATCCGCATTCCGGCATGGGCGTTGTCGCACAACCAGTTCGACGCGTACCCGTCGGCGGTGCGCTTGACCGTCACCGTCAACTCATCACCGTGCGCGGGCGAACTCGACAGTGAGTAGCAACGGGCCACCGAACCGGTGCGCTCACTGGGCACCCGCAGCGTCAGGAACTGGCCGGGGGAGTAGCGCAGTCGGTCCGCCGGCACCGCACTGCCTTCCGGGATCCCGAACACCAGCGACCGTGCGTCGGCGGTCTCCTCGACGACATCGGTCACCTGCAGTTCCAGCACGTGGCTGCCGAGTGGCTCGTCGGTCACCTCGACCCCCTCACTTCCCTCATAACTAGAACATGTTACAAAACCGAACTTATGCAGGTCCAGCCGATGATTCAGTGCGCTACTCGACACAAATCGTAACGTGTTCTAATCTTTGGCTAGTGGCGGATCTCGATCCAGGAGGCATATCAGTGACGTCCATTGAACAGCGTGACGTGCAGGCGGTTCTCGCCGGTGTCGACGATCTGCTGCCGAAGCTGCGTGAACGCGCCCCGACCGCCGAGGATGCGCGCCAGGTTCCCTACGAGACGATCAACGAACTCGACGAGATCGGTTTCTTCAAACTTCTCCAGCCCGAGCAGTGGGGCGGTCTGCAGGCCGACCCGACGGTGTTCTACGAGGCCGTCCGCCGGCTGGCCAGCGGCTGCGGTTCCACCGGTTGGATCAGCTCGATCATCGGTGTGCACAACTGGCATCTGGCGCTGTTCGACCAGCGGGCCCAGGACGAGGTGTGGGGTGAGGACCCGACGGTCCGGGTCTCCTCCTCGTACGCCCCGATGGGTGCCGGCACCGTCGTCGACGGCGGCTACCTGGTCAGCGGCGCGTGGCAATGGTCCTCCGGCAGCGAGCACGCCACCTGGGCATTCCTCGGTGGCCCGGTGATCAAGGACGGCCGTCCCGTCGACTTCGGCAGCTTCCTGATCCCGCGCAGCGAGTACACCATCGACGATGTCTGGCATGTGGTGGGGCTCAAGGGAACAGGCAGCAACACGGTCGTCGTCAAGGACGTGTTCGTGCCCTCGCACCGCTTCCTGTCCTACAAGGCGATGAACGACGGCACCGCTGGTGGCTACGAGAACAACACCGCCGCGGTCTACAAGATGCCTTGGGGCACCATGCATCCCACCACCATCTCGGCGCCCATCGTCGGCATGGCCTACGGCGCGTACGACGCGCATGTCGAACATCAGGGCAAGCGGGTCCGTGCGGCCTTCGCCGGTGAGAAGTCCAAGGACGATCCGTTCGCCAAGGTCCGGATTGCCGAGGCCGCCAGTGATATCGATGCGGCCTGGCGTCAGCTGATCGGCAATGTCGCCGACGAGTACGCACTGCTGCAGGCGGGCAAGGAGATTCCGTTCGAGCTGCGGGCCCGGGCACGTCGCGATCAGGTGCGCGCCACCGCCCGCTCCATCGCCTCCATCGACCTGCTCTTCGAATCGGCCGGTGCCACCGCGTTGGTCAACACCGCTCCGCTGCAGCGCTTCTGGCGTGATGCGCACGCCGGTCGGGTGCATGCCGCCAATGAACCCGAGCGTGCCTACCTGATCTTCGGCAACAACGAGTTCGGCCTGCCGCCCGCGGACACGATGGTCTGATTGTGACTGTCACGCAGGAGATCACGTTCGAGTCGACCTCGAGGTACGCGGACGTCCAAGCCGGCGAGCTGGCCATGCGGTTGCACTACCACGAGGCCGGTGACCCGACCTCGCAGACCATCGTGCTGCTGCACGGCGGTGGCCCCGGTGCGTCCAGCTGGTCGAACTTCGGCCGCAATATCGCGGTGCTGGCCGAGCACTATCACGTGCTGGCCATCGATCAACCCGGTTACGGCCTGTCCGACAAACACACCGAGCACGAGCAGTACAACCGGTACAGCGCCAAGGCGGTGTTGGGTCTGCTCGACAAGCTGGAGATCACCGGGCGGGTTCCGCTGCTGGGCAATTCGCTCGGCGGCGGAACCGCGGTGCGGTTCGCGCTGGACTATCCCGACCGGGCAGGCAAGCTGATCCTGATGGGCCCCGGCGGGCTGAGCGTCAACCTGTTCGCGCCGGACCCGACCGAGGGTGTCAAGGCGCTGGCGAAGTTCAACTACGAGCCGACCCGGGAGAACCTCGAGGCGTTCATCCGCATCATGGTGTTCGACCAGAAGCTGGTCACCCCGGAACTGGTCGAGGAGCGATTCAAGATCGCCAGCACCCCGGAGTCGCTGGCCGCCACCCGCGCGATGGGTAAATCCTTCGCGGGCCCGGACTTCGAGCTCGGCATGATGTGGCGCGAGGTGTACAAGCTGCGCCAGCCGGTGCTGCTGATCTGGGGCCGCGAGGACCGCGTCAACCCGCTCGACGGGGCGCTGGTCGCGGTGAAGCAGATTCCGCGGGTGCAACTGCACGTGTTCGGGCAGTGTGGACACTGGGCGCAGGTCGAGAAGTTCGACGAGTTCAACAAGCTCACCATCGATTTCCTGGGCTAGAAAGGGTAAGCGGGGAAGCCATGAGCATCAAGTCGCTGGGGTACATGCGCATCGAGGCAACCGATGTGGCGGCGTGGCGCGAGTTCGCGCTGAAGGTGCTCGGCATGGTCGAAGGTGATGGCGCGACGCCGGGTGCGCTGTACCTGCGCATGGACGAGGTCGCCGCGCGGCTGGTCATCGTGCCCGGCGACCGGGACCGGCTGCTCATCTCCGGCTGGGAGGTTGCCGATGCGCCTGCCCTGCAGGCGCTGCGCGAGACGCTGTCCAAGGCCGGGGTCGACTTCCTCGAGGGCACCCGCGAGGAGAAATCCGAACGCCGCGTCGAGGGCCTGATCCGGTTCAACGATCCGGCAGGCAATGTGCTGGAGGCCTTCCACGGCGCCCAGTATCTGGGCCGCCGGTTCGTCAGCCCGTACGGGCACAAGTTCGTCACCGGTGAGCAGGGGCTCGGTCACGTGGTGTTGACCTGCGATGACGATGCCGCCGCACAGGCCTTCTATCAGGAGGTGCTGGGCTTCCGGCTGCGTGATTCGATGAGCCTGCCGCCGCAGCTGGCCGGCCGGCCCGCCGACGGTGACCCGGTGTGGTTGCGCTTCTACGGCTGCAACCCGCGTCATCACGCGCTGGCCTTCATGCCGATGCCCAACCCGACGGGCATCGTGCACCTGATGGTGGAGGTCGAGGAGTCCGACGATGTCGGCCTGTGCCTGGACCGCGCGCTGCGCCGCAACGTGAAGATGTCGGCCACGTTGGGCCGGCACATCAACGACAAGATGTTGTCCTTCTACATCAAGACCCCGGGTGGCTTCGATATCGAATTCGGCTGCGAGGGACTCGAAGTCGAGGACCAGAACTGGGTGGCGCGGGAAAGTACCGCGGTCAGCCTGTGGGGTCACGACTTCAGCGTCGGCTTCAAGTAGCCATGGCCGCGCCGATCGACCCACGCACATTCCGAAATGTGCTGGGCCAGTTCTGCACCGGCGTCACGGTCATCACCACCACCCATGACGAGACGCCGATCGGCTTTGCCTGCCAGTCCTTTGCGGCGCTGTCGCTGGACCCGCCACTGGTGCTGTTCTGCCCGACCAAACAGTCGCGGGCCTGGCAGGCGATCGAGGCCGGCGGGCGTTTCTGCGTCAACATGCTGCACGAGAACCAGCAGCACGTCTCGGCCCAGTTCGGCTCCAAGGCTCCCGACAAGTTCGCCGGGATCGACTGGAGCCCTTCCGAACTCGGGTCACCGGTGATCGAGGGCAGCCTGGCCCACATCGACTGCACGGTCGCCTCGGTGCATGACGGCGGCGATCATTTTGTGGTGTTCGGTGCGGTGCACTCCATGTCGGAACCGGCCGACGAGCGCTTGCGCGAGGAGCATGGGTCACGGCTGACAGCTCGTCCACTCTTGTTCTACCGGGGTCAGTACACCGGTATCGAACCGGACAAGAACACCCCGGCGCAGTGGCGTGATGACCTGGAGGCATTCCTGACCACCACGACCTCGGATACCTGGCTTTGATCCCGTAGGTGTCCTAGTCCCCGACCCGCTGCAACTTCACATCCAGCTCCACCTGCGCCGGGCAGTCCCCGGTGTACTCCTGGAACGACGTCCCGGCCAGCGCCATGATCGGATCCTGCGGTCCCTGCGGCAGCGGCAGGTCATCGCGGGAAGTCTGGCGCACCTTGCCGATACCATCGGTGCACTCGGCGGCCCCCTCGGGGAAGCTGGCGGTGAAACGCCCGGCCCCGTACAGCATCACGAACAGATTGTTGGTGTCGACGGTGGACATCAGGATGACGCACCGGTCGCCGTTGCGCAGACAGTAGGTCGTCGCCTTGTAGTCGTGCGGCGGGAACGTCTGTCCGGTCTCCGGGTAGGTCTGCGAATAGGTGTAGGTGCCCCGCAGCGCGGCGCCCGGTGACTTACGCAGTGGCGGTTCGGCGGACGGGTCCGGTGGGGTGAGGGTGACCCCGTTGCCGGTCGTCGGGGTCAGATGGATGGCACGCTTGTTGGCACAGAGCGCCGGAGCGGTCGCCCAGGTGTATTCACCGGTCATCGACCCGTCCAGCTGCGGCTTGAGGGTGATCACGGTCCAGCCCGCGACATCGGTCTCGATATCGCCGACCTTGCACTTGTCGGGTGCCTCGCGGACCATCAGCCAGTCCCCGCCCAGATAGTCGAACACCATCGTCTGCAGTGCCGGGCCGCCCGGATCCTTCGGATTCACCACCGCGACCGTTGCGACACACTCGCTGCCCTTGCAGACCGAGCTGGCGACCCAGGTTTCGGTGCGGGCCGTCCCGGCGACCGGCTTACCGTCCGGCGTCGCGGTGGGGCCGACGTCGACCTTGAAGGTGCCGTCCAGGGCGGGTCCGGTCTTGGCCGCCTCCGGTTCGTCACCGCCGCCGCGGACCGTGTACAGGCATGCCGCGAAACCGCCGAGCAGGACGGCGACCAACGCGGCCGCCGCCAGTAGTTTGACGAGGGTGCGCTTGGTGTCTTTGTTCAGCCCGAGTGCCATCGCGGCTAAGGATGCCATCCCAGAGTGGCTGTCATGAACGCAATCACCGCAGTGGCGACCTCTCGATGTACCGATTCGTTGAGAACGTCGTGACGGGCGTGCGGGAATTCGGTGATCTGCAGGGCCGCGACCTGTTCGGCATAGGCCCGCACCGGGCCGATCGGTGCGATCGGATCGTTGACGCCGTGCACGGCCAGGGTGGGCACGCTCAATGTCGGCAGTTCGGTACCGAACCGGTCCCAGGCCGCGTCCAGCGCCCGGGCCAGTGGGGCGCTGTCGGATTCGACGAAGGCCAGCGGATCGTTTTCCAGCGCATCGAGATAGAACGGGTCGGCCGACAGCCACGCCGGATCCAGCTCGAGGGCGGTGTTCACGTCCAGAAGATCCGCGATCGGCGCCAGCGGCGCACCGGAGATGATGCCCGCGCGGTACCGGTCTGGTTGTTCGATGAGACGCAGCAGGGTCACCACCGACCCGAAAGAATGCCCCGCGGCGATGAGTGGCAGCCCCGGCCGCTCCCGTTCGGCAAGCTCGGTCAGCGCCTCGGCCAGTGCCGAACTCTCGGCGAGTGTGCCGAAATCCCCACGGGTGCCCGGGCTCAGGCCGTGGCCAAGCTGATCGACCGCCCACACGTCGATGCCCGCGGCGTTCAGGCTGAACGCGTAGCGGTGATACATGCCGGTGTGCTCACCGAAGCCGTGCAGGAAGATCAGCGCGGCGCGGGGTTCGGCGGTGGCCCAGTGCCGGTAGTACACGCGGCCCGCGGAGGTCTCCAGGAACGGCATGGGTCAAGCCTATTCAGCCCGCGCCGAGCAGCACAGCCTGTTGATCGCGCATCCGGTCACCGATCGCGTCGACGATGGCGGCCACCTCCGGACGGCGCAGTGTCTCGGCGCGGGTCACCAGCCAGTAGGTCAGCCGCACCGACACCTCCGCGGCCAACACCCGGACCAGATCGTCGTGGCGATCGGCCATGAAACAGGGCAGCAGGCCCAGCCCGGCGTCGGCGCGGGTCGCCTCGACATGGACGAACACATTCGTCGAGGACACCGACTGACGCATGGCGGGCGCGAAGCTGGTGGCCAGATCCAGATCGTCGACCTGCAACATGGCGTCGATGAAGTAGACCAGTGGATGTTCGGCCAGATCGGCCAGTGTCCGGGGTGTGCCGTGTCCGGCGAGGTAGTGCCGCGAGCCGTACAGACCCAGGCAGTAGTCGCCGAGCCGGAACGCCTGCGCCCGCTGCACCGTCGGTTCACCCACCACGACCTCGATATCGACGCTGGCGCGTTGCTGGCTGGCGCGTCGGGTGGCGGCGACGATCTCGACGGCCACCGCCGGATGGCTGCGCTGCACCTCGGCCGCAGCCGGCGCCGCGATATAGGCACTGAAACCGTCGGTCGCCGAGATGCGCACCACCCCTTCGAGGGCGCGCGAGCCCGCGCCGGCCAGCGAGTGCACCGCGGCCTCCACGGCCTCGGCGGCCGACAGCACCTCCCGGCCACGGTCGGTGAGCTCCCAACCCGCGCCCACCCGGGTCAGCACCCGCGCACCGATGGCCTGTTCCAGCGCGGCGATCCGGCGCGAGATGGTGGTGTGGTTGACGCCGAGTTGATCGGCCGCGCTGATGTAGCGCCCAGTGCGGCCGACTGCGAGCAGGATCAGCAGATCGTCAGCGCTGGGAACAGGCATATCTGCAGTTTTGCAGATCAAGAGTGCGTTTCTGGTCATTGTGTCGACTGTTACCTGCATGAATACTCAGGTCCATGTGTGCTGCCGATCACAATTCCCTTCAGCCCACCACAGGGCTCAAACGTGTGGTGACCGCCTCGATGGCCGGCACGGTCGTCGAGTGGTACGAGTTCTTCCTCTACGGCACCGCGGCGACGCTGGTGTTCAGCAAGGTGTTCTTCGCCCAGACGGGCAGTGAGCTCGATGCCATCCTGGCCGCCTTCGTCACCTACGCCGTGGGCTTCATCGCCCGCCCGCTGGGCGGCATCGTGTTCGGCCACTTCGGCGACAAGTACGGGCGCAAGAAACTGCTGCAGTTCAGTCTGCTGCTCGTCGGTGTCGCCACCTTCGCGATGGGCTGTCTGCCGACGTTCAACCAGATCGGCTACTGGGCGCCCGCGCTGCTGGTCACCCTACGGTTCATCCAGGGCTTCGCGGTCGGCGGCGAATGGGGCGGCGCGGTGCTGCTGGTCGCCGAGCACAGCCCCAAACACCAGCGCGGTTTCTGGGCCAGCTGGCCGCAGGCCGGGGTGCCCGCCGGCAACCTGCTGGCCACCGTCGTGCTGCTGGTCCTGACCACCACCCTGTCGGACGCGGCCTTCCTGTCCTGGGGCTGGCGCGTCGCGTTCTGGCTCTCGGCGGTGGTGGTGCTGATCGGTTACTACATCCGCACCAAGGTCACCGACGCCCCGATCTTCGTCGAGGCCCAGCAGGAGGCCGAGCGCATCAAGGCCACCTCGATGTCCGTCGTCGAGGTGCTCAAGCGTTATCCGCGTGGTGTTTTCACCGCGATGGGCCTGCGCTTCGGCGAGAACATCATGTACTACCTGGTGGTCACCTTCTCGATCACGTACCTCAAGACCCAGGTGGGTGCCGACACCAGCACGATTCTCTGGTACCTGCTGATCGCGCACGCCGTGCACTTCGCCGTCATACCGTTGGTCGGCCGGGCCTCGGACATCTTCGGTCGTCGGCCCATCTACATCGTCGGCGCGGTGCTGGGCGCGACCTGGGGCTTCTTCGCCTTCCCGATGATGAACAGTGGCAACTACGCCGTCGTCACCGCCTCGGTCACCATCGGCCTGGTCATCCACGCCCTGATGTACGCGCCGCAACCGGCGATCATGTCCGAGATGTTCCCGACCCGGATGCGCTATTCCGGTGTATCCCTCGGCTATCAGGTGACCTCGATCGTGGCCGGTTCGCTGGCGCCGATCATCGCGGTGAAACTGCTGGACATCTATGACTCGTCGGTGCCGATCGCGGTCTACCTCGGCCTGGCGTGCCTGGTGTCACTGCTGGCCGCGCTGATCAGCCGGGAGACCAAGGGCATCGACCTGAAGACTCTCGACGAGGCCGATGCCCGCGATATCGCCGGGGTGCGGGTGTGAGCCTTGCCGGAAAGACCGCACTGGTCACCGGCGCGGCGGCGGGGATCGGGGCGGCCTGCGCCCGCGAACTCGCCGCCCGCGGCGCCAAGGTCACCGTCGCCGACCGGGACGCCGAGAACGCCGCGGCACTGGCCGACGAGATCGGCGGCACCGTGTGGGCGGTCGACCTGCTCGACACCGCCGCACTGGAAACGCTGCGTCTCGACGTCGACATCCTGGTCAACAATGCCGGTGTGCAACGGGTGGCGCCCATCGCCGAATTCCCGCCCGAGGCGTTCCGCATGCTGCTGACGCTGATGACCGAGGTGCCCTTCCTGCTGATCCGGGCGGCGCTGCCGTACATGTACGCAGGCGGTTTCGGCCGGATCATCAATCTCTCATCGGTGCACGGACTGCGGGCCTCGGAATATAAGGTCGCCTATGTGACGGCCAAGCACGCACTGGAGGGGCTGTCCAAGGTGACCGCGCTCGAGGGTGGCCCGCGCGGGGTCACCAGCAACTGCGTGAACCCCGGCTACGTGCGGACGGCATTGGTGGACAAGCAGATTGCCGATCAGGCCCGCACCCACGGCATCGACGAGCAGCAGGTCGTCGAGCAGATCCTGCTCAAGGAGAGCGCCATCAAACGACTTGTCGAACCGACCGAGGTGGCCTCGCTGGTGGCCTGGTTGGCCTCCGAAGAGGCCTGCATGGTGACCGGCGCGTCCTACACCATGGACGGCGGGTGGAGCGCCCGGTGACCGAACCCCAGTGGGTGCCGACCGCAACCGATATCGCCGACGCGCAGGTCAACGCGTTCGCCCGATTCGCCGAGGTCGACGGTGACTACCACGCGCTGTGGCAGTGGTCGGTCGACGATCCCGCGGCGTTCTGGGGTGCGCTGTGGCGTTACTTCGGTCTCGGTGACATCCCCGGGGAGGTACTGGAAGACGATGCGATGCCGGGCGCGACGTGGTTCCCCGGTGTGCAACTCAACTATGTCGACCAGATCGTGCGGCAGGCCCGCGCGGACCGCCCCGCCATCCTGGGTGTCAGTGAGGGCGCCGGCACCGTCGAGCTGTCCTGGGCCGAACTGCTCGGTCGCACAGCAGCTTTGGCGGCCACGCTCACCAACCTCGGGGTGCGGCCCGGTGACCGCGTGGTGGGGTACTTGCCCAATATTGCCGAGACGGTCATCGCGTTCCTGGCCACCGCGTCGATCGGTGCGGTGTGGAGCGCGTGCGGGCAGGACTATTCGGCCAAGGCGGCCCTGGACCGGCTGGGCCAGCTGGAGCCAGTGGTCTTGGTGACCGCCGACGGCTACCGCTTCGGCGGCAAGACCCACGACAAGAGCGCCGATGTCGCCGCACTGCGCGCCGGGCTGCCCACACTCAAGGCCTGCATCTCGGTGTCGCGACTGGCGCCGACGCCGGCCGAGTACCTGGATTTCGCCGCCGTCAGCGCGGCAGAGGCCGAGTTGTCCACGACGCCGGTCGATTTCGACCATCCGCTGTGGATCCTGTTCTCCTCGGGCACCACCGGGCTACCCAAGGGCATCATGCACGGTCACGGCGGGGTGCTCGTCGAACATCTTAAAGCCGTTGCCCTGCAGAGTGATATCGGCCCAGGCGACACCTTCTTCTGGTACACCAGCCCGAGCTGGATGATGTGGAACTTCCAGGTCGCCGGCCTGCTGGTGGGCGCCACCATCGTCTGCTACGACGGCAGCCCGTCGGCTCCCACCCCGGATGCGCTGTGGGAGTTGGCGGCACGACTGGGGGTCACCGTGCTGGGCACCAGCCCCGGCTACGTACTGGGCTGCGCCAAGTCCGGTGCGGTCCCGCGCACCGATCACGATCTGTCTTCCCTGAAGACCGTCGGCATCACCGGCTCGTCGTTGCCGCCGTCCACCGCGCTGTGGATGCGCGACAACCTCGGCGCGCATGTACAGGTCGCCTCGATCAGCGGCGGCACCGACGTGGTGTCGGCATTCATCGGCGGGGTGCGCACCGTGCCGGTGTGGCCCGGTGAGCTCTCCGCGCCGTTCCTCGGTGCCGCGCTGGACGCCTGGGACGAGTCGGGAAATCCGGTGCGCGGCGAGGTCGGCGAGCTCGTCATCACCAAGCCGTTGCCGTCGATGCCGGTGGCCTTCTGGAACGACCCGGACGGATCCCGTTATCGGGAGGCGTATTTCGAGATGTTCCCCGGTGTCTGGCGCCACGGTGACTGGATCACCATCACCGAGCACGGCAGCGTGATCGTGCACGGACGGTCGGATTCGACCCTGAACCGGCATGGTA
Organism: Mycobacterium sp. C31M; assembly: GCF_053345865.1. Lineage (NCBI taxonomy): Bacteria > Bacillati > Actinomycetota > Actinomycetes > Mycobacteriales > Mycobacteriaceae > Mycobacterium > Mycobacterium sp. C31M. The sequence goes on along the minus strand of NZ_JBKFAX010000014.1, from coordinate 187,420 downwards.
TCCGGATGGGCAGCGCGGACATCTATCAGTCCGTCGAGCGGCTACCCGAGATCGCCGAGGCGCTCGTGATCGGGGCCGAGCAGCCCGACGGCGGTTACTGGATGCCGCTGTTCGTGGTGTTGGCCGACGGGAACACGCTCACCGACGAGCTGCGCGACAAGATCAAGGCGACCATCCGCACCGAGGTCTCGCCACGGCATGTGCCCGATGAGGTCATCGACGCCCCCGGCATCCCGCACACCCGTACCGGCAAGAAGCTCGAGGTGCCGATCAAGAAGCTGTTCCAGGGCGCCGACGCCGCCAAGGTGGTCGAGCGCAGCGCCGTCGACAACCCGGACCTGCTCGACTGGTACGTCTCGCAGCGTCGAACCTGACGCGAAGCTACGCGCCGTCTCCGACAAGTTTCAGTGCCGAGGCGGGGCACAGCTTCACGGCCTCGCGGGCATGGCCTTCCTCGGCGGCGGGGACATCCTCGGCGAGCACCATCACGACACCGTCGTCATCCTGGTCGAACAGCGCATCGGCCACCATGACGCAGTTACCCGCGGTGATGCAGCTGTCCTGATCGGCTTCAACTCTCATCGTCACCACCTCACTGCCAACGACCGTAACCCGTAGATGAAGTGGAACGAGCGGAAATCGACATCCTCGAAGGGTTCGGCCAGTGCCAACCCCGGGAACCGGCGCAGCAGAGCAGGGAAGGCGATCCGCATCTGCATCCGGGCCAGCGGCGCGCCCAGGCAGTGGTGCACGCCGTGCCCGAACGCCAGATGTCCGGCCGCGCCCCGGCGCAGGTCCAGGTCGTCGGGGTGGTCGACGAACCCCGGATCCCGGTTGCCCGCGGGCAGCGAGGCGAACACCAGCATCCCCGGCGGGATCCGCACCCCGGCCACCTCCACCTCGGTGGTGGTGAAGCGCGGGATCGCGTGGTGCACCACCGAGAGCCAGCGCAGCAACTCCTCGATGGCCGGGCCGATGGCGTCCGGGTCGTCGCGCACCAGCGCCAGCTGATCGGGGGACCGCAGCAGCGCCAAAGTCCCCAGCCCCAACATGTTCGACGTCGTCTCATGCCCGGCCAGCAACAGTAGCCCGGCGATGCCGACGAGTTCGTCATCGGTCAGTTCGGTGCCGTGTTCGCGGATCAGCATGCCCAGGATGTCCTCGCCCGGATCACGCCGTGCGCGTGCCACCAGGCTGTGCATGTACTCCCGGCTGCGGCGCTGCAGTTCCATCCGGTCGGCGATGGGCAGCGACAGATCGAGCTGACGCGCCGAGCGGGCCTCGAAATCCGGGCGGTCCTCGATGGGCACCCCGAGCAGCTCACAGATCACCAATGACGTTACCGGCAAAGCGAATTCGGAGATGAGGTCCACCGGCGGCCCGGCGGCAGCCATGGCATCCAGGCGCTGTTCGACGATCTCGGTGATGCGTGGTTCCAGCCGCTTCATCCGGCGGATGGTGAACTCCGGGGTCAGCATGCGTCGCAGCCGCTGATGTTCGGGCGGGTCCTGACCGAGCAGGTTGCCGGCCCGGGCGCGGGCCGCCTCCTCCTCGGACATCGCCGGCGCACCGGGCAGCGCGAAGCCCGGCGGCCGGGTGTTGGAGAAATGCTCGTGGTCGGCCAGCACCGCCTTGACGTCCTCGTACCGGGTGATCAGGTACACCGGGTTACCCAACGCGCTGATGACCGACTGCACACCGGCCTCGGAGCGGATCGCGCCGAGTTCGGGTACCGGGTCGAAACCGTTGCGCCGCATATGCACCGGGGGCAACACCTGGCTGGCTGTCATGTCCACACGCTACGCGCCGAACACAAAGTTGGAGATCAGCGCGTTGACGAGGCGCGGATTCTCCAGCGCAGCCAGATGCGCGACGCCGTCGAGCACAGCGCTCGCGGCGCCTGGGATGGCGGCCGCCATTGCCAGCGTCTCGGCCACCGGGAATGTGGCATCCTCGGCGCCGGCGACGACCAGTACCGGGGTGCGGATACGGCCCAGCAGGTCGAGTTGATCCGGCCGTCGCGGGACCACACTGGTGACCGCCCACGCACTCGATCGCACGTCGACGGCGCCGGCCGCTCCGCGCACAAACGCCACCACCTCGGAGCGCTCGCGGAACGTCGTCGGACCGAGAAACGCCTTGAGCACCTCGCCGGTCAGCGGACCCCGAATCCCGCCCAGCGCCTTGGCCGCCCGCAGCAACAACCCGTACTCGAGCCGCTGCCGTCGCCCGGCCGCCGAACCGGTGCAGTTCATCAGCACCGCCCGCCCGACCCGGTCCGGGTGCAGCGCGGCGAACGTGCCACCGATCATCCCACCCCAGGAGTTCCCGACGAAATGCGCCCGGTCGACCCCGAGCCCGTCCAGCACGTCCACGACACACTGCGCACAATCGGTGAAAGTGAAACCTGCCGTGAGCTTCTCGCTGCCGCCGTGCCCCGGTGGGTCGATCAACACCACCCGTGCGCGCTCGCCGAACGCCGCGGCCTGACCGGCCCACATGTCGCCGGTCATCAACAGACTGGGCCAGAACAGCATCGTGTCCCCGGTGCCTGCGGTCTGCACCCGCAGTCGGCCCAGCCTGGTCGTCACGGTCCGTGCGTCCACGGACCTCACGTTAACGTTCGGCGTGCAGCCCCGGCCACCAGATCCGCGGACCGATCAGGGTGAACAGTGCCGGGATGATCACGGTGCGCACCACGAAGGTGTCCAGCACGATGCCCAGGCCGACGATGATGCCGATCTGGGTCAGCACGATCAGCGGCAGCACACCCAGCACGCAGAACACCGCGGCCAGCACTATGCCGGCGCTGGTGATCACCGCGCCGGTCGCCGAGACGGCCCGCACGATGCCGTGGGCGTTGCCGTACTGCGGGGTCTCCTCCCGCGCCCGGGTCACCAGGAAGATCGTGTAATCCACCCCGAGGGCGACCAGGAACAGGAACGCGAACAGCGGGGTGCCGTTGTCCAGGGCGGGGAAGCCGAACAGGTGCACGCTGGCCCAACCGCCGATGCCCAGGGCAGCCAGCGCGCTGAGCACCGTGACGGCCACCAGGATCAGCGGCGCCAGCACCGAGCGCAGCAGTACGAACAGCACGGCCAGCACCACCGCCAGGATCGCCGGGATCACCACCATGCGGTCACGCTGTGCGGCGGTGGCCGAGTCCCGCGCCTTGGCATCGGACCCGCCGACCAGCGCGTCCGGGCTGGCGGCATGGACCGAAGAGCGGAGCGCATCAACGGTTTCGAACGCCTCATCCGAGGCGGGTGCGGCTCCCAGGACCACCGACCACTGACTCAGCCCGGTGTCCGATACGCCTGCCGGCCTGGCCGACACCACGCCGTCGGTCTGACCGATCGCCTGGGTCACGGCGCCGGCGTCGGCGGTGGGTGCGATGACAACCGTGGGATCGGTCAGCCCGCTCGGGAAGTGTCGGGACAGCGTGTCATACCCGGTCACCGACTCGGCCTGCACGCGGAACTGCTCGGTCTGTGACAGTCCGACCGGGGTGCCCACCAGCCCGAGGCACAACGCGGCCAGCGCGGCGAACGCGCCACCGGAGACCCAGCCCGGTCGCGCCGCCACCCAGGAGGCGATCCGGTGCCAGACACCGTTGTCGGTGAGCGCCTTGGCGCCGACGGCGGGGATGAAGGGCCAGAACAACTTCCGGCCGAACAACCCCAGGAACGGCGGCAGCACCAGCAGCACGAACACCGCCGCGACCACCAGACCCGAGGCGGCCTGTACACCCAGGCTGCGGTTGCTCGGCGCCGACGCGAACGCCAGTGTCAGCAGGGCCAGCACCACGGTGGCATTGCTGGCCAGGATGGCCGGGCCGGCGGCACGGACCGCCACCCGGACCGCCTCGCGGTGATCGACCCGGACACCGAGTTCCTCGCGGTAGCGCGAAATGAGCAGCAGCGCATAGTTCGTGCCCGCACCGAACACCAGCACACTGGTGATACCGCCGGTGGACCCGTCGGGATTCAGACCGAACCCCGAGGCCACCGCCGTACCCACCACCGAGCCGACCCGGTCGGCGAACGCGATGGCCAGCAGCGGCACCAGCCACAGCACAGGGGAGCGGTAGGTGACGATGAGCAGCAGTGCCACCACCGCCGCCGTGACCGCGAGCAGCGTGAAGTTGGCTCCGGCAAAGGAATTCGCGATATCGGCGCCGAAGGCCGGCCCGCCGGTCACCTGCGCCTGTAGCCCCTCGGGCAGTCGGTCAGTTGTCGCCGTCCGCAACTCCTCGACGGCGTCGTTGAGCGCGAACCCGGACAGCTCGGCAGGCAGCGGTGACACCGACACCGCGGCCAGGCCGTCCAGCGATACCTGCGCGCCTGGACCGGCCGCGGCGGTATCGGCCGGGTTCAGCGCGCCGCCGTCGGTCCGGGTGAACACGATGATCGCCGGCGCCTGATCACCACCGGGGAACTCGCTGCGCAGAGCGTCGACCCGCGCGGATTCCGCCGAGGCGGGGACTGCCACCGGCGACTGCGAGGCGGCGTCACCGCCGCTGAGCAGTGCCAGACCGGAGCCGGAGACGACGATCACCAACAGCGCCACGAGCCAGGAAACGCGACTGGACATGACCAGAATATTTCAGAAACTTAACTATTTATCAACTAAGCTGCCCGGATGCCCCGTGAGGACCTCGAGCGCGTGATCGCCGCCGACGTGCGTGCCCTGACGGCCGAGTCCGATCAGATCGGCCGCGACTTCGCGAGTCGACATGACGTGAGCGCCAACGATTTTCGTGCGCTTCTGCATGTCATGGTGGCCGACGCCGCAGGTGAGCCGCTGACCGCGGGCGAGCTGCGCAAACTGGTGGGCACCTCTGGCGCGGCCGTCACCTATCTGGTGGAACGGATGATCGCGGCCGGGCATCTGCGTCGCGAGACCCATCCCGATGACCGCCGCAAGGTCATCCTGCGCTACGACGATCACGGTCTGGCGGTGGCCAGGGATTTCTTCACCCCGTTGGCCGAGATCAACAGCCGGGCGATGGCCGACCTACCCGATGCCGACCTGGTCGCCGCGCACCGGGTGTTCACCGCGCTGCGCGGCGCCATGCAGGAGTTCCGCACCGCTAACCGCGATTGAGGGTCGCCTCCTCCAGATCCAACCCGTGCAGCACCTCACGCAGCACCTCGTCGTCGATATTGCCGGCATCACGCTCGGCGATGAACACCTCGCGTTCGGCGGCCAGCATCTCCAGGCGCAGTGCGCGGAATGCCGCGGCCGGGCTCTGCCCGATCTCGTCCTCGCTGCGGCCCAACCGTTCCCACGCCGCATTACGACGCGCGGTGTTCCACTTGCGCAGCACCTCGGCGGCGCTTTCCTGGATCGCTGCGCCCTCGGTGCGCTGCCGCTCGAGCAGTTCGTCGAGCCGCTCGGCCGCCGCCCGGGCCGCCTTGTCCTGCGCGGCGGCCTGAGCCAGCGCATCCGACTGCGCATCGTCACCCTGAACACCGAACCGCCGGATCACCCACGGCAGCGTCAGCCCGTGCAGCAGCAACGTGCCGACCACCACCACAAAGGTCAGGAACACCAACTGATCCCGGCCCGGGAAGGCCTCGCCGGACAGCGTTGTCAACGGCACACCGAACGCCGCGGCCAGCGACACCACCCCGCGCATCCCGGCCCAGGCGACCACAAACGTCTCACCGACCGAGGGGCGCGGCGACCGGATGAACGCAAACGCGTACACCCACACGACCCGCACCGCGATGGTGGTGGCCAGCACGGCGACGGCGGACACCACGATCCGTGTGGCGGACAGATCCGACAATTGATGTACCACCGACGGAAGTTGCAGGCCGATCAGCAGGAAGGCGAACGACTCCAGGATCAGCTGCAGCGCCCGCCACACCGCATCGTCCTGCAGTCGGGTGGCGTACCCGGCGTGGGTGGTGCTGCGCTGCCCGATCATCAGCGCCGCGATCACAACGGCCAGCACCCCGGAGGTGTGCACCTCCTCGGCCAGCAGATACACCACGAATGGGGCCAGCAGCCCGATCGCGCTCTCGACCAGCGGGTCGTTGAGCCGCGACCGCAGGAAGGTGATCGCCGAGCCCGCCACCACCCCGACGACCACACCACCGGCGGCGGCCAGCACGAAGGTCCCCAGCCCGGACACCCAGCCGGTCGACGCTCCGATCGCGGCCGTCAGGGCGACCTTGTAGGCGGTGAGCGCGGTGGCATCGTTGAGCAGACTCTCGCCGCCCAGCAGCGTCATCACCCGGCGCGGCAGCCCGAGCCGACGGCCCACCGCCGTCGCCGACACCGCATCGGGCGGGGCCACGATGGCACCCAACGTCAGCGCCGCGGCCAGCGTGAACTCGGGCACCACCCGGTAGGCGACGAATCCCACCGCGAGCGTCGTGATCAGCGGCATACCGACCGCCAACATGCCGATCGCGCCGGCCCGCCGACGCATGTTCACATAGCTGCTCTCCAGCCCCGCCGACCACAGCAGCGGCGGCAGGATCACGAACAGCACCAGCTCGGGATCCAGTTCGACACCGTCGAAACCGGGGATGTTGCTGGCTGCCAGCCCCGCCAGGACCAGCGCCAGTGGAGCCGACACATCGAACCGGCGGCTGATCCCGGCGAGCAGCACCCCGGCCACCAACACCGCCAGCAGCGTCACTCCCACACCCGGCCCACCTATCCTCGATCACCATGCTCAAGCGATCACGACGACGCGCTACCGCGAGCCGCTGCGAACACCTGCTGTCGACGGTAGAAAGCGTAGAACCGGCACCGGTTACTCCCGGGTGCTGCGATTCCAGCCCGTATCAGCACGCGACCGCGCACTTCCGTCAGGCCGGTCATCCGGTGATGCGCTCGGCGGAACCCGGCGAGTCGTGGCGCTGGTGCTATGTCGACGCCCGGGTCGGCTGAGGATCTGGCAGGCTGGTCTGGCGATGACAAGGCACGCCGAGAAAGCTGATCCGCACGCCACCCCGGCGGCACCGGTGGTGCTGCTGCGCGGGGAGATCGCGACGCTGCGTGAGTTGACGTCGGCTTTCGAACGCCTCGGCGCGGTGGTCACCACCGACGAGTCCGATGCGCACGATGCCGTGGTGTCGCTGGATCTCGATCTGGACCGCGAGGCACTGCGCACGCTGGCCGCCGACGAACTCGGTCTGCCGACCGCGCCGTTCTGGTTCGCCGGCACCCTCGACGAGTTGACGGCCATCGTCGACCACGCCGGATTCCCGCTGACGGTCACCCCGGTCGCCGGTGCACCCGGTGCGGACCGCTCGGTGCTGTTACGTCCCGAGGATGTCCGACCGGCCTGGGAGGCCGCAGGCCGCGGCCGGGTGATGGCCGAGACCGTCGTCGACATCGATGACGAGGTGACCCTGCTGACCGTGCGGACGGCCAGCGCCACCGGACCCGTCGTGCATTTCGCCGAGCCGATCGGGCACCGGGTCGCCGAGGACGGCACGCTGTCGGCGTGGCAGCCGCACCGGCTGACCCCGGCGGCGGCCGATGCCGCCAAGTCGATCGCCGCCCGCATCGTCAACTCGCTCGGCGGCCAGGGTGCCTTCGCGGTGGAACTGCTGGTGCGCGGTGACGAGGTCTACTTCGCCGGGGTGCGGCCGCGGCCGGTCGACGCCACCCTGCTGACGCTGCGCACCCAGCGCCTGTCGGTCTTCGATCTGCATGCCCGCGCGGTGCTCGGCCTGCCGGTCGACACCATCATGGTCACCCCAGGTGCCGCCGCGGTGGGCGCGACCGGTGACGCTCCGCCGGCCACGCCGGAGGTCGCCGCCGTTCTGACCCAGGCATTGGAAGTGGCCGAGAGCGATGTGTGGCTCTTCGACCAGGGACTTGGCGCGGCGTTCGCGACCGCACCGGACGTCACGGTGGCCCGTGACCGTGCGCAACGCACCGCGGTGGCGCTGCGTAAGCTCTGGCAGTCGTGAACGATGACAGCGGGGATACCGACCGCGATCGACCGACGGCGACACCGTTTCTGCTGGCGCTCGTCATCATCGTGATTGTGATCACCGGGATTTTTGTGATCAACAGCGGCGGTGGTGACGGGGACCCCGAGCAGATCGGTCGGGCCGTCGTCGCCCAGAACGACGCCCTGCAACGGCAGGACTACGCGGGGTTCACGGCGAGCACCTGCGCCGCCCAGCACAGCACCGAGGACGAGGTGCTGCAACGGCAGCGCGATTCGGTGGCCGACAAGGGCGAGCGTTATGTCGACGGTGCCGGAAACGTCCGGGTCGGCGATGACGGCAACAAGGCCTGGGCGACGGTGAAGTATCACTTCGGCGACGAGGAAGATGCCGCCGAGAAGACCCAGGAGACCGTGGAGATGACCTTCATCCGCGAGGACGGTGCCTGGAAGGTCTGCTCGCCGGGTCCGGCCTAGCCGTTACGGTATGGGAGTGTCCACATCCGAGAGTCCGGGTTACGCCGGAGACATCACGCCCGAGCAGGCCTGGGAGCTGCTGTCCGCCAATCCCGAAGCCGTGCTCGTCGACTGTCGTACCGAGGCCGAATGGCGCTTCGTCGGGGTACCCGACCTGGCGCCGCTGCGCCGCGACGTGGTGTACGTCGAATGGACCAAGACCGACGGGTCGCACAACGACGACTTCATCGACGATCTCGGCAAGGCCGGCGTCGCCCCGGGTGAGCGTGCGGTGGTGTTCCTGTGCCGCTCCGGCAACCGCTCCATCGGGTCGGCGGTGGCGGCCACCGCCGCAGGTATCGGTCCGTCCTACAACGTGCTCGACGGCTTCGAGGGCAATCTCGACGAGAACGGGCACCGCGGCGCGACCGGCTGGAAAGCCGTCGGTCTTCCCTGGAGGCAGTCATGAGCGCCCCTGACCAGCCGGTGCCCTCGGTCCGCATCCCGGCCCCGCTGCCCGACGGTGTCAGCCAGGCCACCATCGGGGTGCGCGGCGGACTGCTGCGGTCGGGTTTCGAAGAGACCGCCGAGGCGATGTACCTGACCTCGGGTTACGTCTACGACTCCGCCGCCGACGCCGAGAAGGCCTTCACCGGCGAGATCGACCGCTACGTCTATTCGCGTTACGGCAACCCGACCATCTCCATGTTCGAGGAGCGCCTACGGCTCATCGAGGATGCCCCGGCCGCCTTCGCGACCGCGACAGGCATGGCGGCGGTGTTCACCGCGCTCGGTGCGCTGCTGGGCGCCGGTGACCGGCTGGTCGCCGCCCGCAGCCTGTTCGGTTCCTGTTTTGTGGTGTGTAACGAGATCCTGCCGCGCTGGGGTGTGGAGACCGTCTTCGTCGACGGTGACGACCTGTCCCAGTGGGAGCAGGCACTCAGTGTGCCCACCCAGGCGGTGTTCTTCGAGACACCGTCGAACCCGATGCAGTCGCTGGTCGATATCGCGGCGGTCTCCGAGCTGGCACATGCCGCCGGGGCAAAGGTGGTGCTGGACAACGTCTTCGCCACCCCGCTGCTGCAACAGGGCATGCCGCTGGGTGCCGACGTGGTGGTCTACTCCGGCACCAAGCACATCGACGGGCAGGGCCGGGTGCTCGGCGGTGCCATCCTGGGCGACAAGGAGTACATCGACGGCCCTGTGCAGAAGCTGATGCGCCACACCGGTCCGGCGATCAGTGCCTTCAACGCCTGGACCCTGCTCAAAGGCCTTGAGACGCTGGCGGTCCGGGTGGACTACGCGAACCGGTCGGCGCAGCGGGTGGCCGAGTTCCTGGAGGACGTCTCGGGTGTGAACTGGGTGAAATACCCTTTCCTGCAGTCACATCCGCAGTACGACCTGGCGCGCAAACAGATGCGCGGCGGTGGCACCGTGGTCACCTTCGAGCTAAATGGCGGCAAGGATGCGGCCTTCAAGGTGCTCGACAAGCTGCGCGTCGTCGACATCTCCAACAACCTGGGCGATGCCAAGACACTGATCACCCATCCGGCCACCACCACGCACCGTGCGATGGGGCCGGAGGGCCGCGCGGCGATCGGCCTCGGCGACGGTGTGGTGCGCATCTCGGTGGGCCTGGAGGGCACCGAGGATCTGATCGCCGATCTGGACCAGGCGCTCGGTTAGTACATGTCCAAGGCCTCGGATGCGAAAAAAGCGCGTCGCAAGAAACGCAAGACCGCCGGTGACGCCCGCTGGGTCCCGGAGGCCGTCATCGACCAACTGTCGGCCATCCAGGACGCGGTGGTCGCCGACCTGGCCGAGTTCGACGAGCGAATCACCGAGCGCGGCTGGACCTTCGACGAAGAAGAATCCGATGACGATTACGCCATCTGGTTCTACGAGCCGTCCGGGGCGCAGGTCGAGGCGGGCGTCGCGGTCACCTCACTGTGGCTGGATGCGGCCGAGGACGGCACCCTGGTGCACGTGACCTTCGTCGGGACGACGGCCAAACACACCTTCAGTCATGACGATCTGTTCGCCCGACTGGATGCCATCGAGGCCTACCGCAACGGCGACCCGGAGTTCGCCTGAGGAAGGCCGGCGTGGCGTGCTGCGGGTCGGCTACCTCATCGGTACCGGTGCCGATCTGCTGTTCCGGCTGGTGCGGCATTTCGAATCCGCCTACCCCGAGGTCACCGTCGAACCCATCGAGTTCGATTTCGCCGACCCTACCGCCGGTGACTGGGCGCGGGCGGCGGGCACCATCGACTACGAGATCTTCACCGGGATGGGCGGCCGGACGGAACGCCGTTACTTGCCGTCGGACTCGATGACACCCTGCGCGGCGCGGGCGCGATCCTCATAGGCCTGACGCTTGCTCTTGTCGAAGTCCAGGAACACCGTGTCCAGGCCAAGAGCCTTGTTCATCAAGCGGCGGCCCTTGGGCGGCAGCATCTGCGCGGCCTGCGCGGTGAACCGCAGCGGCGGGGGCACCGACACATGGGTCTTGGGCTTGTCCAGCGTCTTGACGATCGCGGTGGCGATCTCCTCGGGCTCGACCGGCTTGATCGCGCCACCGGATTTGGTGCCCGAGATCAGGTCGGTGTTGGTGAACGGCGGCATGACCACCGAGACGTTGACTCCGTGCGGTGCCATCTCGTCGGCCAGCGCGGTGGACAACCCGACGACGGCGTACTTGGCGCCGACGTAGACGACCTGTCCGGGCAGCGGGATCAGCCCGGACAGTGAGGCGATGTTGATGATGTGGCCGCTGCGGCGGCGGACCATATCCGGCAGCGCGAGCTGGCAACCGGTGAGCACGCCGTAGACGTTGACCTCCAGCGAGGACCGCACCGACTGCTCGGTCTCTTCCAGGAAGGGGCCCACGGGCATGACGCCGGCATTGTTGATCAGGACGTCGATATGCCCAGCCGACCCAGCTCCCGCGTCGGTGCGCGCCTTGTCCAGGAACGTCTCGAAGGACTGGCGGTCGGTGACGTCGAGTGGGTAGCCGGATACCTGGCCGAGCTTGGTCAGTTCGACGACCGCCGACTCCTGCAGGGCCACGTCACGGTCGCCGATGACGACGCGGGCGCCGCGGGCGAGCAGGGCCTTGGCGGTGGCATAACCGATACCCCGAGCGGCGCCGGTGATCGCGATGGTCTTGCCCCTGATGTTGTCCATGGCGGCGAACTTTACACGTGTCAAGTTTTTCGCGGAAGAGGGGCCGGCCTGGTGTTACTTACGATCAGGCTGAGCAGATGGTGCGGTCCGGAATGCGCCGGGCCGCGACACGTTGGACATTCAGGTGATGGCAGGAGCAACTGTGGAGACTGTGCGCTTCGTCGCCGTGGGTCAGGACGATCCGCGGGCCGAACCGCTGCTGGCCGAACTCGCCGTCGAGTACTCCACCCGATATGGCGGCACCGAGGCCGGTGTCGCGCGCTGGCTGCGCGGTCACCCGGCCGCCGAGTTCGCCGCTCCCGACGGTGCGCTGCTGATCGGGCTGCTCGACGGCGTGCCCGTCACCGGTGGCGCGTTCCAACGGTTCGACGCCGACACCGCCGAACTGAAACGCATCTGGACCGCCAGCGGGCATCGCCAGCGCGGCTACGCCAAGGTGCTGCTGGTCGAACTGGAGGCACTGGCCGCCGATCGCGGATACCGCCGGGTCTATCTGACCACCGGAGACCGCCAGCCCGAGGCCGAGAAACTCTACGAATCGGCGGGTTACACCCGACTTGCCGAGCCGCTGCCTGCCGAAGGCGACATCTACCCCATCGCATTCGAGAAGGCGTTGACATGACGATCCCGCTCTCCATCCTGGACCTGGCACCGGTCACCGCGGGCAGCGATGCCGCGACTGCGCTGCGCAACACCGTGGACCTGGCCCAGCACGCCGAGCGGTGGGGGTATCGCCGGTACTGGGTCGCCGAACACCACTATGTCGCGGTCGCCAGCGCGTCACCGGCGGTGCTGATCGGTCAGATCGCCGCGGCCACCGAGACCATCCACGTCGGCGCCGCCGCGGTTCAGTTGGGCCATACCACCGCGATCGCCGTCGTCGAAAGCTTCGCGACGCTGGACGCTTTCCATCCCGGCCGTATCGATCTCGGGGTGGGCCGCTCCGGACAGCGCCGCACCGAGGCGGACAAGGAGAAGCCCCGCGAACCCAAACCTGCTCGCGTCCGCCATGAGATCGACGGTGTGCTGATCCCCGCACCGTTCGATATCGCGGCGCTACTGCGTAATCCACGGCTGAAGGCCACCATGGGCACGCTGCAGCAGCCCGAGGCCGTGGCCCCCGACTTCGGTGATCAGGTGGCCGATATCCTCGCGCTGCTCGACGGTAGTTTCCAGGTCGAGGGCCACCATGCGCACGCCACTCCCGGTGAGGGAACCGCGTTGCGGCCCTGGGTTTTCGGTAGCAGTCGCAGCCAGAGCGCGCAGGTGGCCGGCGTGCATGGACTACCGTTCGTGGCCGCCTACCACATTGCCCCGGCCACTGCGCTGGAGGCGATCGAGGCCTACCGCAACGCATTTCGCCCGTCCGATGCACTGCCCGAGCCGTATGTCGTGGTGTCCGCCGATGTGCTGGCAGCCGAAGATTCGGCCACCGCGCGCCATCTGGCGAGCAGCTACGGCCACTGGGTGCATTCCATCCGGGCCGGCGGCGGTGCGGTGCCCTATCCGGACCCGGACACCGTCGCCCCACTCACCGATGAGCAGCGGGCGCTGGTCGCCGACCGCACCGAGACCCAGTTCGTCGGCGACCCGGACGAGGTGGCACAGCGGCTGGCCGCGCTGGCCCGGGTCACCGGTGCCGACGAACTCGTCATCACCTCGGTGGCGCACAACCACGGCGACCGGCTGCGCTCACACGAGCTGATCGCCAAGGTGTGGGCAGGATGATTTCGTAAACTGGTCCCGTGCCCCTGCCCCTCGTCGGCGTACTGATCCTGGTCGGCGCCGTGATCGTGGTGCTGCTCGGTGTCGGTCTACGTGCATTGCTCGCCCGCAGGCGCGGTATCGCCGATGACGCCGAACTCGACGAGAAGGTCCTGATGCCGACCATCGCCGTGGCCTGCGGACTGGTGGTCACGGCGGTGTTCCTGTTCGGTTATGACCTCATCGGCTAGCGCGCTCGGCCGCCTCACGTATCGAGCCGTGCCACACCGGTCCGTGTCCGGGTAACAGCACCTCGGTGTCCAGCAGGCCCAGCGCGGCCAGGCTGCGCAGGCACCCGTCCTGATCGTGGTTGAAGATCGTCGGCAACAGCTGCGGGCCGCGCCGGGTGCTCAACGGGTGCCCGGTCACCAACGCGTCACCGGCGACGAGCACACCGTCGACCAGATACGAACAGTGCCCGCCGGTGTGCCCCGGGGACGGCACCGCGACCGGTGTGCCGGGCAGGGTGGCCGCGACGGCTTCGTCGAGGGCCTGTGTGGTGGGGATGCCCTCATGGCTCAGCCCGCCCTTGCGCACCAGCGCCAGCGTCCACGCGAGATAACGCGGATTCCAGGCCCGGGCCAGCACATCGATCGGGGCGACCTGCTCCAGATACTGCCGCTGGGCATGCCCGACCTCGGCGGCATGCGTATACACCGGCGTGCCATGGGTTTTCGCGAACCAGATCGCCGAACCCAGGTGATCCACATGCGCATGGGTCAGCAGGATCGCCCGCACATCCTCGGGACCGAAGCCCAGTTGACGCACCGAATCGACGACCTCGCCGCGGTGTCCCGGATAGCCCGAGTCGATCAGCAGTACCCCGGAATCGTCGGTGACCAGCGTCCAGTTCACCAGGTCGGTCTGGGCGAAGTGGACGTGCTCGGTGACGGCCGTCAGAACCGGTGCCATAGGGCGAGTGTAGAAACATAGGTATGGCTGAACTGAAACTGGGCTACAAGGCGTCGGCGGAGCAGTTCGCGCCGCGTGAACTCGTCGAACTGGGTGTCGCCGCCGAGGAACACGGCATGGACAGCGCCACCGTTTCCGATCACTTCCAGCCGTGGCGGCATGAGGGCGGGCATGCCCCGTGGTCGCTGGCCTGGATGACCGCGGTCGGCGAGCGCACCAAGCGGCTGCAGCTGGGCACCTCGGTGCTGACCCCGACCTTCCGCTACAACCCGGCCGTCATCGCGCAGGCGTTCGCCACCATGGGGTGTCTGTACCCGAACCGGATCTTCCTCGGGGTCGGCACAGGTGAGGCGCTCAACGAGATCGCCACCGGCTACGAGGGTGAATGGCCCGAGTTCAAGGAGCGCTACGCCCGGCTGCGCGAGTCGGTGCGGCTGATGCGTGAGCTGTGGCTGGGTGACCGGGTGGACTTCGACGGCGAGTACTACAAGACCAAGGGCGCCTCGATCTACGACGTGCCCGAGGGCGGGATCCCGATCTACATCGCCGCCGGCGGGCCGCAGGTGGCCAAGTACGCCGGCCGGGCCGGGGACGGGTTCATCTGCACCTCCGGCAAGGGCGAGGAGCTCTACAAGGACAAGCTGATCCCGGCGATGCGCGAGGGGGCCGAGGCCGCCGACAAGAATCCCGATGACGTCGACCGGATGATCGAGATCAAGATCTCCTATGACACCGATCCGGAGGCGGCGCTGGAGAACACCCGGTTCTGGGCGCCGCTGTCGCTGACCGCCGAGCAGAAGCACTCCATCGATGATCCGATCGAGATGGAGAAGGCCGCCGACGCGCTGCCCATCGAGCAGGTGGCCAAGCGGTGGATCGTCGCCTCAGATCCCGACGAGGCCGTGGCCAAGGTCAAGGATTACGTCGACTGGGGGCTCAACCACCTGGTTTTCCACGCTCCCGGGCATGACCAGCGTCGCTTCCTGGAGCTGTTCGCGCGGGATCTGGAACCACGCTTGCGCAAACTGGGCTGACGCCGGCACTGGTCGCAGTCAGCCGCACCCGGTCCGCCCGGAACAGGTCGTAGGCGTACTCGAACGGGCGCGCGCGGTGATCGCGAGTCACCCGGGTGATTGCCAGCAGTGGTTTGCGGTCGGCGATGTGCAACCAGTCCGCCTCGCGCGGGTTGGCGCTGACCACCTCGATGGTCTCGGTGGTGGCGGCCGGTTCCAGCCTGTAGCGCTGCCGGAACAGCTCGTAGATGGACTGGTCCAGCGGTTGCTCCAGCAGGTCCGGTGCGTGCGCGACGACGAAGCAGGACAGGTCCACCGACAGCGGTACCCCGTCGGCGAACCGCAACCGGCGGATCGCGAAGATCTCGGTGTCGGACGGGATCTCCAGCGCGTCGGCCTCGACGTCGGAGGCCGCCCGGCGTTCGGCGGCCAGCACCGTGGTGGCACTGGTATGTCCGGTGCTGTGCAGCCGGGCCGGCAGGCCGATCTGCTCGGCGGCGTTGCGCTGCACCATATCTGCCCGGACGAAGGTACCGCCGGCGCGTCCGGTACGCCGCTCCAGCACCCCGGCCTCGCTCAACGGCAACAGTGCGCTACGCAGAGTGGACCGCGACACCGAGAAAGTCTCGGCCATGTCCCGTTCGGTCCCCAACCGGGAACCGGGTCGCAGCGCACCGCCGGCCAGCATCGCCAGGATGCGTCGGCGCACATCCTCGGCGACCGGTCCGCCCGCGGACTCCTCCATCAGGTCAGGGGCGGACGGCGTCGGGTGACTCCGGCAGCACCTGACCACCGTCCACGGCGATGGACTGCCCGGTGATGTAGCCCGCCTCGCGGGTGGCCAGGAACGCGGCGAGATGACCGATGTCCTCCGGGGTGCCGAGCGCACCGGCCGGGATCACCTTGGTCATCCCGTCGATGTAGTCATCGCCCATCTCGGCCAGGCCTTCGGTGAGGATGTTGCCCGGCAGGATCGCGTTGACGGTGATGCCGTGCGGTGCCAATTCGATTGCCGCCGTTCGCATGAAGCCCAGCTGGGCGGCTTTCGACGCGCCGTAGTGCGTCCAGCCCGGATATCCGGTGATCGGACCGGTGATCGACGAGGTGAGGATCACCCGGCCGTGATCGGCGGACTTCAGCGCGTCCAGGCAGGCCTGCACCGTGTAAAAGGTGCCCTTGACGTTGACGTCGAGGGTCTGGTCGAGTTCGGCGGTCGTCATGGTCGCCAGCGGCGCCTCCGGGAAGATCCCGGCGTTGGCGCACACCACGTCGATTCTGCCGAACGCCTCGGCCACGGTGGCAGCCATGTCCACACAGGACTGCCGGTCGCTGACATCGGTGGTCACCCCGATCACCCGGCCCGCGCCCAGACCGTCCAGCGCGGACAGATCCGTCACATTGCGGGCCGCGACCGCGACATTCGCTCCGGCGCGGGCGAACACCTTCGCGATGCCCAGCCCGATACCCTTGCTGCCGCCGGTCACCACAACCGAACGCCCCAACAGGTCGAACATGTCTCTCCTTATCTCATCCAGCTCTGGTCGGTGAGGTAGCGATGCGCCAGTTGCACTGTGCCGCTTACGAACTCGGGACCGATGGCGATGGCGGCATCGGCATCGGAATGTGAGGCGATCCAGGCGGTGAGTTGCAGCCGCCGCATCATCACGAAGGTTGCGACCATGTCCAGATGATCGTCGGGCAGCGGCCGGACGGCCCGGTAACCCGCCAACCACTGGGCCACCCGCTCTTGGGCCTCCGGGGTGTCCTCGATGAACGACAGTGCCGCGCCGAGATCGGCCAGATGCCAGGACCAGCCGCAATCGTCGAAGTCGATGACGGTGATCCCGCCGGTATCGATCATCAGATTGGCCAGCCGCAGGTCGGCATGCACCAGACCGAATCGGTCTGGTGCGGTGCCGAATTCGGTGATCCGCTCGGTGATGACGGCCAGGGCCCGCTCGATGAGCGTGTGGTCGGCCCGGCCCAGTCCGGGGGCGGCCCGCCAGTTCCCCCAGCGGCCGTGCGGCCCGACCATGGTCTCCAGATCCCAGCGGAACCGGGTGAACCCGTCGGGGCGGCCCCAGGCCATGGCGTGGTCGTGCATGGCGGCCGTCAGTTCGCCCAGTGCGGTGAACCCGACCGATTCCGGGGGTGCCTCCTCGGCGGTACATCCGGGGATGAAGCTGACGGCATCCACGTACAGGGTGCGGTCGTCGACGGCAGCGGCCACCACCTGCTCACCGGACCGGGCAGGCACCAATTCCGGTGTCCGCACCGATGTCTGGCGACGCAGCGCCGACATCCAGGCCAGCTCGGATTCGATGGCCGCCACGCTGTGGTAGCCGGGGCGGTGGACCCGCACCACAAACGGATCGGTCCCGCCGGCCAGGTAGGTGGCGTTCTCGGACAGGCTGAGCAGGCGCAACTCCGAATCCGGATCACGGCCATAGGCGGGTAACGCCGCCCGGGCGAACAGCACGTGGTCGGTCGGCAGTCCGGTCATGCACCCATTGTGCGGCACATAGGCGCACAGAGCAGACCAAATAGCGGACATTAACCGGCACGAAACACGGGTTCGTGCAATTTGACCAATGATTCGGCGTCGGTGACAATGGGCAGACCAGACCAAAAAAGGATGGGCGCGGTGGCCTTCTCCAACATCATGGACTCCAACAGCTATCGGGGCGGTCAGGTCGACGACCCCCTGATGGCTGCCAGGACCCGCGTGCTTGGTCCGGCGTACCGGCTGTTCTACGACAAGCCGGTGCACCTGGTCCGCGGCGAGGGCACCCGGCTCTACGATGCCGACGGGCAGTGCTACCTGGACGCCTATAACAACGTCGCCAGCGTGGGGCACTGTCACCCACACGTGATCGACGCGGTGACAAGGCAGTTGGGTGCGCTCAACACCCACACCAGGTATCTGCACGAAGGTATCGTCGACTATTCACAGCGGCTGCTGGCGAGTATGCCGGAGCAGGTCGATCAGGTGATGTACGCCTGCACCGGCTCCGAGGTCAACGACCTCGCACTGCGTGTGGCGGCCATGCACACCGGCGCCCGTGGCGTCATCGTCACCGCCGAGGCCTACCACGGCAATACCGAAGCGGTGACGGCGATTTCACCGTCCATCGGCGGGCTGACGGCCCTGGGTGAGCATGTCCGCACCGTGGCCCCGGACCTCGCGGATGTGGGTGCGGCGATCGCCGACCTGCAGGCCGCCGGCCACGGTGTCAGTGCGCTGATCGTGGACACAATCTTCTCCTCCGACGGCATCTACCCCGACCCGACGGTGCTCGCGCCGGCCACCGAACTCGTCCGGGCCGCCGGCGGGGTGCTGATCGCCGACGAGGTGCAGCCCGGCTTCGGACGCACCGGCGCCGGGATGTGGGGTTTCGGCCGGCACGGGGTGGTCCCCGATCTGGTCACCATGGGCAAACCGATGGCCAACGGCATGCCGGTGGCCGCCATGGCCGCCCGCGGTGATGTGTTGGCCGCCTTCGCCGAGGGGGTGCCCTACTTCAACACCTTCGGTGGCAACCCGGTATCGATGGCCGCCGCGGCCGCGGTGCTCGACGTCATCGAGGGCGAACAGTTGATCGCCAACGCCGCCACTGTGGGCGCGGCACTGCGCTCGGCGATCGTTGCGCTCGACGATCCGCGCGTAGGTGATGTCCGCGGGACGGGCCTCTACCTGGGTGTCGACCTACCTGACCGGGAGACCGCCCGCCGGGTGGTCAACGGTATGCGGGAGCGTCGGGTGCTGATCTCGGTGTGTGGTGCCGGCGGGAACGTTCTCAAGATCCGGCCGCCGATGGTGTTCTCACTGTCCGACGTCGACTGGTTCATTGCCGAACTCACCGGGGTGCTGGCAAGCTTGGCGGAGTGACCGCGCCCGCAGCTTCGGCCATCTACATCGCCTCGCCCGAGGGCGACACCGGAAAATCGACCATCGCGCTGGGCATTCTGCACCGGCTGGCCGCCACCGTGGCCAGGGTGGCGGTGTTCCGGCCCATCACCCGCCAGGGCGATCGTGACTACATCCTGGAGCTCCTGCTGGCCCACACCACCGCAGGCCTGAGCTACGAGGAATGTGTCGGCGTCGGCTACCAGCAGCTGCACGAGGATCCCGAGGCGGCCATCGCCGAGATCGTGGAACGCTTCCACGCCGTCGCCGAACGTGCCGACGCGGTGGTCATCGTCGGCAGCGACTACACCGATGTCGCAACGCCGAGTGAACTGAGCGTGAACGCCCGGATCGCGGTGAATCTGGGTGCGCCCGTGGTACTTGCGGTCAAGGGACAGGACCGCACCCCGGCCGAGGTCGCCCAGGTGGTCGAACTGTGCCTGGCCGAACTGGCCGCCCAGCACGCACACACCGCCGCCGTGGTCGCCAACCGCTGCGATCCGACCCAATTGGCCGCCGTCGCCGAGGCGCTGAAGGCGCTCGGCCCGCACGGCTATGTGCTGCCGGAGGAACCGCTGCTGGTCGCCCCGTCGGTGGCCGAGTTGCGTGAGGCGGTGGGTGGTGTGTTGACCGGCGGTGACGACGAGTTGTTGGGCCGTGAGGCGCTGAAGGTCCTGGTGGCCGGCATGACCGCCGAACATGTGCTGGAACGGCTGCGTGAGGGGATGGCCGTCATCACCCCCGGTGATCGCTCCGATGTGGTGATGGCCGTGATGGGAGCGCATGTGGCCGAAGGCTTCCCGTCGCTGGCCTGTGTGATCCTCAACGGTGGTCTGCCTTTGCATCCCGAGATCGCCAGGCTGGTGGCGGGACTGGGGTCCCGGCTGCCGATCATCAGCACCGACCTGGGTACATATGACACGGCGCGGGCGGTGGCCTACACCCGCGGCCGGGTCACCGTTGACACCCCGCGCAAGATCGACACCGCGCTGGCGCTGATGGAAGAGCATGTGGACACCGCCGATCTGATTGCCCGGCTGTCGATTCCGATCCCCAGCGTGGTCACCCCGCAGATGTTCACCTACCAGCTGATCGATCAGGCCCGCGCCGATGCGCAGCGCATCGTGCTGCCGGAGGGCGACGACGACCGGATCCTGCGCGCGGCCGGCCGGTTGTTGGCGCACCGGGTGGCCGAACTGACCATCCTCGGTGACGAACCGGCGGTGCGGGCCCGTGCCGCCGAACTCGGTGTCGACCTGTCGGCGGCGATCGTGCTGAATCCGCAGACCAGTGAGCTGTGCGATCTGTTCGCCGAGCAGTACGCCGAGTTGCGTAAGCACAAGGGTGTCACCGTCGATCAGGCCCGCGAGACCATCCACGACGTCTCCTATTTCGGCACCATGCTGGTGCACAATGACATGGTCGACGGCATGGTGTCCGGTGCCCGACACACCACCGCGCACACGGTGCGGCCGTCCTTCGAGATAATACGGACGGCGCCAGGGGTTTCCACGGTGTCCAGCATCTTCCTGATGTGCCTGGAGGATCGGGTGCTGGCCTACGGCGACTGCGCCATAGTGCCGGACCCGACCTCGGAACAGCTGGCCGATATCGCCATCTCCTCGGCGCGCACCGCCGCCCAGTTCGGCATCGATCCCCGGGTGGCCATGCTGTCCTACTCGACGGGCACCTCGGGCACCGGTGCCGACGTCGACAAGGTGCGTGCGGCAACCGAACTCGTGCGGGAACGGGAACCCGAACTACTGGTGGAGGGGCCCATCCAGTACGACGCGGCGGTGGATCCGTCGACGGCGGCGACCAAGATGCCCGACTCGGCGGTGGCCGGCCGAGCCACGGTGCTGATCTTCCCGGACCTCAACACCGGTAACAACACCTACAAGGCGGTGCAGCGCAGTGCCGGCGCCATCGCGATCGGCCCGGTGCTGCAGGGGCTGAACAAGCCGGTCAACGATCTGTCCCGAGGCGCGTTGGTGGAGGATATCGTCAACACCGTGGCCATCACCGCGATCCAGGCGGCACGGCGATGACCACTCGTTCGGTACTCGTGCTCAACAGCGGCTCGTCATCGGTGAAGTACGAACTGCTGGCACCGGATTCGGGTAGATCGGTGGCCGACGGCATCGTCGAGCGGGTGACCGACTACAGCAAGGCGCTGGCAGAGGTGTTCGCCGCGCTGCCGAGCCTGGACGGGCTGGTGGCCGTCGGGCACCGGGTGGTGCACGGTGGCAACAAGCTCTACGAGCCCACCCTGATCGATGAGCGGACCATCAAGACCATCGAAGAGCTGGCCCCGCTGGCCCCGCTGCACAATCCGCCGGCGCTGCTCGGGATCACCGAGGCCCGCAAGGCGCTTCCGGATCTGCCGCATATCGCGGTGTTCGACACCGCGTTCTTCCACGACCTGCCCGCGGCGGCCGCCGAGTACGCGATCGACCGCGGTATCGCCGAGCAGTGGCACATCCGGCGCTACGGATTTCACGGCACCTCGCACCGGTACGTCAGCGAACAGGCGGCGCTGTTCCTGGACCGGCCGTACGGCGAGCTGAAACAGATTGTGCTGCATCTGGGCAACGGCGCCTCTGCCTCGGCCATCCGTGACGGCCGTGCGGTGGACACCTCGATGGGACTGACCCCGATGGAGGGTCTGGTGATGGGTACCCGGGCCGGGGACATCGATCCGGGCATCATCATGTACCTGTGGCGCACCGCCGGGATGTCGGTGGAGGATATCGAGAACATGCTCAACCGGCGTTCGGGGGTGTTCGGACTCGGCGGGGAGATCGACTTCAGGGAGCTGCACAAGAAAATCGACTCCGGTGACGAGGCGGCGCAACTGGCCTATGAGGTCTACATCCACCGGCTGCGCAAGTATGTCGGCGCCTACCTCGCGGTGCTGGGCGGCGCGGACACCATCACCTTCACCGCCGGAGTGGGGGAGAATGACGCGGCGGTGCGCCGCGACGCGCTCACCGGGCTGGCGGCGCTGGGCATCGAGCTGGACGAAGACCGCAACACCGCCACATCCCGAGCTCCGCGCCGCATCTCGACCGACGGGTCGCCGGTGGCTGTGCTGGTGATCCCGACCAACGAAGAGTTGGCTATCGCGCGGTCCTGTTGTGCTGTACTCGACGCTCGGTGATCCCCAGCGCGATCAGCACATCGGCCGCGGTGATCAACAGGCCCGACCAGTACATCCACTTCACATCGTCATTGGGGCTGATCGCGAAATAGAGCAGCAGGAAGATCGGGCCGACAACGCCGTAGACGAACATCTGGCCCTGGATCTTCAGGTAGGACTTGAAGGTGTCCATCTAGAAGGTGCTCATCGGCCGCACGCTGTTGGCCAGATCGACCAGGGCATAACGATGTTCCTGGGTCGGGGCCACCCGCGCCAACCCGCGCAGTGAGGCCTCCACACCGAGTTGCAGTCCGTGCTGGGTGAACGGGAAACCCAGGATGTGGTTGGTGCTGGCGGTGTTGTCGGCCAGCCAGTCCATCGCGGTGCCCAGCACCAGCGCCCGGATCTGCAGCACCCGCGGTTCACTGTCCGGCAGCGCCTCGACGCGGCGTGCGGCACTGCGGATCTGCTGTTCGGACACCTCGTTGATGGAGCGCCCGGACAGCAGCGTCACCGAACTGGTCAGCCGGGCGGTGGTGAAATGCCGTGAGGTGGGCGGCACCTGGTCCAGTGTGCGCACCGCGTCATCACGCTCGCCGGCCGCGGACTGCGCGCGGGCCAGCCCGAAACCCGCCGAGATCACCCCATTGTCGGTGCGCCACACCGTCTGATAGAACCGGCGCTCATCGGAGGTACCGGCCAGCTCGGCGGTGGCGGCCAGCGCCAGCTTGGGTGCCAGCTCCCCGGGCAGGGTGTCCAGCACCTCGGTGAAATACTTTGTGGCCGTGTCATAGTCGGCGGTCAGCAGCGCGGCGACCCCGCGGAACCAGGCCAGCCGCCAGCGCCAGCCGACCCGCTCGGCGAGATCGTCGAGCTTGCGGGTGGCCTTGGCGACATCGCCGAGGTCCAGCAGCGCCCGGGCCTCCATCAATGGCAGCTCCACCGAATCCGACAGGTCGACACCCTCGGAATCCAAGGTGCCGTGCCGCGCAGCCCGCAACGAATCCAGCGTCTGCACCGGTTGGCTGAGCACCGTCGCCGACAGGATCGGCGCACCGACATCGGCGGGGTCCACCAGCGGAACCTGCAGGGCCTTCACGATTTCCGGCGCGGTCAGCTTCTCCGAGTGCACCTGCCCGTCCAGGTACACATCGGTATGCGCGACCAGCAGGTCGACCCCGAACGTCGACCGCGGTGGGCTGAACACGGTGGACAGACCCGACCGGGCCACCCCGGTGTCCTGGGCGACCACCTCGCGCAACACACCCAGCAGCTGACTGGACATCTCCTCGGCGCTGGCGAACCGGCGGTGCGGATCCGGGTCGATGGCGCGGCGCAGCAACCGGGCATATGAATCGTATTTGGCCAGCACCGGGTCGTCGTCGGGCAGCCCGTCGACATACCGGCCCTTGCGGGTGCGCAGGTTCAGGGTCAGCGCGGCCAGCGTGCGGCCCACCGTGTAGATGTCGGTCTGCACCGTCGGGCCGGTCCGGACGATCTCCGGCGCCTGGTAGCCCGGGGTGCCGTAGAGGTATCCGAACGAGTTGATCCGCGATACCGCACCGAGGTCGATCAGCTTGAGCTGCTCCTCGGTGACCATGATGTTCTCCGGCTTGAGGTCGTTGTAGACCAGACCGAGCGAATGCAGATAACCGAGCGCGGGCAGGATCTCCATCATGTAGGCGATCGCCTGCGAGACAGGCAGTTTGACACCCTTGGCCTGCTTCAGCGAGCTGCCGCCGACATACTCCATCACGATGTAGCCGACCGGCTCACCGTGCTTGTCGTCGTGCTCGACGAAGTTGAAGATCTTCACGATGGCCGGGTGGGTCACCTCGGCGAGGAACTGCCGCTCGGCCATCGCGGTGGCCTGGGCCTCGGCGTCCCCGGAGTGCACCAGACCCTTGAGCACCACCGGGCGTTCGTTGACGTTGGTGTCGAAGGCCAGGTAGACCCAGCCCAGTCCACCGTGCGCGATACACCCCTTGATCTGGTACTGGCCGATCACCATATCGCCGGGGGACAGCTGCGGCACAAAGGAATACGGGCTGCCGCAGTGCGGGCAGTTGCCCTCCAGAAGCCCCGTGCGGGCCGGTCCGTCTGGCTTTTCTCTGGTGGCGCGGCCCACCCGCTTGCCGCAGTTCCAGCAGAACCGTTTGGACTCGGCGACCACGGGGTTGGTCATCAGCGCCGTCAGCGGGTCCTTCTCGTACACCCGCGGCACCTCGACCAGCCCACCGCCCAGTCTGCGGACGCGAGAGCGCGGCCGCGTCAGCACGCCCAGCGTGGTGACCGACGGTTCCGTCGACGCCGTCGTGGTCCGGTCGGTGTCGTCGAAATCGGGCCGGTACACCGCCTGGGTGGCCATCGGCCGGATGGTCGCCACGGACTCGTCGTCGAGGTCCTCCAACTCGGCCAGGCCGGCCGGCTGGGTGCCGGGATCTTCGCTCATCAGTTGTAGTACCTCGCCACCGGCGGCGCCGGCGTCGGCCCGAGGACCGTCAACCATTTGCGGTACAACGTGTTCCATGTGCCGTCCCGGCGGATCCGGTCCAGGGTGCCGTTGACGAACCGGACCAGATCCGGGTTGTCCTTGTTGATCCCGATACCGTAGGGCTCCTGATTCATCGACGGACCCACGATGTGTAGGTACGGGTCCTGACTGACCAGCCCGGCCAGGATCGAGTCGTCGGTGCTGACGGCGTCGACCTGCCGCTGCTGCAGGGCCACCAGACAGTCCGCCCAGGTGACCACGTCCACCAGATTCACCGGTGGCTGGATCTGCTGCACGCGCTTGCGTGAGGTGGTGCCCTTCACCGCGCAGACCCGCTTGCCGGACAGGTCCGACGCCTGGCGGATCTGCGAATCGCGGGCGGCCAGTATGCGCTGGTTGGCCGACAAGTACTCGGTGGAGAACGCGACCCGCTCCTTGCGCTCGCAGGTGATGCTCATCGTCTTCACCACGATGTCGACCTGATTGTTCTCCATCGCCTCGATGCGGTCGGCCGAGGACAGGATGCGGTATTCGACCTGTGACGGGGTGCCGAAGATATCGCGGGCCACCTCACCGGCGACGTCGACATCGAACCCGGTGATCTCCCCGGTGATCGGATCCCGGAAGGAGAACAGGTTGCTGCCGATGTCGAGTCCGACGATCAGCCGGCCGCGGTTACGGATGTTCTCCACGGCCGCGTCGGCGTCGGCCGGGTTGGGGAACGGCCGCAGGCTGGCGGTGCGGTCGCAGTCGTCGTTGTTCGGCAGCTCCGGGGTGGGCTCCGGCGGGGCCTCCTCCATACCCGCGGGTGTGGGCGGCGCCAGCGTCACCTCGGGGATCGGGTCGGGCGGCGTGCTCTGCTGGCACCCCGCCAACAGCAGCGCGGTGACGACGAGACCGAGGATTCTGCTCATCAGCGGTACTCGCTCAGCCTCGGCCACAGCCCCAACATCACCGCGATGGCCGCGATGACCGACAGCGCGGCGGCGCCGACCGTGGTTCCCGACAGCACCCGGCGCGCGTTGACGATGTCGGTGCGCAGCTGGCTGCGGCTCTCCTCGATCGCCTGGGACAGCGCCGCGTCCAGCGTCCCGAACGCCGGGGTGGAATCGTCCTCCCCGGTGCCCAGCGCCACCTGGGTTGCCGCCTGATAGTCGCCGACCGAGATATAGGCGTTGATCCGGTCGTTGGAGGCCCGCCACTTGCGCAGCAGATCGTCGGCGCCGGCCAGATCGCCCTTGTCGATGTCGTTGTCGGCACCCAGATACGCCGTCAGCTGCTGAGAGATGGTGTCGATGCGCTGATAGTAGGACTGCTTGCGGACGTCCTCGTCCCCGCGCCGCACCAGCGCCAGTGTCTCGTCAGCGCGCGCCTGCTGCGCGGTGATCTGCATGGTCGTCACGGTCTTCAGCGACTGCGCCGCAGTGTTTTTCGCGCTGCGGCTGTCCGCGGTGGAGATGACCAGTGCAGTGCCCACCCAGACCACCATAATCAGCACCGCCAGGCCACCGGCGACAAAACCCATGTTGATCCGGCGCCGCGTCCGCTTGCTCAACCACCGGTTGGCGAACAGCCCGAACAGGATGGTGGCCAACACCACCAGGATCACCGGCGCCGGGATCCGGGTCGACGTCGTCGTCTCGGTGTCCACCCGCGCCGAGGTCGCCTCGTACAGCCGTTGCGCCTCGGGCAGGATCTTGGTCTGCATCAGCGCCGAGGCCTCGGACAGATACGACGAGCCCACCGGGTTGCCCGCCCGGTTGTTGGTGCGGGCGGTCTCCACCAATCCGGTGTAGACGGCCAGCTCGGCATTCACCCGGCCCAGCAGTTCGATCATCGGCTCGGTGGTCAGACCGGCCGAGGCCCGGGTGACCGCCACCGAGGCGTCGGTGATCGCCTGCTCGTAGCGCTCGCGGACATCCTGGGGTTCGGCCCCGGCGATGAACGCGGTGGCCGCGGCGGCATCGGCGACCGACAGCGTGGTGTACAGCTGCCCGGCCGCGAAGGCCAGCGGCTCGCTGTGGTCGAGCACCGTGGTCAGTGCCTCCTGGCGATCGTTGATCGTCGTCGACGTCGCGAACGCGCAGGCGATCACCAGAGCGGACAGTACGACGCCGATGGTCAGGATGCGGCCCGGGGTGGTCCACATGAACCACCACCGCGGATGCACCGGGTTGGTCGGCGAACGTGATGCCAGCGGTTCGGTCGAGGGGTGCGCCAACTCCACGGTCACCTGACGCGAACCTCCTCTGCGTTTCTAAGAAGTCTAAGAGACATTGGAGTGACGTGTGGGAATTCGCGGGCCCCTATTCTGGAACGGTGCGGGGTGACGGTGACGGATGGGTGTTGTCGGACGGCGGTGCCCACTTCTGGGGCCGACACGGAGCCGCCGGCCTGTTTCTGCGAGCACCTGCACCCAACGGTAGCTTCGCGCTGCTGCTGCAGCATCGAGCGCCGTGGAGTCATCAGGGCGGCACCTGGGGATTGCCCGGTGGGGCCCGCGACTCGCACGAGACACCTGAGCAGGCCGCGGTCCGCGAAGCCGCCGAGGAGGCCGGGCTCACCGAGGACCAGTTGACGGTGCGTGTCTGCGTCGTCACCCATGAGGTCCCCGGCTGGAGCTATACGACCGTCATCGCCGACGCCGCCGAACAGCTGTCGACGACCGCCAACCGGGAAAGCGCGGAACTGCGCTGGGTCATCGAGTCCGAGGTGACCGCGCTGCCGCTGCATCCCGGATTCGCCGCCAGCTGGGACCGGCTACGCGCCGTCACTGCCGATCTTCCGCTGCTGCTCGGATAGCGGCCTTGAGTGCCCGGGCCGCGGCCTCGGGGTCCTCGGCCTCGGTGATGGCACGCACCACCACGATGCGCCGCGCCCCGGCATCGAGCACCTCCGGCAGTCGTTCCATGTCGATCCCGCCGATCGCGAACCACGGCTTGGCCGGTGCCAGCGCCGCCGCATACCGCACCAGCTCCAGCCCCGGGGCCGGGCGGCCGGGCTTGGTCGGTGTCGGCCAGCACGGACCCACACAGAAATAGTCGACATCTTCGGCGACCGCCGCCTCGACCTGCGTCTCGTCGTGGGTGGACCGGCCGATCAACACACCCGGTGTCACCGTCCGCGCGATGTCGAGCGGCAGATCGTCCTGCCCGAGGTGCAACACGTCGGAACCCGCGGCGCGCGCGATATCGGCCCGGTCGTTGACCGCCAGCAATGCACCGTGCCGCCGGGCGGCGTCGGCCAGCACCTCGAGCGCCTCGAGTTCCTGGCGGGCTTCCAGGCCCTTGTCCCGCAACTGGATGATGTCCACCCCGCCGGCCAGCGCCGCATCCGCGAAGGCAGGGAGGTCACCGCGTGCGGTGCGGGCATCGGTGCACAGATAGAGCGTGGCGGAATCGAGTCGGGACACCCGGGTATCCTTTCAGCAGACACGGGAGTCCCGGGACCGGGGACTGAGAGTGGGCGCGCACCTGCCCTGACCGTCAAACCTGATCCGGGTCATGCCGGCGAAGGGAGAGGAAATGAGTGATCGAATGCTGGCCGTGATCGGCGGCGGCGTCATCGGACTGGCCGTCGCGCGTCGAGCCGCGGCCGACGGGTGGACGGTGCGGGTGCACCGGACCGACGAACGCGGCGCGTCCTGGGTGGCCGGCGGCATGCTGGCCCCGCACAGCGAGGGTTGGCCCGGTGAGGAGGCCCAACTCGCGATCGGCCTGGAATCGCTGAAGCTCTGGCACACCGGCTTCCTGACCGGGCTGCCCGACGGCATCGTGACCGCACGGAAATCGCTGGTGGTGGCCGTGGACCGGGCCGATGTCGCCGATGTGCGGACCGTCGCGGGCTGGCTGTCGGGGCAGGGGCATCCCGTCACCGCGACGACCGCCGCGCGTGACCTGGAACCTCTTCTGGCCCAAGGCATCCGGCACGGGTTCACGGCCGACACCGAACTGGCGGTGGACAACCGGGCGCTGGTCAGCGCGTTGGAGCAGGCCTGCGCGGCCGCCGGTGTGCAGTGGGCCCCACCGGTCACCGACCTCGCCGAGGTCGACGCCGACGTACTGGTGATCGCCAACGGTATCGACGCGCCGACACTGTGGCCGGGGCTGCCGGTGCGCCCCGTCAAGGGTGAGGTGCTGCGGCTACGCTGGCGCAAGGGCTGTATGCCGTTGCCGCAGATAGTGGTTCGCGCCCGGGTGCACGGCAGGCAGGTCTATCTGGTGCCGCGACCGGACGGCGTGGTGGTGGGCGCCACCCAGTATGAACACGGCCGCGACACCACGGTTGTGGTGACCGGTGTCCGGGATCTGCTCGACGACGCCTGCACCGTGATGCCGGCGCTCGGTGAATACGAGTTGGCCGAATGCGCCGCCGGATTGCGTCCGATGACACCTGACGGGCTGCCGCTCGTCGGTAGGCTCGACGAGCGCACCCTGGTCGCCACCGGCCACGGACGCAACGGCTTTCTGCTGGCGCCCTGGACCGCCGAGCGGATCGCCGCCGAACTAACCGCGGGAGCGAGATGATAGTGCTGGTCAACGGCGAAGACGCCGATGTGCCCGACGGCACCACGATCGAGGAACTGGTGCGGCAATTGGGCTTCGGCGACAAGGGCATCGCCGTGGCGGTCGACTGGGAGGTCCTGCCGCGGTCGTCCTGGGACACCGTGCTGACCGATGGCGCGCGGGTCGAGGTCGTGACGGCGGTGCAGGGTGGCTGACTCGAACCTGACCATCGCCGGTCGCGAGTTCGGGTCCCGGCTGATCATGGGTACCGGCGGCGCGGCCAATCTGGCGGTGCTGGAGGAGGCGTTGATCGCCTCGGGTACCGAATTGACCACCGTCGCGATGCGTCGGGTGGACGCCGAAACCGGGACCGGCGTGCTCGATCTGCTGAACCGGCTCGGCATCGCGGCCCTGCCGAACACCGCAGGCTGCCGCGGCGCCGCCGAGGCGGTGCTGACCGCACAGCTGGCGCGCGAGGCGCTGGGCACCGACTGGGTGAAGCTCGAGGTCATCGCCGACGAACGCACGCTGCTGCCCGATGCCATCGAATTGGTCAGAGCCGCAGAACAACTCGTCGATGACGGATTTGTCGTGCTGCCCTACACCAACGACGATCCGGTGCTGGCCAAGCGGCTGGAGGACACCGGGTGCGCCGCGGTCATGCCGTTGGGTTCGCCGATCGGCACCGGGCTGGGCATCTCCAACCCGCACCACATCGAGATGATCGTCGACGCCGCGAACGTGCCGGTGATCCTGGACGCCGGCATCGGGACGGCCAGTGACGCCGCCCTGGCCATGGAGCTCGGCTGTGACGCCGTACTGCTGGCGACCGCGGTGACCCGCGCCGCCGACCCGGCCACCATGGCCGCGGCCATGGCATCGGCGGTCACCGCCGGCCATCTGGCGCGGGCCGCCGGGCGCATCCCGAAGCGATTCTGGGCGCAGGCCTCCAGCCCCGCACTGTGATCGAGCTGGTCGACCTCACCAAGTCCTACGGCCGCACCCGTGCGGTTGACGGTTTGACCTGCACCATCAGGCCCGGTGTGGTGACCGGTTTCCTGGGGCCCAACGGTGCGGGCAAGTCGACCACCATGCGGATGATCGTCGGGCTGGACCGGCCCAGCGCCGGCTCGGTCACCGTCGCCGGTAAGCGCTACCGCGAGCTGAAGCACCCGCTGCGCACCGTCGGCGCCCTGCTCGACGCACGCCAGGTGCACCCGAACCGGACCGCGCAGGCGCATCTGCGCTGGATCGCCGCCACCAACCGGATCGCGCAGGCCCGGGTCGATGCGGTGCTGGGACAGGTCGGCCTCTCCGACGCCGCAGGCCGCCGGGCCGGGTCGTTCTCGCTGGGCATGATGCAGCGCCTCGGTATCGCCGCCGCGCTGCTCGGCGACCCGCCGGTACTGCTGTTCGACGAGCCGGTCAACGGGCTGGACCCGGAGGGCATCCGGTGGATCCGCACGCTGATGCGCGACCTGGCCGCCGAGGGGCGGACCGTGCTGGTGTCCAGTCACCTGCTCGCCGAGATGGCCAACACCGCCGACGAGCTGGTGGTGATCGGCCGCGGCCGGCTGATCACCGCGTCGTCGATGGCCGAGTTCCTGCGTCGGGACTCCGAGGTCCGGGTCCGCAGTCCGCAACTGGACGAACTCGCCCGACTGCTACCGCAGGCCCGCCGCGACGGTGACGCGCTGCTGGTCGAGGGCAGCACCGAAGCGATCGGGGAGCTGGCCGCTGCACACGGCATCGTGCTGCACGAACTGTCCGCCCGGCAGACCTCACTGGAGGAGGCCTATCTGGGCCTCACCAACGATGCCGTGCAGTACCGGGCGGGGGACGGTTCATGATCGCCGCGATCGACGCCGAACGCATCAAACTGCTGACCACCCGCTCGGCGCTGTGGCTGGCGCTCACCGTGGCGGTGCTCAGCCTGGGGCTGGCCACCCAGACCGCCGACCCGGCGCTGGGCATCGCGAACTTCGGGGTACCGGTGCTGATGGTGCTGTCCGCGCTGACGGTGACCGGCGAGTACCGCACCGGCATGATCCGCACCACCTTCATGGCCACCCCGCGCCGGGTATCGGTGCTGGCCGCGAAAGCCATTGTCAGCGCGCTGTTCTCCGGTGTCGTCACCGCCGTCATGGTCGCCGCGGCGAACCTGCTGGTGGGATCGGACAGCTGGCGTTCGGTCGCGGCGGTCACGCTGTACGCCGTGCTCGGCGCGGTCCTGGCCGTCGGCCTCGGCGCACTGCTGCGGCACACCGCCGCTGCCGTGGCGGTGCTGCTGATCGTGCCGTTCGTGGTGGAACCGCTGTTGTCGGTGACGCCGGACATTGCCGAGAAGGTGGGGCCGCTGCTGCCGTTCGTCAATGCCGGTGCCTTCACCGAGGCATCCATTTTCGGCTGGTTGCAGAACTTTTCGATGTGGTGGGGGCCGGCCGGATCGGCGGCCTACTTCGCCACCGTCGCCGCCGCGGTGTTCACCGCGGCCGTCGTCGTGGTCGACCGCCGGGACCCCTGAGCTACCGTGGGTTGCATGCAGCGCAGATCCCGAACCGCGGCGGCCCTGCTCGCCGTGGTCACCCTCGTCGCGGCCTGTGACAGCCAGGCCGGACCGACGGCGCCGCCGCCGGAGTCGGGCGGCGTCGCCGCGGCGGATTACGCCACCGAGATCAGCGAGCGGGTGCAGACTGACGCCATGATGGCGCATCTGACCAAGTTGCAGGAGATCGCCGATCAACACGGCGGGAACCGGGCCCTGGGCACCCCGGGCTACCAGGCCAGCGTCGGCTACGTGGCTGATGCGCTGCGTGACAAGGGTTTCGAGGTGCAGACCCCGGAGTTCGAGGTGCGCATCCCGTTCGCCGAGGAGCCCGACGTCCAGGTCGCAGGCACCCGGGTGGCGGCACTGCCGATGAGTTACACCATCGGCACACCGGATAACGGGGTGCGCGGGCCACTGGTCGCCGCCCCCGTCGATGAGACGCCGGGGTGTGCCGATGCCGATTACCAGGGTCTGCCGGTGCAGGGCGCGGTGGTGCTGGTCGACCGGGGGTCCTGCCAGTTCAGCGACAAACAGGCCATCGCCGCCAAACGGGGTGCCGTCGCGCTGTTGGTCGCCGACAACGTCGACCGTCCCGTCGAGGAGTTCGGTGGGACCTTGGGCAGCGGCACCGATGTCAAGATCCCGGTGTTGGGCATCACCAAGGAAGAAGGTGCGCGGCTGCGGGCCAACCCGGCCGAGGCGCAGATTCGCCTCAAGGCGGGTGTGAACACCGAACGCAGCCACAACGTCATCGCCCAGACCAGCACCGGCGACACCGACAACGTCGTGATGGTCGGGGCGCACCTGGACAGCGTGCCGGAGGGGCCCGGTATCAACGACAACGGTTCCGGGGTGGCCGGGGTGCTGGAGACCGCGTTGCAACTCGGTAGCGCACCCGATGTGCGCAACGCGGTGCGGTTCGGTTTCTGGGGTGCCGAGGAGGTGGGCCTGGTCGGCTCCGACCGCTACATCTCGTCGCTGGATGCCGACGGGCTCAAGGATATTGCGCTGTACCTGAACTTCGACATGATCGGTTCCCCGAACCCCGGTTACTTCACCTACGACGGCAACCAGTCGACACCGCCGGCCGCAGACAACAGCGTGCCGAGGGTGCCGGAGGGCTCGGCCGGGATCGAACGGATGCTGGTCGCCTATCTCGACGGTGCCGGAAAACCCGCGCAGGACACCAGCTTCAACGGCCGCTCCGATTACGATGCCTTCACCAAGGCCGGAATCCCTTCCGGCGGAATCTTCTCCGGCGCCGAGGAGAACATGACCGCCGAGCAGGCCGAGCTGTGGGGCGGTCAGGCCGACGCCCCGTTCGACCCCAACTACCACAAGGCCGGCGACACCCTCGAGCACATCGACACCACCGCGATGGAGATCCAGGGCCGCGGCGTCGCGTATGCGACCGCGCTGTACGCCCAGGACACCGGCGGCCGCAACGGAGTTCCGGTGCGCGAGGACCGCACCCGTCACGTGCTGACCGGCTCATGAGACGGCTGCTCGCCGCCGTCATCACCGCGCTGATGCTGGCGTCGTGCAGCACCCCGCCGCAGCCCGCACCCGCCGATCCGGCGCGCGATCTCGCCGACAAGGTCACCGCCGAGGCCATCTTCGCCCACCTCGAACAGTTCAGCGGCATCGCCGAGGACAATGACGGCAGCCGTGCCGTCGGCACCCCCGGCTACGACGCCACCGTGGACTATGTCTCGGAAGCGCTGCGCAGCAGAGGCTTCGAGATCAGCACGCCGGAATTCGAGTGGCTGAAGATGGGTGACCCGGGCAAGCCGACCCTGACCGTCGCCGGCCGTGCCTTCCCGGTCACCCAGGCCTCCCCGCTGGCCTCGACCCCGCGCGGCGGGGTCAGCGGATTGTCACTGCGGCCCCGCCGACCCGCGGGCTGTGCCGCCGGGGATTACGGTAATGTGCGCGGCGCGCTGGCCATCGTCGACGACACCGGCTGCTCGGTGGTGGCCAAACAGAACGCCGCGGTGGCCAAGGGTGCGGTCGGGCTGCTGGTGGTGAGCGCCGGCGGGACCAAGGGGCTGTTCGAACCCGGCTACTACCAGAAGCTGACACTGCCGGTCGCCGTGATCGACCGCACCACCGATGCCGCGCTGCGACGCACCAACGACCCGGTGCGACTGGTGCTGGACGGCCAGGCGAGCGTGGCCCGCTCCAAGAGCGTGATCGCTCAGACCTCGACGGGTGACACCGCCAATATCGTGGTGGCGGGTGCACATCTGGACAGCGCGCCGCGCAGCCCCGGTATCAACGACAACGGCAGCGGGGTGGCCGCACTGCTGGCCATCGCCGACGCCCTCGGCGCGGCACCCGAGGTCGACAACGCCGTCCGGTTCGCGTTTTGGGGATCACAACGGCTGGGGGCCGCGGGCAAATACCTGGCCGGCCTGGACGCCGGCGGCCGCGACGATATCGCAGCCTACCTGGACGCCAACATGATCGGATCGCCGAACCCGGGCTTCTTCACCCTCGACGGGGATCAGTCCGGCCAACCCAACCCGGCCATCGCGGCCGATTCGGTGCCCGAGGGTTCGGCCGGGATCGAACGCACCCTGGCCGGCTACCTCAACTTGGACGGGGTGCGGCCGGCGGACATGCCGCTGGACTCGGCCGGCGACTACGGCCCGTTCCTGACCGCCGGGATACCCGTGGGCGGGCTGACCACCGGCGGGAACCAGCAGAAGACCCCGGTGCAGGCCAGGCTGTGGGGCGGCCGGGCCGGCGCGCCCTTCGACCCGAACGCCGGCGGCCCGCGCGACGGTATGGACAATGTCGATCATCGGGCGCTGTCGATCACCGGGCCGGCGATAGCGTTCGCGATCGGCACCTACGCACAGTCCATCGAGGGTCCCAACGGCGTCCCCCCGCGGGACAAACGCAACCGATAGGACGCTCATGTATCTGCGCATCGACACCACCGTGGTGCCGCCGGCCGTCGAGGTCGTCGAACCCGAGGACTTCACCTCCTTCAAGGTCGTGCTGGTCACCGACGAGCACTCCTGGGTTGATCCTGACGACCTGACCGCACTCGCCGGCCGCACCGATGACCCGCAGTGGCGACAGCAGTTGGCGGGCATGATCGACTACGCCGGAGCCAAGGGCTGGCTCGACGGGCAGGGCAGGATCCGCGCACACGTCGAGGTGCACACCCCTTAACCACCGCCATCGGGCACCATGTTCGGGTGAACAACCCCGGCGTGCTCGAACGCCTCGCCCGCTACGCCATGGCGGCACCCAAGCGGATCCTGGTGATCTCGGCACTGATCGCCGTTGCTGCAGCAATTTTCGGGGTGCCGGTCACCCGGGAACTCGCCGCCGGCGGCTTTGGCGACCCGGCCGCCGAATCGTCGGAAGCCGCCGAGTTGCTGATGCAGAAGTTCGGCCAGGGCGATATGCAATTGCTGATCCTCGTCTCCGATCCGGCCGGCGCGCTGGGGCCGGCCGGCCGCGACGTGGGTACCGAGATCGCCACGGCGCTACGTGAATCCGAGTATGTCGCAGAGGTGACCTCGGCGTGGGACGCCCCCGCCCGACCTGCTGCCGAGCTGGTCAGCAAGGACGGTACCGCCGGCCTGATCGTCGCCGGTATCACCGGCGGTGAGCAGCATGCACAAGAGCACGCCAAGGAACTCACCGACCGGCTGGTCCGTGACCGCGGCGACGTCACGGTGCAGGCCGGCGGTATCGCGATGGTCAACACGCAGATCACCGAACAATCCCAGCGGGATCTGCTGGTCATGGAGTCCATCGCGATCCCGCTGAGCTTCCTGGTGCTGGTGTGGGTGTTCGGCGGACTGCTGGCCGCGGCGGTGCCGGTGGCCGTCGGCGTGATGGCGATTCTGGGTTCGCTGGCGGTGTTGCGGCTGATCACCTTTGCCACCGAC
The DNA here is from genome assembly GCF_053345865.1 of Mycobacterium sp. C31M. Taxonomy (NCBI): domain Bacteria; kingdom Bacillati; phylum Actinomycetota; class Actinomycetes; order Mycobacteriales; family Mycobacteriaceae; genus Mycobacterium; species Mycobacterium sp. C31M. Next base: position 151,664 of record NZ_JBKFAX010000014.1, on the reverse strand, counting down.
GTCTCGGTGTTCGCGCTCAACCTGTGCATGGCGATGGGCCTGGCGCTGGCAATCGATTACACGTTGCTGATGATCAGCCGGTACCGCGACGAACTGGCCGAGGGGACCGAACCCGCGGACGCCCTGGTGCGCACGATGGTGACGGCGGGGCGCACGGTGGTGTTCTCGGCGACGACGGTCGCGTTGCCGATGTCGACGCTCGTGCTGTTCCCGATGTACTTCCTGAAATCCTTCGCCTACGCAGGCGTCGCGACGGTGGTGTTCGCGGCCGTCGCCGCCCTGGTTGTCACACCTGCCGCGCTGGCACTGCTCGGCGACCGGGTCCGCGGTAAGCGTCGCCGCGATCCCAAACCGGTACAACAGCAGTTCTGGTATCGCTCAACCAAGTTCGTGCTGCGACGCGCCGCGCCCATCGGCATCGCCGTGGTGGTGTTGCTGGTTCTGCTCGGATTACCGTTCACCGGGGTGAAGTGGGGTTTCCCCGACGACCGGGTGCTGCCGATGTCGGCGTCTGCCCATCAGGTCGGCGACCGCCTGCGGGAGGATTTCGCCAACAACTCAGCCACTGAGGTCAGTGTGGTCATCCCCGATGCCGCCGGACTGGCGCGGGCCGAGCTGGACCGCTTCACCCGCGAGTTGGCGGACGCACCAGATGTTCTCGGGGTTTCGCCGCCGGTGGAACGCGACGGCAGCATGTTCCTGCGGGTCGCCAGCGCGGCCCCGCTGTTCTCCGATGCCTCCGACGCCCAATTGGACCGGTTGCACGAGATCGCCGGCCCCGACGGCCACCGGGTGGTGCTGGGTGGGGTGGCCCAGACCGACCGCGACAGCGTTGCGGCGATCGGGGCGACGCTGCCACTGGTGCTGGGCCTGATCGCGCTGATCACGTTCTGTCTGCTGTTCCTGCTGACCGGCAGTGTGGTGTTACCGCTGAAGGCGTTGGTGCTCAACATTTTGTCGCTGACTGCCACTTTCGGGGCGATGGTGTGGATCTTCCAGGAGGGCCATCTGGGGGCGCTGGGCACCACGGCCACCGGGACGCTGGTGGCCAACATCCCGGTCCTGCTGTTCTGTATCGCGTTCGGCTTGTCGATGGACTACGAGGTGTTTCTGCTCGCGCGCATCCGCGAATACTGGCTGGCCTCGGGACAGACCTCGGCCGACGTGGGTGAGAGCGTCGCCCTCGGATTGGCCCGCACCGGGCGAGTGGTAACCGCTGCGGCCCTTGTGATGTCGATCTCGTTCGCGGCCCTGATCGCGGCCAATGTGTCGTTCATGCGGATGTTCGGGCTGGGCCTCACGCTGGCGGTCCTGATGGATGCCACGCTGGTCCGGATGGTCCTGGTACCTGCGTTCATGCAGTTGATGGGCAAGTGGAACTGGTGGGCGCCCAAACCGTTGGCGCGTCTGCATGCCCGGATCGGCTTGGAGCATTGAACCGGATGGGGTAGCACCCCGTGTAGGTGATATGTCAACTAATCTCGCGGAAATGCCCAACTTCAGCACCATCGCCGGGGTGCATGGCGTTCTGCCGCCGCACCGCTACACCCAGGACGAGATCACCGAGGAGATCCTCAAGCTGCCCGGTTACGCGGGTTTCGAGGATGCCGTCCGCAAGCTCCACAAGAGCGCCAGAGTGGACAGCAGGTATTTTGTCCGACCGATCGAGGAGTACGCGACCCTCACCGATTTCGGTGTGACCAACAGCCTGTTCATCGAACACGCCACCGAACTCGGCGCCGCGGCGCTGCAGGGCGCGCTCGCCGAGGCGGGTTTGACGCCCGCCGATGTCGACCTGATCATCACCACAACCGTGACCGGCGCGGCGGTGCCCTCGCTGGATGCCCGCATCGCCGGGGTGGTGGGGCTGCGCCCCGATGTCCGCCGGGTGCCGATCTTCGGGCTGGGCTGTGTGGCCGGTGCGGCCGGCATCGCCCGGCTGCACGACTACCTGCGCGGCGCCCCGGACAAGGTGGCCGTGCTGGTGTCGGTGGAGCTGTGTTCGCTGAGCAGCAAACACAATCCGTCCATGCCGACCGTGGTCGCCGGCGCGCTGTTCGGTGATGGTGCCTCCGCCGTGGTCGCCGTCGGCTCCGAGCGGGCCCAACAGCTCAACCCGACCGGCCCGGACGTGCTGGACTCGCGCAGCCACCTGTACCCCGATTCGCTGGGAACCATGGGCTGGGATATCGGCACCAAAGGTTTCGAGATCGTGCTCAGTGCCGAGGTGCCCGCCTTCGTCAGCCGCTACCTGGGCGACGATGTCACGGAATTCCTTGGCGCACATGATCTCACCGTGCCCGATATCGGCACCTGGGTCAGCCATCCGGGCGGGCCCAAGGTCATCGAGGCCATCATCGACACCCTGTCGCTGCCCACCGACGCACTCGATCTCACCTGGCAGTCGCTGGCCGAGGTCGGCAACATGTCCTCGTCGTCGGTGCTGCACGTGCTGCGCGACACCATCGGTAAGAAACCGGCCCCCGGCAGCCCCGGTGTGCTGATGGCGATGGGGCCCGGTTTCTGTTCCGAACTCGTGCTGCTGCGGTGGCGCTGATATGCGCGGCTTTCTCGCGCTGATCCTGCTGGTCGCCGTGGAGCGGGTGGCCGAACTGGTGGTGTCCAAGCGCAACCTGAACTGGAGCTTGGCCAACGGCGGCCGGGAGTTCGGTGCCGGACACTACCCGGTGATGGTCGCCCTGCACACCGGACTGCTGGTGGGTGCGGTGGCCGAGGCGCGTGTGCGCAAGCGCTGGATCTGGCCCGCGTTCTGGGTCGTCATCGTCGCGCAGGTGCTGCGCTGGTGGTGTATCACCACACTCGGCAAGCAGTGGAACACCCGGGTGGTGGTCGTCCCCGGTGCGCCCCGTATCACCGGCGGCCCGTATCGCCTTGTGCCGCACCCGAACTACGTGGCGGTTGTGTTGGAGGGTGCCGCGCTGCCGCTGGTCGGCGGAGCCTGGATCACCGCCGGGGTGTTCTCGGTGGCCAACGCGCTGCTGCTACGTACCCGGATCCGGGTGGAAGATGAGGCGCTGCGGAGTCTGAGTTGATCGATCTGCTGGTCGCCGGCGGCGGACCGGCGGGCTTGGCCACCGCGATCTACGCGGCGCAGGCCGGGCTGGAGGCCGTCGTCGTCGAACACCGGCGCGGACCGATCGACAAGGCCTGCGGGGAAGGGCTGATGCCGCATTCGCTGGCCCACCTGGACCGGCTCGGTGCGTCGGCCGAAGGCCGAACGTTCCATGGCATCCGCTACCTCGACGGCCGCCGTGTCGCCGAGGCCCGGTTCGCCCACGGGCCGGGTCGTGGCGTCCGCCGGACCGTCCTGCACGAGGCCCTGTCCAAGGCTGCCGCCGACGTCGGTGTCCAGGTGGTGCACGGTGACATCGGCGAGGTGTCCCAGGATGTGGATACGGTGTACGCCGCCGGTTTTCGGGCCCGCTACCTGGCCGCGGCCGACGGTCTGCACTCACCGATCCGCCGCTCGCTGGGCCTGCAGGCGGCCGAACCCCAGCGGCGCCGGTGGGGCATCCGCCGACATATCCAGATCGCCCCGTGGTCGGATTGTGTCGAGGTGTACTGGGGCAAGAGCACCGAAGCTTATGTGACCCCGGTGTCCGACGACAGTGTCGGCGTCGCCATCCTGAAATCCAGCAAGGGCGGGTTCGAGCAACACCTGCAACAGTTTCCGGAGCTGATGGACCGATTGCACGGGCTGCCGCACGGTCAGGACCGGGCCGCCGGCCCACTGCGCCAACGGGTCACCCGGCGCGCAGCGGGTCGGGTGCTGCTCGTCGGTGACGCCGCCGGGTACGTCGATGCGCTGACCGGGGAAGGTATGGGTCTGGCCTTCGGTGCCGCCCGACTGGCGGTGGACTGTGTGTCCGGGAACCGGGTGGCCGACTATGACCGCCAATGGCGAACGCTCACCCGTCGGTACCGGTTCCTGACTGCGGCCTTGCTGCATGCGACCGGGATCGGGCCGGTGCGGTCTTCGCTGACTCCGGTGTCCGCCGCGATTCCCGCACTGTTCTCGGCTGCGGTGAATGCACTCGGACACTAGGTTCGGGTTCCGCCTCTTCGGTCGGTTCCACTTCTGCCTCCGGCTCCGCTGCGGGTTCACCGGTCAGCGTCGGCTCGTACGGTTCGCCACGCAGGATGGCCTTGCCCTGCTCGATGGCGGCGGGTAGCTGTGCCAGCGCCTGTCTGAACTTCTCCGGCGGGGTGTGCCACCGGAATGGTTGCGCCACACTGGGATCGGCGGCCCGGTCGTAGCCGGCCTCGACGAACACCCGTAACACCGGATCCAGGAAGTCGACGAATCGTTGTGCCCCGACCAGCGCCGCGGCATAGTGGAACGGCTGCAGCAGCGGTAGCAGTTTCGGGATGGTGACGTAGGTGGTGTTGCCGACCGTCGTCGACACCGCGTGTGGATGGTCGGGATCGGTCAGCACGTAACCGGGGAACACGTGTTGCAGCGGAATACCCACCAGCGCATTGGCGATCGCGAGCGGATTGAAGTACTGCGGGAAGTCGGCGAGGCCGTCGTACTGGTTGACGATATCGGTGGTGCGGAACGGGCTGTCGGACGGTCCGGGGCGGCCGAAGGGGAAGATGTCCCGCACGATCGGCACGGAATCCAGCACGGCGAAACGGGCCAGGATGCCGCCGTTCGGCCGAAATGGGTTGCCGAGCATGATGAATCGGTAGTCCTCGGCATGCGCCACGTAGTGCGGATCCTGCGCCATGGCGGCACGGGCGGTCTCCAACACCTGGGATCCCTGTGACATCCCGAGCAACGTCACGAGCTCACCGGCAGTGATGCCGGCCAGATCGCGCAGCACGAATTCGGCGCCGGTGTTGGTGGACCGCACCTGGCTCTGCGGCCAGTACGGCAGTGTGGAGAAGAACGGCAACTGCGAGACCAGTGGGTAGTCGATGTTGAATGCCGCAGGATAGGGCACCGATCGATAGGTGTCGCCCGCGGGGATGAGTGAGCCGCGTGCGAACAACGGGACGGTCAACCCGAACCCGTCGAAGCTCGGACCCACGCCCAGAGTGGTCCCCGCGGTAGCGGGCGGCGGTATGCACAGCGCGAGTGCGGTGCCCAGGATGGCCAGCAGGGCGCCCAGTCGGCGCATGTCAGCGCCGCGCCGCGGCGAGCAGTGTCATCCCGTGGTAGACCACCAGTGCCGCAATCGAACCCAGCGCGATGCCGGTGAACGTCAACGACCCGGCCTGCCAGGTGAAGTCGGCGATACCGATGATCAGCGGGATGGCCGCGGTCATCTGATTGACCGGCTTGGAGAAGTCCACGTGGTTGGTCAGCCAGATGCGGATGCCCAGCACACCCACCAGCCCGTACAGCACGATGGTCGCGCCGCCCAGCACGCCCGGCGGGATGGCCGAGATGGTGGCACCGACCTTGGGGCACAACGACAGCACGATCGCCACGGCGGCGGCCACCCAGTACGCGGCCGTGGAATAGATGCGGGTGGCGGCCATCACGCCGATGTTCTCGGCATAGGTCGTCGTCGCCGATCCGCCGCCGGCCCCGGCCAGCACCGTGGCGACACCGTCGGCCGCCAGCGCCCGACCCATCATCGGATCCAGATCGGTACCGGTCATCTGACCCACCGATTTCACGTGCCCGATGTTCTCTGCGACCAGTGCGATGACCGCCGGCAGGAACAGCGGCAGGACCGCGAGACTGAACGTCGGCGTCTGGAACTCCGGCAACCCGATCCAGGCCGCCGCGGCGATTCCGGAGGTGTCCACCTCACCGAGCGCGAGCGCCAGCAGGTACCCGAGCACCACCGCCAGGAAGATCGCGAGCCGACCGATCAAGCCCTTGAAGAACGCCAGCGCGGCGACCAGCAGCACCAGCGTGACCATGCCGACCAGGGGTCCCTGCTCGAAGTTGTTCTTGGCCGCCGGCGCCAGGTTGAACCCGATCAACGCCACCACCGCACCGGTCACCACCGGCGGCAGCACCAGGTCGATCCAGTGGGTACCGGCCAGATGCACCACCACGCCGATCAGGATCAACAGCAGCCCCACCGCGATGAGACCGCCGAGCGCGCTACCCGTCCCGTTCGACGCGACGGCCGCGGTGACCGGTGCGATCACCGAGAAGCTGGACCCCAGGTAGCTGGGCAGCCGGTTACCGGTGATCAGCAGGAACAGGATGGTGCCGACACCGGAGAACAACAGCGTGGTCGCCGGCGGGAACCCGGTCAGCACCGGCACCAGGAAGGTGGCACCGAACATCGCCACCACATGCTGGGCGCCGATGCCCAGGGTGCGCGGCCAGCTCAGCCGTTCATCCGGGGCGACGACATCGGCATCGGGCCCGACATACTTCCAGCGCAGCATGGTCATCAGGACACGGTAAACCGTCGCACCGCGTACAGCGCGGCGCCGAGCGCGATGACGACGCAGCCCCACAGCACCGAGGCGACGGGCAGGGTGAACGCCAACAGCACACATCCGGCCAGCCCGATCGCCGGGATGATCCGTCGGTTCGGCTGCAGCGTCCATGCGCCGGCGTTGGCGATCGCGTAGTAGGTCAGCACCGCGAACGACGAAAACCCGATCGCGCCACGGATATCGACGAACGCGGCGAGCACCGCGACGATTGCCCCGACCGCCACTTCGGCGCGGTGCGGACCGCCGAACCGCGGATGCACGGCGGCCAGTGCCGTCGGCAGATGCCGGTCCCGCGCCATTGCGAGCGTTGTCCGCGACACCCCGAGCACCAGCGAGAGCAACGCCCCCAGCGCGGCCACCGCCGCCCCGGCCCGGACCACCGGCGCCCAATCCTGATGCCCAGCCGCCGTGACAGCGTCGGCGAGTGGTGCGGTCGCCGACGCGAGCCCGTCGCCACCGAGCACCGACAGCACCGCCACGGCGACCACCGCGTACACCGCCAGGGTGATACCGAGCGCGATCGGGATGGCGCGGGGAATGGTGTGGGCCGGGTCGCGGACCTCCTCACCGAGTGTGGCGATGCGGGCGTACCCGGCGAACGCGAAGAACAGCAGGCCCGCGGCCTGCAGCACACCGCCTGCGCTGACGTCCGCGGATACGTTCAGCCGGCCCGGGTCGCCCGCCCCGGCCAGCATCACCACCACGGCGGCCAACACCGCCAGAACCACTGCGACGATGACCCGGGTGAGCAGCGCCGACTTCTGCACCCCCGCATAGTTCACCGCGGTCAGCGCCACCACCGCGGCCACCGCGACGGCGTGCGCATACTGCGGCCAGACGTACACCCCGACGGTCAACGCCATGGCCGCGCAGGACGCCGTCTTGCCGACGATGAAACTCCAACCGGCGGCATGGCCCCAGAACGGGCCCAGCCGCTCCCGGCCGTACACGTAGCTGCCGCCGGACTGCGGATACAGCGCGGCGAGCCGGGCCGTGGAGGTGGCGTTGCAGTAGGCGACCACCGCGGCGATGGCCAGCCCGATCAGCAGACCGGAACCGGCTGCTGCCGCCGCCGGGCCGAGGGCGACGAAGATACCGGCCCCGACCATCGAGCCCAGTCCGATGACGACGGCATCGAAAGTGCCCAGCCGCCTGAGCATTTGCACGCCGGCAGTGTAGAGCTGTTACCTGTTACGCGCAGCGTTTGCACCCAGGTACACGATGTACCCCAGCGCCCCGACGGCCGCGAGCTTGCGGGTCTTGGGCACCAGCAGCCCGACACCGATGGCGGTTTCGATGCTGCCGTTGGTCTTGATGTGGCGTGCTGTGTCGTTGGGGAAGGCCGGTTTGGTGATCGGTTCGAGGAGTTGCGGTGCGACGAAATGGGCCAGACCGGCGCCGACCAGGGATACTCCGGCCAGCGTGATACCCGGTGAACTCTTCTTCTCGGCCAACGCAGGTCCTTTCAGGAGATGGTGTAATCGCTCAGGGGGAAGGTGGATGCCTCGGTGATCGCCTTCTCGGTGGTGGTCGGCCGCAGCAGGGTCGGCTCACCGGCGGGGTTGTAGTAATAGGACCGTGCGCTGGCGCAATTGCCCAGTGTGAACAGCGAATTGCCGAGCAGCTCGGTCATCCGGTCCAGGTAGGCGGTGTTGGCCTGCTCGGTGACCTCGAAGGTGCTGGCCCCACGGCGCTGCACCTCGCTGAAAAGTCGGTCCATCAGCCGCATCTGATACTCCATGGTGTTGAAGAAGTTCAGACCGAGGAACGCGTACGGGCTGGCCAGGCTCAGGTAGTTGGGGAAGTACGGCATGGACACACCCTGGTAAGCCTGGAACCTGGTGTCACGCCACCATTTCCCGAGACTACGGCCGTCCCGTCCGATCACCTCGATGGCTGGGAAGTTGGCCTCCCACAGGTCGAATCCGGTGGCCAGCACCAGGGTGTCGACCTCGACCTTGGTGCCGTCGTTGCCGACGATGCCGTCGCTCTGGATGTGGTCGATGCCGACATCCTGCAGCGCGACGTTGTCCAGGGTGAAGGACTTGTAGTAGCCGTTGCTGAAGGTCGGTCGCTTGCAACCGAAGTCGTAGTTCGGGGTGAGCCTGCGGCGCAGTTCCTTGTCCCGGATGGTGACGAACCGGTGCAGCTTGGACAGGTCGGCGGCCGAGATGTTGCCGCGGCCGCGGAAGGTCCGGTAGTGCACGACACCGATGGTGACCATCCACTCGTAGACCGAATCGGTGAACCAGCGCAGCACCCGCTGCGTCGCGGGAACACGGGCGAACAGCTTCTTGATCCGTGGGCCGAACCGCATGTCGATCTTGGGCACCACCCAGATCGGGGTGCGCTGGTAGACGGTCAGCTCGGCCGCGGACTTGGCGAGCTCGGGGATGAGCTGCACCGCAGTCGCGCCGGTGCCGATGATCGCGATCCGCCGACCGCGAGCGTCGAAGCTGTCGTCCCATTCGGCGGTGTGGATGACCTTGCCGGCGAAGCTGTCGATACCCGGGATCTCGGGGGTCTTCGGCTGGGACAGGAACCCGGTCGCGGTGATCAGGTAGCGGGCCGTCAGGGTCTCCCCATCGGCGAGCGCGACCTGCCAGACCTTGGCGTCGTCATCCCAGCGGGCACCCTCGACGACCGTGTTGAACCGGATGTGACGGCGCACGTCGTACTTGTCGGCGACATCGTCGGCGTACTGCTTGATCTCGTCGCCGGTGGAGAACAGCCGCGACCAGTTCGGGTTCGGTTCGAAGAAGTACGAGTAGGTGGTGGTGGGGACGTCGACGGCCAGCCCGGGGTAGTGGTTGACGTACCAGGTGCCACCCAGGTCGTCCTTGCGGTCGAGCAGGACGATGTTCTCGATCCCGAGGCGTTTGAGCTGGATCGCGGCGCCGATACCGGCGAAACCCGCGCCCACGATGACGGCGTCGAACATGGGGTAGACGGTACCCGCCTACTCCTGCAGCGATCCCGTCCGCGGCACGTCGGTGGTGGCGATGCAGGTCACGGCGCGATCCCCGCGCTTCCACGAGTCCTCGGTCGGGTACAGCACGAACATGCCGACCTCGGGATCGGCCATTGCCGCCGGGGAGAACTCCTCCAGCGCCGGCTGGCACCGATCCTGGTAGTCGATGATCTCGGCCTGCCCCGGGAATTCGCTGCCGGGGACGTCGACGACGAAGTAGACCTCACCCTTGTGGGGTTCGGCGCAGTCGACGGTCTTGACCGAGGCCACCAGGCTGGCATCCGACGGGATCTCCGACAGACAGTCGCCCAGCCCGATATCGGAGGCGCTCACCGAGTTCGGGTCGAAGATGTCACCGAACTCGCTGTCGGCGATCTGGTCCTTGTTGGCCACCACGATGGCGATCAGGGCGATACCGACGACCACCCACAGCGCCGACAGCACCAGGCCGGCGATGGCCATGCCGCGTCCGCCCTGGCCCTGCTTGGCCTTGCTCAACCCGACGAACCCGGCGATGACGCTGATCAGGACGCCGCCGAGGACACCGAAGATCAGCGCGACGACGGCCCACCAGTTGGTGCCCGGGGGGTGGGCCGGATAGTGCTGGCCGTATCCGGTCGAATACGGCTGGGGTGGCGGCGGCGGGTAGCCCTGCGGGTACTCCGGCGGCTGAGTCATGCAATGAAGATAACCGCGGCGGACACCGCAAGCACCGGCACGTCCAAAGTCTTGGAGCCCAGATCATGGCGTGCCCCGGTGATCTCCACGATCTCGGTCCGGCCGGCCACGAGTTCGGCGGCCGCGCGGATCTCGTCGATGGTGCCGAACGGGTCCGAGGTGCCGTGGGTGAACACCGACGGCACGGTGATATCTGGCAGATGCTCGGTGCGGGCGCGTTCGGGCTTACCGGGTGGGTGCAGGGGATATGAGGTCAGCGCCAGCAGGTCGGGGCCCGCGCCCGAACCGGCGGCGACCATCGACGTCATCCGGCCGCCGTAGGAATGCCCACCGGCGATGACGGGCCCGTCGGTCTGGGTGCGCGCCCAGGCGATGGCCTCGGCGATGCCCTGCTGATCGGTATTGGCGGAGTTCGACGGCGGTCCCTTGGGGCGGCGGCGCCGGTAGGGCAGGTTGTAGCGGATCGCCAGGTATCCCTGTCGGGCCCACTCGTCGCACAGCCCGACCAGCAGCGGCGCCTCCCGGTTGCTTCCGGCGCCGTGCGTCAACAGCACGATGCCGTTCGGGGTTCCCGCCGGTGGGTGCGCGACACCGGCAATCTCGTCAAGACTCATGGGCGAGCCGGAACAGCGGGTTCACCGGTCCGTGGCCGTGGCCCAGCGGGTAGGCCGCCCGGATGCACTCGGTGACCCAGGATTTCCCGAACGCCACCGCGTCGGGAACCGAAAAGCCATGCGCCAGAGCCGTCGCGGTGGCCGCGGCCAAGGTGTCCCCAGCGCCGTGGTCATGCCCGGTGTCGACGCGGGGTTCGCTGAACTCATAGAACTCCGAGCCGTCGAACAACAGGTCCGGGCTGAGCTGTGAGGACCGCAGGTGGCCGCCCTTGACCAGCGTCCACTGCGGGCCCAGATCGTGCAGCGCGCGCGCCGCATCCCGCTGGGAGGCCTCGTCGACCACGTCGATCCCGGTGATCAGTCGCACCTCGTCCAGATTCGGCGTGACCAGCGTGGCGATCGGAAACAGTTCGGTGCGAACGGAGTTCAGCGCCGACGGGTGCAGCAGCGGGTCGCCGTGCATCGACGCGCACACCGGGTCGACCACCAGGGGGACATTGCCGGCCAGGCCCTCGGCGTGCCAGGCCTCGGCCACGACGCCGATGATCTCGGCCGACGCCAGCATGCCGGTCTTGGCGGCCTGGATCCCGATGTCGGAGACGACCGCGCTGATCTGGCCGGCGATGATGTCCAACGGGATTTCGTGGAAGGCCTTGACCCCCACCGAGTTCTGCACCGTCACCGCGGTCATCGCCACGGTGCCGTGCACACCCAGCATGGCGAAGGTGCGCATATCGGCCTGGATGCCGGCGCCGCCGCCGGAATCGGACCCGGCGATGGTCATCACCCGGATGGGTGTCTGCCCCGGCGGGGTCAACGGGAGGAGCTTCATACCGAAGAGTCTGCCAAGGGGAGATAGACGCGGTTGCCCTGTTCCGCGAACTCCAGGGATTTGTCGTTCATGGCATCACGAATGTCCTGCGTGATGCGCATCGAGCAGAACTTGGGTCCGCACATCGAGCAGAAGTGTGCGGTCTTGGCGGGCTCGGCGGGCAGCGTCTCGTCGTGGAACTCGCGGGCGGTATCGGGGTCCAGGGAGAGTGCGAACTGATCGGCCCAGCGGAATTCGAAGCGGGCCATGCTCAGCGCGTCATCACGTTGTTGGGCCCGGGGGTGTCCCTTGGCGAGGTCGGCGGCGTGCGCGGCGATCCGGTAGGCGATCACCCCGTCCTTGACGTCCTTGCGGTTGGGTAGGCCGAGGTGTTCCTTGGGGGTGACATAACAGAGCATCGCGGTGCCGGCCTGGGCGATGATCGCCGCGCCGATGGCGCTGGTGATGTGGTCGTAGGCGGGTGCGATATCGGTGGCCAGCGGGCCCAGCGTGTAGAACGGGGCCTCCTCGCAGAGTTCCTCTTCGAGGCGGACGTTCTCCACGATCTTGTGCATCGGGACGTGTCCGGGGCCTTCGATCATCACCTGTACACCATGGGATTTCGCGATCTTGGTGAGCTCGCCGAGGGTCTCCAGCTCGGCGAACTGGGCGGCGTCGTTGGCGTCGGCGATGGAGCCGGGCCGCAGCCCGTCGCCGAGTGAGAACGTCACGTCGTAGCGTGCCAGGATTTCGCAGAGCTCGTCGAAGTGGGTGTACAGGAACGATTCCTGGTGGTGGGCCAGCATCCACGCGGCCATGATGGATCCGCCGCGGCTGACGATGCCGGTGACCCGCTTGACTGTCAGCGGGATGTAGCGCAACAGGACCCCGGCGTGCACGGTCATATAGTCGACACCCTGCTCGCACTGCTCGATCACGGTGTCGCGGTAGGACTCCCAGGTCATCTTGGTCGGATCGCCGTTGACCTTCTCCAGCGCCTGGTACATCGGGACGGTGCCGACTGGGACGGGGGAGTTGCGCAGGATCCATTCGCGGGTGAGGTGGATGTCCTTACCGGTGGACAGGTCCATGATGGTGTCCGCGCCCCAGCGGGTTGCCCACACCATCTTGTCGACTTCCTCGGCGATGGAGCTGGTGACGGCCGAATTACCGATATTGGCATTGACTTTCACGCCGAATGCCTTGCCGATGATCATCGGCTCGCTCTCCGGGTGGTTGTGGTTGGCTGGGATGACTGCCCGGCCGCGGGCGACCTCGTCGCGCACCAGTTCGGCTGGGACACCTTCACGTTCGGCAATGAACGCCATCTCCGCGGTGATCTCACCCATGCGGGCCCGCTGCAACTGGGTGCCCCGGTCCCGGACGATGCCGGCACGTGGGGGCAGGCCCTTGTCCAGGTCGATGACGGCATTCGTATCGGTGTACGGGCCGGAGGTGTCGTACAGGTCGAAATGCTCGCCGGTGCTCAGGTGCACACGGCGTGACGGCACACCGGTGGGTGAGTAGACCTTGGAACTGCCCGCGATGGGGCCCGTCGTCACAGCATCAATGGAAACACTCATCTACACATCTCCCTACGCCGGCATTACCCGGTCAGGTTCGTACGGTCGACGGCCCTAGCCGTCCTCTCAGCGCGCTGGTGTGCGCTCCCGTGTGGACCCGTACAACGTAGCGCACTCCGCTCGGATTGCCGAGAGATCGTTTGAATAGCTAACATATGCTTTTACCGATTCGGAGATTTCATGGCTACTGATGTCGACGTGAGTTCTGTCGTGACCGACGGCCGCCGCCGGCGGATGGATCACGACCACCCGTTCTACAAGTGGGTCGTCCTTTCGAACACCACCCTGGGCATCCTGCTGGCGTCGATCAACGCGTCCATCGTATTGATCTCGCTGCCGGCGATCTTCCGCGGTATCGGGCTGAACCCGCTGGACAGCGGCAATATCAGCTATCTGCTGTGGATGCTGATGGGGTATCTGGTGGTGACCGCCGTGCTGGTGGTGCCGTTCGGCCGACTCGGCGACATGTTCGGTCGGGTGCGTATCTACAACCTCGGGTTCGTGGTGTTCACCGTCGCCGCAGTGGCGCTGTCCTTCGACCCGTTCCACCTCGACGGTGGGGCGATCTGGCTGATCGGCTGGCGGGTGATCCAGGGCATCGGCGGCGCCATGCTGATGGCCTCGTCCTCGGCGATCCTGACCGATGCCTTCCCGGCGAACCAGCGGGGGATGGCGCTCGGGGTGAACATGGTGGCCGCCGTGGCGGGCTCGTTCCTGGGGTTGCTGATCGGTGGCTTCCTGTCCGAATGGCATTGGCAGGCCATCTTCTGGGTGGGGGTGCCGATCGGTGTGCTGGGCACCATCTGGAGTGTGCGGTCACTGGTCGAGCTCGGGGTGCGCACGCCGGGCCGGCTGGACTGGGCCGGCACCCTGACCTTCGGTGTCGGCCTGACCGTGCTGCTGATCGGCATCACCTATGGCATTCAGCCGCATGGTGATTCGAGCACCGGGTGGACGAATCCCTGGGTGCTCGGATCGATCATTGCCGGGCTGGCGATCCTGGTGGCGTTCTGCCTGATCGAGCTGCGGGTCGACCAACCGATGGTGGACATCCGGTTGTTCCGCTCGGCGGCATTCGGGATGGGTAACCTCGCCGGGCTGATGTCCTCGGTGGGGCGTGGCGGGTTGCAGTTCATGCTCATCATCTGGTTGCAGGGCATCTGGCTGCCGTTGCACGGCTACAGCTTCGAGTCGACACCGCTGTGGGCGGGTATTTATCTGTTGCCGGTGACGGTCGGCTTCCTGGTGGCCGCGCCGCTGGCCGGAACACTGGCCGACCGGTTCGGTGCCCGGCCGTTGACCGTCGGCGGCATGCTGCTGATGGCACTGTCTTTCGTTGCCCTGCTGATGATCCCGGTCAACTTCGACTACTGGATCTTCGCGCTGCTGGTCTTCCTGAACGGACTCGGTGGTGGCATCTTCACTGCACCCAATACCGCGGCCATCATGTCGAGCGTGCCCGCGTCGCAGCGTGGCGCCGCCTCGGGTGTGCGGGCGACCTTTTTCAACGCCGGGTCCTCGCTTTCCATCGGCATCTTCTTCTCGCTGATGATCGTCGGTTTGGCCAACTCGCTGCCGTCTGCGATGAGCAGTGGGCTGCAGGCGCAGGGTGTTCCGGCGTCGGTGGCCCATGAAGTGGCCAATATGCCGCCGGTGGGCAGCCTGTTCGCCGCGTTTCTGGGCTACAACCCGATCGACGAACTGCTCGGGCCGTCGGGTGTGCTGGAGAACCCGGCCGTCAACGCCGAGGTGTTGACCGGCAAGACCTTCTTTCCCGAATTGATCACCGAACCCTTCCATTCCGGGCTGACAGTCGTGTTCCTGGCCGCGGCGGTGATGATGCTGATCGGGGCGGTGGCGTCGATGTTCAGCGCAGGCCGGTACAGCGCGGGTGCTCAGAACGGTGGTGGTTCGTAGGTCGCCTCCAGCCAGGCCTGTTGCTCGAATTCGGCCTGTTCGCGCCTGCGGTCGTTGGCCGTGCGTTCGGCGTTGACGGCATCAAGGCGGCTCTGCTTCCGGGAGCGTTGCCGCAGTGGCATTTTGAGGCACCTGCCGGCGGTCGCGGGTGGGACGGGTTGCAAACCTGGTTCGCCGGTCGGATCGCCCAATGCCGGGAACCAGTGTCCGCCTTCGGGTTCGGTGGTGTACACGTGCCCGGTGGGTGATGTCCAGACGATTGTGCCACCGGGCAACTGCTCATCGGACCAGCCGAGCAGGAAAGTTTTGATCAAATGATGGAGTCGGCATAGGCATTTCAGGTTCGACGGATGCGTCGGACCTGCGGGATACGGCACGGTGTGGTCGATATCGCAGTTCCACGCCGAGACCTCGCAGCCCGGCCAGCGGCAGGTCAGATCACGCGTGCGCACGAATTCGGCGAGCTTGGTCGAGGGGTCGTGTCGACCTTCGCAGCAATCGGGGGGAATGCTGACATCGCTGACTGTTCCCTGCGTGCACAGCGCCTGTAATGCCGAGGCTGTGATCATTCCGTAGCCGGGCATTATCGCCGTCGTGCGCGCCCGGTCGGCGACGACGTGCACGATCAGTTTGGCGCGCGGTGTCGTGCCGGTCGGCGGTAAAGGCTCGACCGGGCAATCGGATTGGTCGCACTGACAGGTCCAGACCTGTCCGGCGAACACTGCCAGGAACGCATCGGCCCGCAGCTGTTTCTTGGTGCGAGGGTCGCCGGAACACACGGTGGCGGCCATCGCTTCCAATACTGCCTCCATCGCTGCGACGGCTGCGGCGTCGAGGGTGCCGTAGACCTCGGCGGTGCCGTCGCCGTTGGGGCAGGACCCGATGTGCCGCTCGGCCCGGATCTCTTCACGGATTCGCACGGCGTCGGGGTCTTGGGCGGCGATCACACCGTTGATCCGGGACTCCAGTTTCGGGTCAGATAATCGCACCCATTTGGGCACACACTCGGCCAGTCGGTCGTCGACGCGCGCCATGATCTCGTCGTCGACGATCAGGCAGGTGTGCGAGACGATGGTCGACAGCATCCGGTAGTCAAGCAATCCGGTCTTGGCGACATGTAAGACCCGCGGCAGTCGGGTGTAGAGCGCGATGGCCATCTTGACCTGCGCCGCGGCGCGACAGCGGCTGATCGCCAGGCCGGTGGCGACCTCGGCGACCAGGCTGGTGTGCCCGTCGATGGCCCAGCACAGTTTCTCGGTGTCGTCCTCGGGAGAGCGCACCTCGTAGAGCTGGCCGATCGCGAACAGTCGGCGTGCTCCGCAGGCGTTCTCCTCCCGCGACTCGGCGCCCATGTTCTCGACCGCCAGCCAGGCGCGGTCCTCTTCTTCCTCGATATCCAACCCCGTGTCGTACATTTATCGAACATACATTCGATAATCGACAAGTTCGGGGCCGCGCAGCCGTCCCCGTCGATTGGCTCGCCTAGCGAAAAGGTCGGGGCCGCAGTCGTATCGGCCGCTATTGGCTAGCTCACCTAATCGACGGGGACCTGTTTCGCCCCGGTCTTGCGGATCCCGGCCAGTACCACGCTCACGACGGGCTCGGCATCGGTACGGGTGAACCGCTGGGCGCCCCGGTCGATGATGAGGTGAACGGGACCGGAGATCAGCTCGCCGAGGAACCCGCTGTCCACCGCCGGTAGTTCGCCCCTCATGACGGCGGCATCCACGCGCTGTCGCATGGCGGGCTACAACCTGGCAATCGGCCTCGTGGTGCCCGAGCGGCACGGGACGATCACCGGACTGGTCTCGGTGATGACGGCTCTCGGATCGGTGTTCTTCACCTTCGTGGGCCGCGAAGTACTGACCGCGGGACCAAGCCTGTATGTCGTGTTGGCGGGGCTGGTCTTCGCGCTCGCCGCGGTGCCGGCGTTGAAGCTGGCGAGCTCTGCTGGGCGCCGATGGGCACATGCTGGCCGACTTGGCGCGCCGTGTCGCGTGGCAGGTTTTGCCAACAGTTTGCCCGCTCGTGCGCACCGATCGATCAGGCCGGCGGCGTAGCGCTTTGTGGATGATGTGACGGCGGTCACTTGAGGTGAGCTCATCGTGGCTGGTCCGTATGGGTGCGCAGCTTTGCTAAGAATTGCTTTTGCAAATCGCCGAATGGCCTTTTGTCCGCATATTCAAGATCATTAACAGTCGCTGTAAAGAAAGTTGATTGACAGTGCAACGTAATAGCTTGAAATGAGAACGAAAACTGGCTGAAATGATCATGAGCAGTGGAAATAATGATCATTGGTGAACGGAAAAGATGTACAGTCTGGCTGGTCAGTATCTTTTTCCAGGGGGGTCAGCAAAATGAAGAAAACCATCGTGGGGGCAATCTCCGGAGCATTTGCCGTGTGTGCACTGGCGGGGGCCGGGGTAGCGCAGGCGGCTCCGTTCGACTACATCGACAACCCGAGCCCGTTCGACATCCTGCAGGATGACGGCACGATTCTGGACACCAACCCCAGCCCATGGGACTTCGCCAACGACTCGATCGAGCTGCCCTTCGGTGGCCGCCTACAGATCGTGAACTACGACGGCGATTTCGGCCCGGGCTTCCAGGGACACAAAGGATCGCGTGGAGCCGACCGCAGCGGGCCGCGGTCGGCAGGTGCACCCGGATAGCCGGAGTTGCTGACCTGACCCGCGCCTACACTCGGGGCGGTGACGACGCAACGCCGGGCCTTCAACGACGCGATCACCAAGTTCTGGAGCTTCGCCGCGCCGGCATACGACCAGGGCTGCTTGCAGCGCCTGGTCTACCGGCCGGCCCAGGACGAGGTGATCGCCCAACTCCGGCAGCGCGGTGCCCGGCAGATCGCGGATATCGCCTGCGGTACCGGCATCCTGGCCGACCGCATCCAGCGCGAACTCCAGCCCGACGAGGTCTACGGGCTGGACATGTCCGACGGCATGCTGGCTCAGGCCCGCAAGCGCTCCGACCAGATCCGTTGGATGTCCGCGCCCGCCGAACAACTGCCGTTCACCGACGAGTTTCTCGATGCCGTCGTCACCACCTCGGCCTTCCACTTCTTCGACCAGCCCGCCGCACTGACGGAGTTCCACCGCGTCCTCCAACCCGGCGGCATGGCCGCGGTGACGACCATGAGCCCCCGCCAGGCGTTCCCGCCGCTACACGCCATCTCTGCCGGCCTCGGCGCACCGGCGCACGCGCCGACCCCGGAGGCCATGCGCAAACTCTTCGAAGACGCCGGGTTCGAGGTCGCCGATCAGCACCGGGTCAAGCGGCCGGTCTGGACGCCCGTCTCCGATCTGATCACTGTGGGCGTGAAGGCCCGCTGAGCCACTGCCGTCCCGCCTTGGCGGCCCGATGCAGCGCGCCGTACTCGCCCACGTAGGCGGACAGCGCTCCCAACAACGGCAGCATGCCTATATAGCGGAAGACCGCGCGCGGACGCGGGCGCTTGGCCAACTCGTCCCCGACAGAGTTCAGGATCCCGGCCAAATGCCACAGCTTCTGGACGACACCCTCCGGCCACGGTTCGTCGGCGTCGGCCGGCGGCGGATCCGGGATATCCCGCTCGCACAACACCGCCGCCAGCAGTCGGGCCACAGTGGTGCGATCGGTCACCCCGTACTCGCGGGCCACCGCACACAGGATCAGCGCCTGCGAGGCGAAGCCCAGCAGGTCCTGGATGGGCAGCCGAGCGGCCAACGCACCCAGCGCACCGGGCCAGGCCACCGCCACGGTGTCCAACGCCCCCACCCGCCAGATCCACCAACTGATCCGCTCATCACGGGTCTTCTGATGCCAGGCATCGGTGCCCGGGATGTCCAGGAACTCCAGCCGGTCGCGTATGTCCAGCGGATCGAACTCGGCCAGCACGTCGAGGATCAGGCCCGCCAACCCTGCGGCCCGGCCCAGGGTTTCGGCGACGTCGGCATCCGAGATCGCGACCTTCGGTAACAACTCCATCAGGACACCTCCACCAGTACGGGGGCATGGTCGCTGGGCGCCTTGCCTTTTCGTTCCTCCCGCACGATCTCGGCATGCGTCACCCGGGTGGCGAACTCGGGAGATCCCAGGATGAAATCGATGCGCATGCCCTGCCGTTTGGGGAACCGCAGCTGCGTGTAATCCCAGTAGGTGTACACCCCGGGCCCGGGCGTGTACGGGCGCACGACGTCGGTGAAGCCGGCGTCGAGCATGGCCTGGAATGCCGCGCGTTCCGGTGCGGACACGTGCGTAGAGTCAGAGAAGACCTCCATATCCCAGACGTCCTCGTCGGTTGGGGCGATGTTCCAGTCGCCGGTCAGCGCGACCGGACCTGGCCACGACGCCGCCGAGACACGCAGGGCTTCAAGCCATTCGAGCTTATAGGGATAATGCGGATCGGCCAGCGCGCGGCCATTGGGAATATACAGGCTCCAGATCCGGACACCGTTGCACGTGGCGCCGATCGCGCGGGCCTCGGCGACATCGTTCCAACTGGGCTGGCCGGGGAATCCCACGGTGACATCGTCCAGCCCGACGCGGGAGGCGATGGCGACCCCGTTCCACTGATTCAGCCCGACATGCGCGACGTCATACCCCAGCGCCGCGAACGGCATCGTCGGGAACTGGGCGTCGGTGCACTTGGTCTCTTGCATAGCCAGCACATCCACATCGGCACGGGCCAGCCAATCGGTGACCCGGTCCACCCGGGTCCGGATGGAGTTGACGTTCCAGGTGGCGATGCGCATCAGACGGGCTCCGGGACCTTGAGATCGCGCTTGAGCGCGGTGAAATCACTGATCGTCTTGGTGGTGACGTGGGCGACCGGTCGGGCGTTGCGGCCGCTGGCCTCGGTCTTGGACACCATGACCACCCCGTCGATATAGGGCTGGATCGTGGTGGCGTTCTGCACCGTCGCGACGATGACGAGCTGGAAACCGAACTTGCGGAACGCCTGCAGGGCCTGCTGGGCGAACTGCGGATCGGATTTCGAGAATGCCTCGTCGAGCATCAGCTGCGCGAACACCGGTTTGTTGTCCCCGCTGTCTGGGTTCGCAAGGTTGAAGCTCAGCGCGCCCGCCAAGCAGAACGCCATCAGCTTCTCCTGCTCGCCGCCGGAGTTGTCGCCGGCATTGCTGTGCGTGCGGATCAGATCCTCGGTGCGCACATCCCATTCCGCGCAGTCGAAGGTGAACCGGTTGCGCACGTCGAGCGCGTCGCGCGTCCACACCCGGTCCTCGGGAGTGTTGCCCGCCAACCGGTTCCGCAGTCGCAGGATATCGGCGTACTGCTCCAGGATCGCCTTCTTGTCGCCCAGGCCGACCTCGGCGATGCGCCGCGAGATGGCCTTGACGATATCGGTCAACTCCGAGACCGCGGTCAGGCTGCGCGGGGTGGCCCGCAGCGTCAGCCGGGTACCCCGGTTGAACTCCACCGCGCCCAGGCCGGTGTTCACTCGGTCGATCTGCTCGCTGATCCGCCGGGCCTCCTGCTCGGCGACCCGGTGCAAGGTGAGGATCGCGTCGGGGGCCTGTTCGGTGATCAGCCGCATCATCCGCTCGTACGCATCGGGCAGCTCACGCTCGTCGATGTGTCGGCACACCGCCACGTAGTCGTGCACCCGCTCATCGAGATCATCGGAATCGTTGGGGATCGCGTCCGGGAACGAGGTGTCGTACGTCGAGATGATGCGGGCCAGCTCGTCGTGAGATCGCCTGCGGCTCTCGGTCAGTCGGTCCCGCTCGCGTCGGATCGCGGTGAACAGCGCCTCGCGGTGTGGTTCCGGGTTGAGCAGTTCCAGCGTGACGGGAATCTGCGCCGAATAGCGGCGCAGCAGGTCGGTCGCGGCCTCCGAGATCTCGGCCGGTGCCAGCCGGTCCTGCAGATCCAGCAGTTGGGTGCGCCGACCGTCCAGATCGTCGCGGCGGGTCGCGATGGCGCCGCGTCGGGTCATCAGCGTCTGGATGTCGTTCCAGCATTCCTCGGCGCGGATGCTGAGCGCCTCGACATCGGGATTGTCGGCGATCAGCAGGTCGTACTGTTCGCGCAGCCGGTCGGCGTGCCCGTCGGCGGTCTCGGTGTCGACATGGCTCCACTGCGGGAACTGCTCGCAGATCGCCTTGCAGGCCGCGGCCTGATCACGCCAGCGCTGCCGGCCGGCGGCGATATCGTCGGCCGCGGTGCGGGCGGTGGCGAAAACCTCTTCGGCCTCGGCCAGTTCGGCGGTCAGCGCATCGAGCTTGGCGGTGATGTCACCCTGGTAGATGTACTCCGAGGGCTTCAGCGCCCGACGGTCGTCCTTGATGGCCAGCCGATCGGAATCCTTGTACAGACCGGTATCGGTGACAGCGCGGCGGAACCGGGTGAACAGGTCCGGCGTATCGACGCAGACATGGTCACCGGCGGCAGCCAGGATATCCAGAGCCTCTGCAGCGCAGGGATTTTCCGGGTTGACGATGAACAGCTTGCCGGCCAGCGTGTTGGGCTCCGGGGTGCGCTGGGGCGGGTTGATCCGCACATGGTGCAGCGCCAGCCGCCCCCGCATGTTGTTCTCGTTGACGAACCGCAACACCTTCGCGTAGTGCTGATCGGGGACCAGCAGCCGCAGCCCCACCGAACGCAGCACCTTCTCGGCGGCCGCCCGCCAGCGCGACTCCTCGGGGCGCAGATCCATCAGCTCGGCGACATACGGCAGTGCGGCCGGGTCGATACCCAAAGTGCTGCAGATGTGTTCGCGCATGGTGACGGCGAACTCCGGCAGTGCCGACCCGACCTGCTCGACGCGCTTGAGCTCCTTGGCGGCATGGTCGCGGGCCATCCGGGCCGCCTTCTGGGCGTACTCGGCGTCGGTCGACGACTCCCGGCCGCGATCCAGCTGGACCGCCAGCCCGGCGGCCTGTTTGGACAGCTCCTCGCGCAGATTCCAGAACTCGTCGGCGGTCCCGGGAACCTCGACACCGTGCGCGGTCACCATCTCCGCGTAGGCGGCGTACCGGCGGGTGACCTCCTCGGCCTGCGCGTCGGCGGCCGCCACCTGGGACTGCAGCGGGCCGATATTCGCGCTCGCACCGCTGATCTGGGCGTTCAACGCATCACCCTCGGCCTTGGCCAGGTTGAGTTGCCGGGTGATATCGGCGTATTCGTTCTCCAGCTGATCGATGGTGCCGTCCAGCGATTCGATCTGCGCCGGGGCCTGAGCCACGCGCTGCGCATCGGTGTGGGCGCGCACCATCGGCATGTCGACCAGGTCGATGATGCCCAGATCAGAGGATTCCGAGGCGTATCGGACCTGGATGGCCTCGATATCGCCGAGGATCTTGCGCTTGCGTTGCGCGACGGCCAGCAGTTCGCGCGCCTCGACCAGCGGGTCGATCTGCTTGAGCGCCTCTGGAAGTCGGGCCAGGCTGTCCGGCTCGTCGAGCATGAAATCGCGGACGAACTGCTCCAGGCCGCCGACGCTCTTGAGCGATTTCGCCTTGCCAAGCAGCTGCTGGGCGGCCTCGGAGGCCCGGATGCCGATCGAGGCGTACAGCTGGGCCAGATACTGCGATTCGACCTTGGTGGAGAACCGCCAGCTATCAGTGAACACCTTGCTGTCGAAACGGCCTGCCGCCCAACGGTTGCAGACACCCTCGATGTCCAGGTCGCCGTCACCGAGCACGAACCGGCTCGACGAATCGGAACGGGATTCACCGGTCAGCCACTTGAGCACCAGGCCGGTGATGGTGCGGCCGGTATCGGAGGTGTAACTGACCGCCACCGCCGACCAGGTGGTGCCGTCACCGCGTAGATACATCACCTGGCTGGTGCCACCGTCGCTGCGCTGGCCCCAGGCACCGCGCACGTACTTGTCGACGGTGCGGCGCCCGGCACTCGACCCGGCCGCGGTGTTGTCGCCGGAGGCGTTGAAGTTGCGCCGGTTGAACGGCAGGAAACCCAGTGAGATGGCATCCAGCAGTGAGGATTTACCGCTGCCGGAGGATCCGGCGATCAGTGAGCCGCCGGCTGTGAACGGGATCGAGTGGTATCCGTCGAACACCCCCCAGTTGATGACCTGCAGCCGGGACAGGTGGAACTGTTCGCTCACTGGTCGTTACCCCTCAGCAGCTGTTCGAACTGTTGCTGCAGTTCGGTGATGACCGATGCCGTCATGATCGCGGTGATGACGGGGGAGACGGTGTAGGAGTCCTCGTCGTCGCGGGTGCGCCGCAGGATGTCCAGACCGGCCAGCCGGGCGATCGCGGCATCGATACGGGCGGTGAAGGTGACGGTGTCGCGGTCGGTGTCGTTCAGCACTCCGGCGAACAGGCCGTGTATCTCGTCACGGGTGATCAGGAAGCCGAGATCGCCACCGGCACGCATCATCTGAGCCAGGTGCAGCGCCAGGATGGAGTCGTAGGTGCCCAACGGCTCCCGACGTAACAGCTTGGCGCCCTTGGTCGGTTCGTAGCGGGCCTGCTCGATATAGGCGATGTCGACCTGCTCGGCGATCTGCAGTTGCAGATCCAGTTCGGAGAGCCGGACAGCGAGATCGGACCGGTACTCCAGAACCCAGGCGTAGATGTCGGGATCGGATTCGCTGCTGATGTAGCGCCGGGTCAGCAGGTGCTGCAGCGCCCAGCACGCGCGGTCGGGCAGCGCCGAGACATCACCGTCGAAGCGGGGTTTGCGGGTGCCGCCGGTGCTGCGCCCGGAACGGTCCACCTCGGGCAGAGAGGCGAAATCGATATCGGTTTCGGTCATGACGCAACCTCGGTGATCGGCTCGGTGAACATCAGGTGCGGGACCTCCATCTCGCGGTCATGGCCGTCCAGCGAACAGAAGCGCACGGTGACCGACTCCGGTGCGGCCGGAGCCGGCTGTTTCAACGCCCACGACCAGAGCACGATGACGTGGCCCAGATACGGCGCGTCGAGCATCGACAAGGCATCCGGAAGAGACACCGGCAGAGCGGAATTGAGCATCTCGGTCAACGCCGGCGCATCAACCTGGGTGGTCAGCGCGGAGAAGGTGGTCAGGTCCACCTCTCCGGCGGCGATCTCGGCGGGCTTGGGATTGGACAGATCGTTGATCCGGAAGCTCAGCGCCCCAACCGAACTGATGGCATGCCGGGCCAGCGGGACCTCGACGGCCAGCCGGGAGTCGGTCAGCGACTCCTTGAGCAGCGTGCGTGCCGCGCCGATGGCCTCGTTGAGTTGACGGGCCACCCCGCGGCTCTGTTCCAGCGTGCCGAACGCGGTGAACCGCTTGACCCGCTGCGCGCAGCGCTGCTGGATGCGCTCCACCTCGTCGATCTGATGGCCGACGAGTTCAAAGAAGCCGGCCATCACCCGACGCAACGCCGGGTCGAGTTCGGGCAGTGTCGAGGCCACCGTCGCGATATCGGCCTCGAATTCGGCGCGCTGGTCCGGGTCGTTGATCATCCGCAGGAACGCCCGGTGCGAGTCGCGGCCCGCCGAATCCCAGGCCGCCTGATAGTCGGCGTACATCTGGCGCTGCCGGTCGCGGTACTCGACGTTTGTATCGATGGGGTCGTCGAGCGCGGCGGTGGCCTGCTCGATCATGTTGCCGTACAAGCCGATATCGGTGATCAGCCGTTCCATCTGCATGGCGATCGCGCGGGCCTCGTCGTACATCGCCGTGACATCCGGTTCCGGTCGCAGACCGGCGTCGAGCTCGTCGAGTTCGGCATGCAACACGGCGATCTCGGCCTCGATTCCGGCCCGGATCCGGTCGGGATCGTCGCCGGAGCGGATGGCGACCTGCTTGAGGCGCGACGCGATGCCGTTGATCGAGCCGCCGGTGGCGATGGTGTCGTTGCGCCGCACGCCCCGCACGAAGTCCAGCGCCCGGCGGGCGTCCTGGGTGAGATAGCAGACGTTGCGTTCCCCGGAAGCGACGCGGTGCAGCCAGCCCTGGGCGGCCCAGGTCTTGATCAGCGCCAACCCGGACTGTTCGCCGGTCTCGTGCACTTCCTCCAGATCGCGTTCCAGGCGGACCACCAGTTCGGCTTCGCCGACCAGGCCGTCGAACAGGTGCCGCTCCATCAGGGTGGCGTACACGGCGAGATTCGATGTCGCCAGCAGGCGCAGGGCCTGGGAGGCCTGCACCTCGCGGTTGGCATCGAGTAACTCACGCATGGGGCACGAGGTTATCTGCGCGGACGTAGCGGTGACGATGATGCAGCCGCAAACCCAACGACTGGTAAAGCGCCAGTGCGGCGGTGTTGTCGTCGAGCACCTGGACGTAGGCGCGGGTTGCGCCCTGGTCGGCGCCCCAGGCGGCCAGCGCGGCGAAGATCGTTCGGGCCAGACCGCGGCGGCGCGACTCCTCGGCGACACGCACGCACGACACGCCGAGCCAGCGGGTGCCGTCCGGGGCGGTGGTGACCGCGCCGCGGCCCACCGCGTCGTCACCGAGCGAGGCGAAGGTCACGGTGCCGTCCAGGACGGCGGTCAGGATGTCGGCGGGGACGTCGCGTTGGTAGGTGCGCAGCCAGTCGTCCGACGGGCGTTCGGCCAGCGCGGCGTCGGGGGCGGAGGCGGAGGACAGGTCGCACACCAGCATGCGGGTCGGCTTGGTCCCGGGCGCCGTGATGGGCAGCAGGCGTTCGGGGAGCGCCAGCCAGGGTTCCAGGCCGCGGTCGGCGTACCACGCGATGACGGCGCCCAGGGCATCGGTGGACGAGGAGAACAGCAGCGGGACCGCCGAATTGGCCCGGCTCGTCGCACCGCCACCGGCGCGCAGCAGCCAGCCATCGCACCACTGCTGTTCGGTGCCCGGCCAGGCCAGCGCGGCGGCATGCTCCAGGGCGCGGATCTCGGAATTGCGCACCGGAGCGTGCGACAGTTCGCGCACCGACACCACCGCGGCGGGATCGATCTCGACGACCTCACCGGATTTGGTGCGCACCACGATGACAGGGTCGAGCGCCTCCAGATGCCCGACCACATCGGTCAGCGAGTCGGCCAACCGGTAACGCAGGGACACCCGGGCGCCGACGGACGCCATCACCTAGTGGCCGAAGGGGTCGGGATCCTCGCCGGGCAACCAGCTGTTGCCCGCAACCCCCCACTGGTTGGACTTCACCATCCGCTTCGCAGCGCGGGCGTGCCGGCCGATCAACCGGTCCAGGTAGGTGAACCCGTCCAGGTGCCCGGTCTCGTGCTGCAGCATCCGGGCGAACAGCCCGGTGCCCTCCAGCTCGATGGCGGTGCCGTCGGCGTCCAGGCCGGTGACCTTCGCCCAGGACGCGCGGCCGGTCGGGAAGGACTCACCGGGCACCGACAGACAACCCTCGTCGTCGTCATCGGGATCCGGCATGGTCTCGGGAATCTCGGAGGTCTCCAGCACCGGGTTGATCACCACTCCGCGGCGCCGCGCGGTCTTGCCGCGGTCGTCGGCGCAGTCATAAACGAACACGCGCTCGGTGCGGCCGATCTGGTTGGCGGCCAGGCCAACCCCGTTCGCGGCGTCCATCGTGTCGAACATGTCCGAGATGAGCGCAGCGAGTTCGGCAGGTAATGTCCCGTCGGCGCCCAGAGGCACGGGGGTGGTCGGGGCGTGCAGGACAGGATCGCCCACGATGCGGATAGGTACGACAGCCACGATTGGCAATCGTAAGTCAGCCGACTCGCGGGTAACGATCACGCCTCAACTCCCGGCGCCGTGATTGAATGATCGCCGAACCACACCAATGTCATTTGTGAGTTATCGGAAGGGTCCAAACAGCGATATGGATGGCGCCATCGCGCGGACCGGCCAATCCGGGGACGACTCCGAACCCGCGGACGGGCTGACCCGCCGCGAACACGACATTCTGGCGTTCGAACGCCAGTGGTGGAAGTACGCGGGGTCCAAGGAAGACGCCATCAAGGAACTGTTCTCGATGTCGGCGACCCGGTACTACCAGGTACTCAACGCCCTCGTCGATCGACCCGAGGCGCTGGCCGCCGACCCCATGCTGGTCAAGCGGCTGCGCCGGGTGCGGGCGAGCCGGCAGAAGGCCAAGGCGGCCCGGCGGCTCGGTTTCGACATCACGTGAGCCGTTAGGCTGGCCCCGATGAACCAGCGAGACTCTTCCGGGCTGCCCTTGCGCGCCATGGTCATGGTGCTGCTCTTCTTGGGTGTGGTGTTCCTGCTGGTCGCCTTCCAGTACATGGGCTCCGACAGCAGTGATGATGCCGACGAAGCCGTGGCCATCAGCACCACCACGAGCAGCCCGACGGCCAGTGCCGAGGCCGAACCCGAACCCGATGCCCGCGCCGCCGAGGTGCGCGTGTTCAACGTCTCCGAGGTCGCCGGCGCCGCCGAGGGCGCCGCGAACCGGCTGCGCGAGGACGGCTGGAACGTGACCGAGACCGGCAACCTGGTCATCGAGGGACTTCCGGGTACGACGGTCTTCTTCGGTGAGGAGCCCGGTGAGCGGGAGGCCGCCGAGGAGGTCGGCCGACTACTCGACGCACCGGTTGAACCGCGCCGACCCGAGGTCGCCGAGCAGCCGCCGGGCGTCATCGTGGCGGTCACCGGCTAGGCTCTCGGGCATGCCGATCTCAGCCTCGATCCGTCTCCTCGCCGCCGCCGCTCTGACCGTGCCGATCGCTGCCGCCTGCGCGCCCTACGAGCCCGAGGCCACCTCGCCCGGAACCACCCCGCCGGTGTGGACCGGATCGCCGTCGCCGTCGGCTCCGGCCGCCGAGGGTGGGCACGGCGAATCGCACGGCTCGGGGGCGGCACACGCCGAGACGCTGACCGCCGATCTGAAGTCCGGCGACGGCACCGATATCGCCACCGCGACCATCGACTTCGCCGACGGCTTCGCCACCGTCACCGTGGAGGCCACCGCCGGTGAGCTGACGCCGGGCTTCCACGGTCTGCACATCCACCAGGTCGGCACCTGTGAGGGCGACTTCACCAGCGCCGGTGGACACTTCCAGGTGCAGGGACACACCGGGCACCCGTTCAGCGGTGACCTCAGCTCGCTGCAGGTGCGCAGCGACGGTTCGGCCAAGTTGGTCACCACCACCGATGCGTTCACCGCCGAGGACCTGCTGGACGGCACCGGCACCTCGCTGATGATCCACGAAGGACCGGACAACTTCGGCAACATCCCGCCGGAGAAGTACCAGCAGATCAACGGCACACCTGGCCCCGATCAGCAGACGCTGTCGACCGGTGACGCCGGCGCCCGGGTGGCCTGCGGTGTCATCTCCGCGGAATAACAACCGCATCGACTTCGCCGGGTCCCCCCGGCCGACGCTCGGCGTCGAATGGGAGTTCGCGCTCATCGACCCTGTCACCCGGGACCTGGCGAACGAGGCCGCCGCGGTGATCGCCGAACTGGGCGAAACACCGCATGTGCACAAAGAATTGCTGCGCAACACCGTCGAGATCGTGACCGGCATCTGCGATACCGTCCCGCAGGCGATGCAGGACCTGCACGACACCCTGGTACCCGTGCGCCGCATCACCCGCGCACGCGGCATGGAGCTGTTCTGCGCGGGCACCCACCCGTTCGCCGAGTGGGAGATGCAGCAGCTCACCGAGGGACCGCGGTACGCCGAGCTGATCAAGCGCACCCAGTGGTGGGGCCGCCAGATGCTGATCTGGGGCGTGCACGTGCACGTCGGGATCTCCTCGGCGCACAAGGTGATGCCGATCATCACCTCGCTGCTGAACCAGTACCCGCATCTGCTGGCGCTGTCTTCCTCGTCGCCGTACTGGGACGGCGAGGACACCGGGTACGCCAGCAACCGGGCCATGATGTTCCAGCAGCTGCCGACCGCCGGCCTACCCTTCCATTTCCAGAAGTGGTCGCACTTCGAACGGTTCGTCTACGACCAGAAGAAGACCGGCATCATCGACCACATGAACGAGATCCGGTGGGACATCCGGCCGTCCCCGCATCTCGGGACCATCGAGGTGCGCATCTTCGACGGGGTGTCCAATATCGCCGAGCTCGGCGCTTTGGTGGCCCTGACGCACTGCCTGATCGTGGATCTGGATCGGCGACTCGATGCCGGCGAGCAGCTGCCCACCATGCCACCCTGGCATGTGCAGGAGAACAAGTGGCGCGCAGCGCGTTACGGGCTGGACGCGGTGATCATCCTGGACGCCGACAGCAACGAACGGTTGGTCACCGAGGATCTCGACGATCTGCTGACCCGGTTGGAACCGGTGGCGGCCTCGCTGGGTTGTGCCGATGAGTTGCGGCACGTGGAGCGGATCTACGCCGAGGGCGGTTCGTATCAGCGGCAGCGCCGGGTGGCCGAGGAGCACGACGGCGACCTGCGTGCGGTGGTCGACTTGCTGATCGGGGAGCTGGAACTGTGACGGCCATGCCGCCAACTGCAATGTTCCCGCTCGAGGTGGCCATGCTGCCGGGTGAGGAACTGCCGCTGCGCATCTTCGAACCGCGGTACAGCGCAATGGTGTCGGACTGTCTGGCCGGCGATCCGGTGTTCGGGGTGGTCCTCATCGCGGCCGGCCGTGAGGTCGGTGGCGGGGACACCCGCAGCGACGTGGGTGCGCTGGCGCGCATCGTCGAGCACTCCGACCTCGGCGGCGGGAAGTACCGGTTGCGCTGCATCCTCGGCGAGCGGATCCGGGTGACGCAATGGCTGGACGACGCGCCGTACCCGCGGGCCGAGACGCAGGTGTGGCCCGACGAAGCCGGTCCTTCGGTCACCGGGGCGGATATCGCCACGGTGGAGGACGATCTGATGGCGCTGTTCGAGCGGATCGCCGCGGCGAAGGAGGCCACCCTGCCGGCGCGGGAGGTGCTGCTCGGCGGGCCCGAACCCGGGCAGGAGGCCGGAGATCGGCTGTACGCGTTGGCCGCCCGCATCCCGATCGGGCAGGCCGACCGGTACGCGGTGCTGGCCGCGCCCAGCGCGTCGGCGCGGTTGGAGGCGCTGCGTGAGGCCGTCGAGACGGTCGCGGCCATGGTCGAGTTCCAGCTGTCGGATTAGAAGAATGTCCGGACCGCCGTGATGATGCGGTCGTCATCGTCGACGACTGGGATCAGGGACCATTTGTCGAAGGCCGTGCAGGGGTGTGAGATCCCGAGCACCACCTCGTCGCCGACGGTGAAGCTGCCTCGGATATAGGCATGCTGATCGTCCATGGCGGTGACGGTCGCCTCCGGTGTGCTCAGCACGATGGGGAACCCGGCGTCCGACGCCGCATCACGTTTGCCGAAATTGGCGATGGCCAAACCGTTCTCGGGGGTGGCAACGATATCGGCACGCAGCTCCAGCGCCGGTTGCAGCATCCCCGGCGGCGCCAGCTCGTGATAGGTGCCGTGATCGTGGGTCAGGTAGCAGCCGCTGCGCAGGATCAGTTCGGCACCGTGGGCGCGGCGCCAGTCGGTGTCGAGGGCCTCGACGATGACGTCGAAGAACTTGCTGCCCCCGAAGCTCAGCACGGCGTTGTCGGCCAGCAGGTTCCGCTCGCGCAACGTGATGTATGCGGCGCGTACCCGGTCCAGGTAGCAGGCGACCTGCCCGCGCGGCATCAGCCCCTCGAAACCCTCCAGCCCGACCGCGGTCAGGTACGAGGTCGCCCGGACGGCCTCGGCGACCGCGACGACGGTGTCCAGCGTTCGGCCACCCGCGCGGCCGCCGTCGTAACCGACCTCGATCAGTACCGGTAGCGGTGCGCTCAGGTGCCGCGACATCTGCTCGACGGTGGCGACCGAGTCGACCAATGTGGTGATACCGGGCGAGTTCTCGGCGATCCAGGCCAGGTCACCGGGGTGGGTGACCTGATTGGCGATGATCACCTCCGCGTCGGCATAGCGGCGTATGACGCGGGCCTGGGCCACCGTGGCGACCGTGATACCGGCGGCCCCGGCGTCGAGCTGACGGGCCACGAGTTGTGGGCTCATGGTGGTCTTGGCATGCGGCATCAGGGCAGCATGGTGGCGGACGCAGAAGTCGCGCATGGCGACGAGGTTGTGTGCCAAGGCGGATTCGCGCAGCAGCAGCAGGGGACGGCGGACGCTGGGGTCGGCGAGATGCAGGCCGGCGAGGTCGGCGATGGTCACGGGCGGGTCGAACAGAAAACCCTTGAACCGATGGTCGATCGGTTCCTGCTCCAGCTCAGTCCAGGGAATCGCGGGCATCATCGCCCACCTTCTGCTCCCGGTAGGCCAGTTGCCCGACCCGGTTGGCCACCACCGGAGCAGTGATCAGGGTGAACAGACCGGCCAGGATGATCATCCCGACATCGGGGTGACCGGACAGTCGGATGGCCGCGCCGGCCAGCACGAGCAGCAGCCCCAACACCTGAGGCTTGGACGCGGCGTGCATGCGCGACAACGTGTCCGGGAAGCGGACCACGCCGATCGCGGCGGTCAGTGCCAGCGCGGAGCCGCTCAGGATGAGCACCGCGACGATGATGTCGATGAAGGTCATGACCGGTTCCCGTCGTCACGCACCCGGAATCGGGCGACGCTCACCGAACCGACGAAGCTGATGAGCGCGAGCGCGGTCAGGCTGTAGGTCACCGTCGTGTCCAGGCTGAAGGCCGCCCAGGTGCCGATACCGCACATCGACACCGCGATGAAGGCGTCCAGGGCGACCAGTCGGTCCAGGGTGCTCGGCCCGGCCAGCAGCCGGAACATCGTGATGACCGCTGCCGCACACAGCATCACCGCCGCAATGATCCACACCACGTGCATCAGGCGTCCTCCTTCTCCGCCGACGGCCGCCAGTCGTCGTCACGCTCGAACGCAGCCACCATCAACCGCTCCACCGTCTGCACGCTGCGGTAGAAGTCGCTGACCGTCTTCTCCGAGCCGGTGTTCAGCACGTGCACGTAGATGAGTCGGCGACGCTGGTCGATCTCCAGCACCACCGAACCGGGGATCAGGGTCAGCACACCGACGGCCAGGGCCAGCACCAGATCGGATTTGATGCCGAGGTGTGCCCGCAGCACGGCGGTGGCCGGTGGTGGTCCGGGCCGGATGGCCAGCCAGGCCACCTGGGCCGAGGAGATCACCAACGAGTATGAGACATACCAGATCAGCCGTAGCAGGGCCAGCGGCCGCAGTCGGCCCTCGACGGGCACCCGGGGCAGTGGCAGCAGCACCGTGATGATCAGTGCGACCACAAGACCGCTGATGATGTTCGCCGCGGAGAACGTGCCCCACAACAGAATCCACACCAGCGTCAGCCAGCACAGGCTCCAGATCCGCAGTGTCACTTTTCTCATGGCTGCACCACCGCCGAGATGTACTGGCCGCGATCGAGCACCTCGTGGGCGGCGCGCTCGCTGTAGGCGTAGATGGGACCGGCGAACACGGTGAGCGCCAGGCCGACGACGATGAGCGCGCCGGTGGGCAGCAGCATGCCGACCGGCATCTTGCCGACGTCGTTGCGGTCGGCGAAGTCGATATCGTCGTCATCGTCGATGAGCGCCGCTGGGACGGTGTTCGACAGCGCCCCCTCGGGGGCATCGGCACGGGCCCGCCAGAACGCCTTGGTCCACACCCGGGTGACGGCGTACAGCGTCAGCAGGCTGGTGATGACACCGCCGGCCACCAGCACCCAGGCCAGCGTCGTGCCCGACTGCGCGCCCGCCTCCAGCAACGCCACCTTGCCGATGAACCCCGAGAACGGGGGAATGCCACCGAGATTGAGGGCCGGTACCACGAAGATGAACGCCAGCAGCGGGCTGGCCGCGGCGAGTCCGCCGAGGCGTTGCAGTGTCGAGGCCCCGGCCTGGCGTTCGATCAGGCCGACCACCAGGAACAGGGTGGTCTGTACGACGATGTGGTGGGCCACGTAGTAGACGGCTCCGGACATGCCCAGCTGATTGCCCAGCGCGATCCCGAAGACCATGTAGCCGATATGGCTGACCAGGGTGAAGGACAGCAGTCGCTTGATGTCGTTCTGCGCGATGGCACCCAGGATGCCGACCAACATCGTCAGCAGCGCCGCCACCAGCAGCACATCGTCGAGTCCGCCGCCGGGGAACAGCAGCGAATGCGCCCGGATGATCGCGTACACACCGACCTTGGTGAGCAGGCCCGCGAACACCGCCGTCACCGGAGCCGGTGCGGTGGGGTAGGAATCGGGCAGCCATGCCGACAACGGGAACACCGCGGCCTTGATGCCGAAGGCCACCAGCAGCACCGCGAACAACGCGGTGCGGGTGCCGTCGGGGACATCATCGAGCCGGACCGCGAGTTCGGCGAGGTTCAGCGTGCCGGTCGCCGCGTACACCAACGCGATGCCGATCAGGAAGATCAGCGAGGACACCATGGACACCATCACGTAGGCGATGCCGGCGCGGACCCGTTCGGAGCTGCCGCCGATGGTCAACAGCACGAAGCTGGCCGCCAGCAACACCTCGAAACCGACGAACAGGTTGAACAGGTCGCCGGCCAGGAAGGCCGTGCAGACGCCCGCGGACAGGATCAGATACGTCGGCTGGAAGATCGAGACCGGTTGGCGTTCATCACCATCGCTGATGCCCTGGCCGATGGCGTAGAAGACGACGGCGAGCAGCACGATGGAGGACACCACCAGCATCAGCACCGAAAGCCGGTCGGCCACCAGGGTGATACCCAGCGGACCCATTCCGGGCTCGCTCTGGCCCCAGCCGCCGACCTGGACGGCGACGACACCGTCGCGGTCGACCAGGTAGAGCAGGACCGCGCAGACCGCGACCACGGCGGACAACGCGGTCAGCGAGATCAATTGCTGGACGCGGGGACTGCGGCCGGCCACCATGGCAATCGCCGCGGCGATGGTCGGGATCAGGACCGGTAGCGGGGTGAGGATCTGGGCGAGTGCCATCAGCGTGACCCCTCCGCACCGGGCAGCGCGTCCAGTTCGTCGGGCAGATCGGTGTCCCGGGCGGGCACCACATCGGGTACGTCGCGGTCGGTGGGGTCCTCGTCGGCGCGTTCGGCGACCCGGGTGTCCTCGGGATCGTTGCTGACCTCCTCGGCGGTGGTCAGCTGATACGACCGGTAGGCCAGCGCGAGCACGAACGACGCGACACCCATCGAGATGACGATCGCGGTCAGGATCATGCCCTGGGCCAGCGGATCGGCGGTGGAATCGGCGGCCTCGCTGGAGCGGCCGTAGATCGGCGGGCTGCCCGACGGCCCACCGACGGTGAGGATCAGCAGGTTCACGGCATTGCCGACCAGCAACAGCCCCAACAACATCCGGGTCAGGTTGCGTTCCAGCAGCAGGTAGACCCCGGTGCTGGTGAGACCGCCGATGAGGACCAGGGGGACAAGGTAGGTGATCATGGGCGGGCCATCTCCACGTCGACGCGGGCACCCAGGCTGCGCAGGATGTCGAGCACCAGGCCGACCACGATCAGATAGACACCGAGGTCGAAGAACAGAGCGGTGACGAACTTGATGTCGCCGAGCACCGGCACCTCCAGTTGGAACACCGCCGAGGACAACACCGGTGCGCCCAGGAACAGTGAGGTGACCGCGGTGCCGGCCGACAGCGCCAGTCCGGTGCCGAGCACCTTGCCGGCATCCAGCGGCAGCGTCTCGCCCAACTCGTAGCGGCCGCCGGCCAGGTAGCGCAGCACCAGCGCGAGCCCGGCCGTCAGTCCGCCGGCGAACCCGCCGCCGGGCGTGTTGTGGCCGGCGAAGAACAGGTACGCCGAGAGCACCATGATGAGCGGGAAGATGATCCGGGTCGCCACCTCCATGACCAGCGAGCGGTGCCGCGGATCACGCAGGTCGCTACCGCGCAGCCAGGTGACCCCGCCGACCGCCGGGCTGTAGGAACCGACCAGCCCGATATCGGGCTGCCCGGCCGCTGCCGGATTTGCCTGGGAGACCCGCGGTGCGGCCCCGAATCGTCTGTGCCGGAACACCATCGAGGCCACCCCGGTGGCGGCCACCACCAGTACCGAGATCTCACCCATGGTGTCCCAGGCGCGGATGTCGACCAGCAGCACGTTGACCGTGTTGGCTCCGAACCCGCGGTAGTAGGCGGCATCGGGCAGCAATTCGGCGATCGGCCGGGTGTCGCGGGCGGCCATCGCGAACACCGCCAGCGCGGTGACGCTCGTGCCGACTGCGATCGCCAGCGCCGCCCGGGGCAACCGGTTGCGTTTGATGTTGACACGATCGGCCTCGGCGGGCAGCGTGCGCAGCACCAGGACGAAGATGACCAGCAGCAGGGTCTCGACCAGGAATTGGGTCAGCGCCAGATCCGGGGCGCCGTGGAAGGCGAAGATGACACCGCAGCCGTAGCCGGTGACACCCACCAGCAGCACCGCGGCCAGGCGGTTACGCATCACCGTCGCGCCGAGTGCGGCGGCCAGGATGACCGCGCCGACGACCACCTGCAGCGGTGAATCCCACAGCGCGAGCTCGGGCCGGTTGCGCGCCCCGAACAGCAATGCGGCCACCGGCAGCAGGACCAGCGTGCACAGGATGACCGATTGGGTGGCCGGCAGTGAACCGCGCTGGGTCGTCGCGGTGAGTCGGACCGCCAACACGTCCAGACCGCGCATCACCTCGTCGTAGATGCGGTCGGCATTGCCCAGCGGGGTGAACCCGGGCCGACCGCGCGGCAACTTGTGCCGACCGAAGAACACCGCGGTGCCGACGGTGAGGATGAGCACCGACAGCAGCAGTGGCACACCGAAGCCGTGCCACAGCGCCAGGTAGTAGTCCGAGCCGCCCGGGATGGTCTCGGCGTAGTCGTCGAGCACCGTGTCCAGGCCGGCCGGGAACAGGCCGAAGAGCAGGCCGGCGGCGGCCAGGATGGCCGGCGGCAGCAGGAAGGTGACCGGCGGCCGGTGCATCTCGGCCACCCGGACGCTGGGCTCGGTTGCCCCCTTGTCTGCGAAGGCGCCCCACAGGAACCGCAGGCTGTAGATGGTGGTGAACACCGAGCCGATGACGATGCCGGTGAGGACCAGGGGGGCGGCCGGGCCGAGCACCTGGCTGTGCAGCACGGTTTCCAGATCGGCTTCCTTGGCGACGAACCCGAAGAACGGCGGCAGCGCGGCCATGCTGGCGGTGGCCCCGACGGCGATCACCAGCAGGGGCCGGTGTGCCCGGCCCAGACCGGACAGCTTGCGGATATCGCGGGTGCCGGTGGCGTGGTCGATGACGCCGACCACCATGAACAGCGCCGCCTTGAACATGGCATGCGCGCACAGCATGGCCAACCCGGCGAGCATCATGTCCGGCCCGCCGGTGCCGACCATGATCGTGATCAGACCCAGTTGGCTGACGGTCCCGAAGGCCAGGATCAACTTCAGGTCGTACTCGCGGACGGCACGCCAACCGGCCAACAGCATGGTGAGCAGCCCGAGCCCGACCACCATGGGCCGCCAGAACGCGGTGTCGGCGAACCCCGGCGTCAGCCGCGCCACCAGATAGACACCGGCCTTGACCATCGCCGCGGCGTGCAGGTAGGCGCTGACCGGGGTGGGGGCGGCCATCGCGCCCGGCAGCCAGAAGTGCATCGGCACGATCGCCGACTTGGACAGTGCGCCGATCAGGATCAGCGCGATGCCGACGCTGGCGGCCACACCCGTCGGGGGCGCCGCGATCAGTTCGGACAGCAGGTAGGTGCCGGCCATCTCACCCAGCACGATGATGCCGACCAGCATGGCCAGCCCGCCGAAGGTCGTCACCAGCAGCGCCTGGGTGGCGGCGCGCCGGCTGGTGGCCCGTTCGGCATAGTGCCCGACCAGCAGGAACGACAACACCGTCGTCGTCTCCCAGAAGATGTAGAGCAGCAGCATGTTGTCGCTGACCACCAGGCCGAACATCGCACCGGAGAAGGCCACCAGTTCGGCGGCGAAGCTGGGCAGCCGCTTCTCGATGCGGCCCTCGTGATGGTGGAAGTATTCGGCGCAGTAGAACAGCACCAGCGCGCCGATCGCCAGCACCAGCACGCTCATGATTGCGGCCAGCGAATCGAACCGCAGCGTGATGTCCATCGACAGTTCGGGCACCCACGGGATGTGCACCGTCGGGACGTGCTCGTCGCTCGGCCAGTTCAGTCCCACCCAGACGAGCGATCCGAGGGGTACCAGGGCCAGCGGGTAGAAGGCGAGTCGACCCCATCTGGCGACCAGAAGGGGCGCCACCGCGGTGGCGATGACATGGGCGAGCAGGACGACGAGCATGGCACTCCGATCGTGTTGGGTCGGGGTGTCATAGAGGCATGACGATTGGTTCAGATGCCATCCTACCTGGGCGGTTTTGGCGTCATCGAACCGTAGGCTGATGCGGTGACCAAGATCGTGAGTGCCGGCCGGGATATCGCCGCGGCCGCCGACGTCATCTTCGAGCTGATCGCCGATCCGGCCCAGCATCCCCGTTGGGACGGTAACGACAACAATGTCGAGGCGGCCGCCGGGCAACGGGTGCATGCCGTCGGCGACGTGTTCGCGATGACCATCTACACCGGCGCCGTGCGGGTCAACCACATCGTCGAATTCGCCGAGGGCAGGCTGATCGCCTGGCTGCCGTCCGAGGAGGGCAAAGAGCCGCCGGGGCATCTGTGGCGCTGGCAGATCGAGCCGCTGGCCGACGGCGGCTCGCGGGTGACCCACACCTACGATTGGACCCGGCTGACCGATGAGCAGCGCCTGGTGCGGGCCCGGGCCACCACTGCGGACAAGCTGGCGGCCTCGATCGACCGGCTGGCGGCACTGGCCACCGGATCCGAGTAGCGCTCTACTCAGCTCGCCGCCACCGCGGTCCCCCATCCTGATTCTTCAGATTGACGAGGGGGACAAATATGACGGATCCGCCGAGGCCGCCTGTTGGTCCGATGTGCCGAGTGTGTGACGCGCCGCGGCAGCGCCCGCAAACGGTGTTGCGCGGCGGTGCAGCGCCGTGACCGGGTGAGCTAATTCGACACCTGTGACCGGCAGGTTTCGGTACGCAAAAAGACCATCACCGGTGGAAGTTGCGTTCGAAAACGGCCCGCCGACAATTTGTTTCGCACGTGGTATTGATTTCCCAATTTCATTCGGCTTGCCAGGAGTCCAATGACAATTCTCATCCACGACCGAACAACCGGCGATCCGTTGTGCGCTGCGGCGGGCGGCAAGGCGCGCAATCTGTTCGCGCTGACCGCCGCCGGGTTTCCGGTGCCGACGTGGTCGGTACTGGTCAGCAACGCATTTCAGGAGGTGCTGGCCGCATCCGGTGTCCAGCTGAGCCGCGCGCCGCTGAGCTTGGCCGAACGACTGACTGAGGCGGCCGCGGCCGAATCCACACTGCGCACGGTCGCCATTCCTGCGGCCATTCGTGCGGCCATCAATTCCGCCGTCGAGTACGCGGGAAATGGGGCGGTCGCGGTGCGCTCCTCCGCGGATACCGAAGACGGTGCGATGAATTCATTCGCCGGGCTGTTCGACACCATTCTGAATGTCCGGGGAATGGATTCCGTCGAGGATGCCGTTCGCCGGTGTTGGGCGTCGGCATTCTCGCCGCGCGCAACGCAGTATCGGTATGCGCGTGGACTCGACCCCACCGATGTGGCGCTCGCCGTGATCGTCCAACGGTTCATCCGGCCGAGCAGCAGCGGCGTGCTGTTCACCGCGGATCCGGTCACCGGGTCGACACTGCGCATGGTCATCAGCGGTGTGCTCGGACTCGGAGAGGGGCTGGTCTCCGGCTCGGTCGACGCCGACACCGTGATCGTCGACAAACGCACCGGATGTGCCGTCGAGGTGACCATTGCCGACAAACAGCAGATGGTCGCCGCGGCGGACGCCGGTGGTGTGCGCAGCGTCGCGGTCCCCGAGCCCGACCGGAGCCGGTGCTGCGTCGACACCGCCGAGCTCACCCGACTGGGGCAGCGGCTGGAACAGCACTTCGGTGGACCGCAGGATGTCGAATGGTCCGTCGTCGACGACACCGTCTGGGTGCTGCAGTCCCGTCCCATCACCACCATCGCCGGTGACGCCGAACATCTCGGTGAACCGGTGGTGCCGGGAACCCGGCGCATCTGGGACAACTCGAACATCATCGAGAGCTTCGCCGGCGTCACCTCTCCGCTGACCTTTACCACTGCGCGCACCCTGTACGCCGACGTCTACCGCTCCTACGCCCGCAGCATGCGGGTGGGGCAGGCCCAGCTGGACCAGATGGAGCAGTGGCTGCCGGTGATGCTCGGGCAGTTCAACGGGCACGTCTACTACAACCTGCTGCATTGGTACCGGATGGTGGGTATCGCACCGGGCTACCCGCTGAACCGCCGGGTCCTGGAGATTGCCCTCGGGGTCGGCGAGCCGTTGGACCCCGCGACGGCACGCACGTTACGGCCGTTCAGCTTCGCCAACCCGCTCACCCGGCTGCGCAGCCGGTGCCGCACGCAGCTGACGTATCTGCGCAGTTTTCGCGATATCGACCGGCTGGTCGCCGAATTCGACGTCAACTTCCACGGCTTCATCGACCGGCACGGGCTGGCCGATGTGTCCGGGATGGACGGGGCGACCGCGCATCGTAAGTTCTGCACCATCCACGACGAGGTCGCCGATATCTGGGGACCGATGATGGTCCTGGACGCGATCCTGCTGACATCGGTCGGGCTGCTCGCAACGATGACAAAACTCTTCCTGCCGAACGCTCCGGAATGGTTCGGCTTCGCCGTCGTCAATCCCGGGGCCGACGTGGTGTCCATCGAACCGGCCCGGATGCTGGCCGATATCGCCGGATTCGTGCGCGCCGACCCCGAACTGCGGTCATTCGTCGAGACCGTCGATCCCGCCGTCGCGTACGACCGGCTGGCCCAATGGCCGGAACTGCAGCGCCGTATCGACACCTATATCGACCGGTTCGGCTTCCGATGTGTCGACGAACTCAAGCTGGAAACCCCCGATCTACGTGAGGACCCGTCGGGCATCTTCGTCCTGCTGCGGGCCGACCTGGCCGGGGAGCGGCCGGCCGACGCCGCCCAGGAGTACCTGGACACACACCTGCATGGGTTGCGCCGCAAGCTCTTCGACGCGCTGCGCGCCAAGGTCCAGCGCGCCGCCACCCACCGCGAACACCTGCGCTTCTGCCGCACACAAGGTTTCGGGATCCTCAAATCGTTGATCACGGTGATGGCCGCCGACCTGGCCGAGCGCGGCATCATCAACGCCCGCACCGATGTGTTCCTGCTGCGCCGCGACGAGCTGTTCGGGCTGTACGAAGGATCGGTCACCGCGGCGACCGCACGGGCGGCCATCACCCGGCGCCGCACGCTGGACGCCGGGTACCGCACGTGCAAGGCGCCGGCCAGGTTCACTACCACCGGATCGGACTATGCACCAGAGGATCTGGCGCGGGCGGGGTGGCGGACTGCCGGCCAGGCCGGCCCGATGCCTGCGGGCACGGTGCTCACCGGGACACCGTCGAGTCCGGGTCAGGTGACCGGGCAGGCTGTCGTCGTCGAACGGCCCGAGGACTTCACCGGCGGCATCCTGGTTGCCTACCGCACCGACCCGGGATGGGTTGCCGCGCTGCCCTTCGCCTCCGCATTGCTCATCGAGCGGGCCTCACCGCTGACCCATGTCGCGATCATCGCCCGTGAACTCGGGGTGCCGACCGTCGTGCAGATCGACGGCCTCACCGACACTGTGCGTACCGGGATGACGGTCAGCGTCGACGGGGCTGCGGGCCGGGTCGTGTTGCTCGAGGAGGTGGCCGTTGATGCCTGATACCGACGATATTGCCGCCATCCGCGGCTGGCTGGACGCCCCATACGAGGGGACCGGGGTGTTCCTCGCCGACGATCGCGACGGCTGGGACTTCCGGTCCTATCGTGACCTCGCCGACGATGTGCGCCGGGTCGCGACCGCGCTGCGCCGGTCGGGGACGAGCCGGGCGGACACCGTCGAGGTGGCCATGGCGACCTCGTATCCGAGTCTGGCGGCGATGTTCGCCGTCCTCGCGGTCGGGGCCACCCTGACACCGGTGCCACCGGGGACCGCCGGGGCGCTGACGATCGATGACATCCCCGATGTGCCACCCTTGGCGGAGCTGGTCGAACCGGGACCGGATGTGTTGTTGCAGTTGACATCCGGATCGACCAGCCGCCCCCGCGGGGTACGGATCGGCTGGCGCAGCCTGGCCGTCAACCTCGCCGCGATCGACACGGTGTGCCGACTCGGCGCGGATGATGCCACCACATCGTGGCTGCCGCTGTACCACGATATGGGGCTGGTCGGGGTGGTGTTCCAGGCCGTCACCCGGCAGCGCAACCTCTACCTGATGCGACCCGACCAGTTCGTGCGTGATCCCGCGCGTTGGCTGCGTTCGGTCGCCGTGACCGGGCACACCGTCGCGCCACCGTTCGGGCTGGCCTACACCAGCCGCCGGCTGCGACCGGCCGATATTGCCGAAATCGACCTGTCCGGAGTACGCACGGTGGTCATCGGGGCCGAACCGATCACCACCGGACACCTGCATGCATTCACTGAACTGACTGCCGCCCAGGGATTCTCGCCTTCCGCCTTCCTGCCCTGCTACGGCATGGCCGAGGCGACGTTGATCGCCACCGCGGGTGATGCCCGGCGCGCGGTCCGCGTCGACACCGCCATGCTGGCACCCGGTGAACCGGTGCGGGTCCTGGCGGGGGACGGGCCCGATGCGCTGGTATCGGCCGGGGTGCCGATCGACGGTCACCGGGTCCGGATCGCCGGTACCGACCGGGAGAGGGTGCTGGGCGAGATCGTGTTCGGTGGCGAATCGGTGTTCGCGGGGTACCGCGGCGAGGCCGGTGAGGCGACCCGCCTGCTCGGCGGCGAACTGCACACCGGCGACGCCGGGTTCCTGCTCGACGGGCAGCTGTATGTGCTCGGCCGGATTGGCACGAGCCTGAAATGCCGCGGGCGGATGGTGTTCGTGGAGGATCTCGATGCCACCGCGGCGACGGCACTGCGGACCACCCCGAACCGGGTGATGACGGTCGCGGTACCCGACGGCGGTCGCCCGGGTGTGGCCGTGTTTGTCGAAAAGGGTTGCAGCGAATCACTTGCCGAACTCAGTGTGACGCTGACGGCGGTGCTCGGCGAGGAGGTACCGCACTGGGTCGTCGAGGTGCCCCGCGGCGGGCTGGCCCGCACCTCCAGCGGGAAGCCGCGCCGCTCGCACATGTGGCAGCAGTGGCGGACCGGACGACTCGTCGGTGCGGAGCTGTTGTCCGAGTCGCAGTTGCCGGTGCTGGCCAAGGTGCGCGCCCTGTTCGACAGGGCCCGCGAGCTGGCCGTCATTCCCGACGATGCCACCGTGCACTTCGAGGGTTCTCTGGCCGAGGGCTTCGGCAACGACGGCTCCGATATCGACCTGCTGTTGCTGATCCCCGGTGCCGGCGCGCAGGCAATCATGCCGACGGTGCTGTTCATCGACGGTCGCCGGGTGGAGATCCGGGCGCAGTCGCACGCGACCAGATCCGCAAACGCCTGCACCGTATCCGGGAGGTGCTGGACGGCAAGGGCACCGCGAAGGAGGACACCCTGAACCGGGTTCAGCGCTTCCTGCGGGGCAAGGTGCTGCGCATCGGCCCGGACTATGCCGAACTGCGTTCGGTGGTGTCGTATCCGGAGCTGACCGATCTGCTGGCCCGCTGGTGGCAGCGCCGCGCCGACCAGTGTCTGCGTCAGGCCGTCGCGTTGCAGGAGCTGGGGGCCGACGGCGAGGCGGTGAGCTGGGCTCGCGAAGGTCTGTGCCAGAGCACAAAGGCGTTCCTGGCCCGCAACGGCGAAGGGTACGTCGAGGTCAAATGGCTGCCGCTGCAGATCGCCCGGCTCGCCCAGGTGCACCCGATACCGACCGAATACGAGGCCGTGCAGCGTGATCCGCAGGTCGACACCGTGCTGGCGCTGTCGCAGCGGCTCGGCGGTACCCGGATCGACGTCGACCCGGGGCAGGTGACCATCACCCGTGTGCCCGGTGTCACGACCTGGCCCATTCGGGAGACCACCCACGTGGTGCGCGGGCGCTGCGATCTGTTCGTGCTGTCACCGCAGTGCGCGCAGTCCTGGCGGCGGGTCGTGTTCGGGCAGAGCCTGGCCGAGTCCACCGCGGCGGCCGAGCATCTGCGACTGTTCGCCCGGCACGGCCTGATCAGGCTGACCTGGCGCGGTGCCGGCGCCATTCGGCCGGTCGCCGCGATGTGTGACCCGAGCGGACCGCTGACCCCGCCGCCGTCGACCCGACGGCCGATGATCACCATCGACGGTGCGCCGACCGACGGTCCGATCGCGCGGTCACCGTTGCCCGCCAAGGCTTTCGCCGAGGCCGCGAGCGCCTTGATCCTGGCCAACATGGTGTTGGAGAACGCGCGGGAGGACTACGACGGATCGGTCAAGGACGAGCAGTGGCAGGTGAGCACCCAGTGCGGTCGCCGGATCGTACTGATGGCGGTGCGCATCCTGGCCAGCGCCTGGGGTGTCACCCCACTGCCCGGGGACCCGGTGCTGCTGCACGGACTGGAGACGCTGGTTCCCGAACACCCCCGGCTGGCCCACCGGGCGCGTGAACTGTCCGCCCTCGCC
The DNA here is from genome assembly GCF_053345865.1 of Mycobacterium sp. C31M. Lineage (NCBI taxonomy): Bacteria > Bacillati > Actinomycetota > Actinomycetes > Mycobacteriales > Mycobacteriaceae > Mycobacterium > Mycobacterium sp. C31M. The sequence continues at coordinate 108,155 of NZ_JBKFAX010000014.1, read as the reverse complement.
GTCGCCGATCACGACGACGCGTTGCGGATACAGGACCGTCTCGACGAGTTCGTCGGTGCGGTACAGGAAGCCACCGGCGGGCAGCTGTTCCCGGCATCGTTCACCTCCCGGGCGCAGTGGCAGGAGACCCTGCGCTACGGCTACCAGTGGTTGCGGCTCGGCGGCTACCTGGATGCCTACCTGGAACTCGACGAGGCCCGGGATCTGTTGGCCAGCGGCGGTACCCAACCCGCGGTCAAGGCGGCGGTGCCGTCATGACCGCCGATGATGTGCTGGCCCTCGTCGGCGCGATGGCTCCCGACCTCGGTAGGCAGCCCGGGCTGGACAGTGCGCTCATCGCCGATCTCGGGTACAGCTCGCTGCGCCTGCTCGAACTGTCGATCGCCGTCGAACAGGCCTTCGCGCTGCCACCGCTGCGCCCTGAGGCGATGCTGGGCGTCCGGACGGTCGCCGATCTGGTGGAACTCGTTCGGGCGCAACGGGGTGAACCGTGAAGGTACTGCTGACCGGAGCCGCCGGACACGTCGGTGCCGAGGTTGCCGCCCGGCTGGTCCGCCGCGGACACGACGTCACCGCACTGGTGCACAGCAGCCCCGCAGTCGTGGGCAACAACGGGCGACCGGTAGGGGGCCTGCGGGTGCTGCGCGGGGATGTCCGTGCGCCCGACCTGGGCGTGGACATCGATGCCTGCGACGTCATCGTGCACTGTGCCGCCGTCACCGACTTCGGGCTGCCCGAGCAGAATTACACCGGGTTGAACATCGGGGGCACCGTCAACGCGCTGGCACTGGCCCGGCGCTGGGATTCTGACTACGTGCACGTCAGCACCGCCTATGTGTGCGGCGAGCACAGCGGAGTATTCGCCGAGGACCAGCTCGATATCGGCCAACAGTTCGGAAATGACTACGAAAACAGCAAGTTCCGCGCCGAGCAGCTGGTGCGCAGTTCCGGTCTGCGTACCACGATCGTGCGGCCCGGCATCGTCTCCGGGGAGCACCGCACCGGGCACAGCCGCGACCACAAACACATCTACCAGATGCTCAAACTCATCGTCGAAGGAAAGCTGCGCACCCTGCCCGGGGATTACGGTGCGACACTCGCGCTCGCCCCCATCGGGTACGTCGCCGATGTCATCACCACGGCGGCCGAGGCCGGCGCGGTGGGTATGACCTATCATGCGGTCGGTTCCAGATCGGTTTCCCTGCAGGTGATATCGGATGTGCTCGCCGAGTATCCGTCCTTCGCGATCGCGGACTTCGTGCCGCCGAGTGCGTTCAGCGTCGACGATCTCGACACGATCGAGGCCGGCTATTACCGCAAGGTCGGCAGTCTGTACACGAGCTATCTGACCAGACGCCCCGAATTCAGCAGCACGAACACCATGGACCGACTCGGTCTGAACCCACCGGTCACCGGTGCCGGCTATCTGCGCCGCATCCTCGACTCCTGTTTGCGCGTCGGATTCCTCGGCCGTGCCGAGCGTTCGGTCGCCGAGGTGCTGGCCGCATTACGACGGGAAGGGGGCACCGTCGGTGAGCCGGTACGCATGTGACACCTACTACCTGGAGACCCGGGATGCGTTGGTGCGGATCGGGATCGACCCAGACGAGTTCGCCCGCCGGACCGGGGTGTTACTGCTCAAACCGGATGCGGCGGTGACCGGCGGGATGAGCCGGTCGATCTGCTGGCTGACCCGGCACGGGTACCGGGTGGTCGCGGCCCGCGCGGTGAACCTGGGACCGCTGCACCTGCGTGCCCTGTGGTATTTCAACTGGCACAAGGCAACTCCGGAGCGCCGCAGGCTCGCCGACCAGCTGGCGGCGATGACACCGTCGATCGTGCTGCTGGTCACCCACCCCGACACCGATCAGCCGGTATCGGTGCGGGTCACCGCGGACAAGGGCCCGGCGGATCCGGCGCTGCGCGAACCCGGGCAGCTTCGGCATGCGCTGGCGGCGGGTACCTACCTGCTCAACCAGGTGCATACGCCCGACGACCCCGACGATGTGCTGCGCGAGATGAGCATCTATTTCCCGGAATCCGAACTCGCCGGGGTGCTCGGGGCGGTTGCCGACGGCACCGATATCGCCGGTCAGGCCATGGAACTGGCCCAGCAGGTCGAATCCGGTGTGCCCCGCCGCAGCGGGGATCTCGAAGTCGCCCGCGACACGGTGTGGCAACACCTGCGGGCCGGTGGTGCCACGGTCGAGCCCCGTACCGCAGGGGACTGGCTGTCGGCTGTGCGCACAGCCGACGAACGGCACATCCCGATCGACCCATGGTTTCGCATGGTGCTCGAATCGGCCTATCTCCCCATGCATCGCCTGCAGTGAGGTCAACGATGGACACCGGCAACTACTCGCACACCATCGCACGTGAACTCGTGCACAAACGCAGCGTCGCCGAGGTGCTGATCACCGCCATGCACACCCGGCAGGGAAGCTGGACGTGCCATGCACAGTTGCCGCGCGAGCACAGCTTCCATGGCGACGCCCGCGGCGCCCAGCAGGCCTACCACGATCCGCTGCTGGTCATGGAGGCCTTCCGACAGGCGTGCATCGCCGCCGGCCACCTGGCCTACGACGTGCCGCTGGACTCGCATTACACCGTGCGGTTCTACGAGCTGACGATCCTGGATCTCGCGGCGCTGCGCCACCGGGACCGGCCGCTGGACCTGGAGTTCACCGTCACCGTCCGCAACGAGTACCGCAGCGGGCTGGAGGTGACCGCCGTCGCCACCCACCAGGAGACGAAAGTGATGGAACTCGCCGGCGCCTACGGCTGGATGTCGGCCGCCAAGTGGGCGGGGTTCCGTGCCGGTGCCAGTTGGGATCCCGGCCCGCAGCCGGTTGCCGCCGCACCGGCACTCGTCGGGCGGCACCGCGGCGCCAATGTGGTGATCGGCGAACCGGACGCCGGCATCAACGGCGGCCTGCGGGCGCCGCTGGTGGTCGACATCGGCCATCCGATCATCTTCGATCACCCGCACGACCATCTGCCCGGTGGGCTGATCATCGAGGCCTGCCGTCAGCTGTCGACGGCGGTGCTCGGACCCGAGGGCACCGAACTGATCGGCCCGGCCTGGGTGCGCTGCGATTTCCACTCGTTTGCCGAACTCGATGCGGTGGCGACCGTGGCGGTGGCTCCCGCCGACAACGTACCGCTCGGGATGCACGGCGAGATCACCCAATCCGGGCAGCTGCGCGCGACCGTCGACATGACCTTCACCGCTGGCCCGACATGACCCTCACCCAGGGCAACGTCCGCAGCTTTCTGGTGCAGCGGTACCTGTCGGTCTACCCGATCTATCTGACGCTGTGGGTGGTGGCGGTCGAGTGCGTGACCGCGGCGGGCCGGTGGCGACCCGACTGGCACACCGCGGCAACGATCCTGGCGCTCATCGCGGCGGGGGCCTTCCTTCGGATGGTCGACGATCAGAAGGATCTCGACTACGACACCGTGCACAATCCGGACCGACCGCTGGTCACCGGCAGCGTGACGGTCGGACAACTGCGCCGGGCGATGCTGCCGTGCGCGGTGGGCGCTCTGGGCTTCGCCGCGCTGGTATCGGTGCCGGCCGCCCTGGTGCTGGCCGCGGCACTGGGTTACGGGCTGCTGCTGTGGTGGGCCGAGTCGAATGTGCCACGGCTACGGGACAATCCGCTGCTCAATCTGACCGCGGTGATCCCGGCGCAGTTCCTGGTCACCGCGTTCATCATGCTCGGTGAGCCCGGTGTCGCCAATATGCCGTGGTGGCACCGGCTCGCGGTGCCGGTGATCTTCACCGCGGCGTTCCTGCACCTTGAGTTCGCCCGCAAGACCAGTCGAGTGGCGGGCGACGATCCGCATTCCTACGCGCGGTTGCTCGGTGCGACCCCGAGCGCGTGGGTGGCCCTGGCCTTCGCAGTGCTCGCGGTCGTGCTGGCGCGATGCCCGTTGGCCGTGCCTCTGCTCGCACTGCCGCTCGCCTCGACATGGATCTTTCTGCGGCACCGGCCCGTTGCCCATCCGACCGGCCTGTCCACCGCCTTTGTCGTGCTGTTCTACCTCGCCCTGACCGTCGACGGTCTCCGTCCCTAGAAAGGCCCACCGTGCGCATACTGATCCCACTCGTCGGCAGCCGCGGCGACGTGCAACCCGGAATCGCACTCGGGCTGGAACTGGAACGCCGTGGTCACAGCGTGGTCATCGGTGCCCCGCCCAACTTCCTCGACTTCGTCGGCAGGACAGGCCTGACGGTGCGCCAGTTCGGGCCGGACGTCCACGCCCTTTACACATCTGCAGAGGGGCAGCGCGCACTCGCGGCGGGCAACTCGTTCAAGCTGATGCAGATGGTGTCCGGCCAGATGGCCGAGTACGCCGACCGGATGGACGATGAGCTGATCGACATCGCCACCGACGCGGAGATGATCGTGTGCACCACCTTCAGCGAGGACCGGTCGGTGATCCTGGCCCAGGCCCGGGACATCCCCATGGTCACCCTGCACACCTATCCGAGCCGACGCAACAGTGTCTACGCCCCGCCCGGTGCTTTGCCGCACGGCTGGCCGATACCCGGGGCGGTCAACCGCGGCGCCTGGTTCGCCCTGGAGCGGCTGCGTACCGCCGTGTTCGGTAAGTACCTCAACAACCTGCGGGTGAAGGTGAACCTGCCGAAGTCCCGGGCCAGCACCGAATCGCAGCTGGCGGCCCGGCAGGTGCCCGAACTGCAGATGTACGATTCGGCGCTGGTCCCCGGACTGGCGCAGGAGTGGGGAGCCACAAAGCCTTTCGTGGGTTTCCTGTGGCTGCCACGGTCGGCGCGGGAGGCGATAGGCGAGTTGGCCGACCAGCACGACGACGTGGTGCAGTGGGCGAAGGACGGTGAGCCTCCGTTGTTCTTCGGGTTCGGAAGCCTGCCGATCCAGGATTTCGGATCGGTGATCGGCCTGATCCAGCAGATCTGCGACCGCACCGGGCAACGCGCGTTGATCAGCATAGGCGGTGCCGATATCGGAAGCCGGGCGCTGAGCACCGGAACCGACGTGAAGATCACCGACGCCTTGGCGCACGACCTGATCTTCCCGCACTGCCGGGCGGCGATCCATCACGGCGGCATCGGCACTCTCTTCGAGAGCCTGCGCGCCGGACTGCCGACACTGGTGTGCTCGGTGTCCTTCGATCAGCCGCTGTGGGGCAACCAGGTTCGACGACTGGGTGTCGGTGCACACATCCCGTTCCCGAAGCTCGACGCGGACAACCTCAGCGCGGCGATCGACACCCTGCTGTTGCCCGAGACACGTTCGCGCGCCGAAGCTTTCGGTCGTGAGCTGCGGGCGACCGGGGACGGTGTGCCCCGGGTGTGCGATATCGTCGAGAAGACCGCGATCGGTTAGCGCGGTGTCAGCCGGACCGGCAGCCGGGCCGGCGCCAGCACAAAATCCCTCCCGCGGACTTTGATCTCGAAATCGGGCGGCAGTTCCACCCGCCACCGGGTGAACAGCGCGGCGGCCTGCCGGGTGAGTGACAGCAGCGCAAAATGATTGCCGGGGCAGTGTCTCTTCCCGAGACCGAACGGCATCATGGCGCCCCGATCGTCAGGCTCGTCGTCCCAGCGGTCCGGGTCGAAGACCGCGGCATTCGGAAAGTATCGGTCCTGATGATGCACCTGATAGGCGCTGAACAGGATGTTGGTGCCATCCGGTAGGTCGACACCGTCGAGGTGCACCGGACCGCGTGCGGTGAGCAACGTGATCCACGGTGCCCACACCCGCAGGGTCTCGGTGAGCACATTGCGCAGGAACGGGCCGGAGCTGCCCACCGAATCGAGCTCGGCGTACAGCCTTTCGGTGATGACGGGGGAGCGCGCCACTTCGTAGATCAGCCAGGAAAATATCGAGGACTGCGAACCGATGCCCGCCGCGAGCGCCAACAACACCTCGTCGACCAGATCGTCATCGGACAATCGCGCACCGGTTTCGGAATCGACATATCCCAGCAGGGCCGACAACATGTCACCGCGATCCGGGTCGTCGCGGCGGGCGTCGATCAGGCCGGTCATCGCCGCCCGGACCTCGCGGGACTGCGCGACGAACCGTCGGTCGGCCCAGAACCGCAGCCGGCGGGCGGGTGCCGGCAGGGCACCGCGGACGATCACCTCACTGAGCAACCACGGCACCCGCTGCCGGATGTAGGTCAACTGGGCGCCGTCGGCGTCCGAGCGGAACAGCGTCGCGAACATGGTGCGCATGACCAGATCGTGTACCGACGGCCGCAGATCGCCGTGCTCACCCGCGGGTAGCGATGCGCCCCAACCGTCGGCGATATCGGCCACCGTGCCCGCATATTCGGTCAACCGGCCCTGCCGGAACACCGGGGCGATCATCCGGCGACGCAGATCGTGCTCGGCGCCGCTGAGCACGTTGGTCGCCCCGGTCACGAGATCGCTGATGGCATCGCGCAGGGCATCCCGATGGAATTCGCCGGCCCGGCCCAGGCTGACATCACGGATGAGTTCGGCCGTGGTCAGCGCGTAGGACGGCTGCCCGCCCAGGTATACCCGCACAACGGGCCCGAGGTCGGCGATCGACAACAGGAATCGGCGGGGATCGCCGGCGACCAGATGGGCATGCCCCAACAGTGGCAGTCGACCGGGGGCGGTGGGGATCACGTCAGGGGGCCTGCAGCATCGCCAGCAGGTGCGTCCGGACCCGATTCGCGAAGTGCTGGGTGCGTTCGGCGCTCAGCACCGCCGCCGGATAATTCGTCTGCACGTTCAACCGGCCGTCGTAGCTGAACACCGAATGGTGCCGGCCGGTGGACAGCGGCAGGTTCTCCGGTGGCCCGCCACCGGCCAGCACACCGTAATGGGCGCTGCCCCGAACGTGGAACTCCTGCACCGTGAGGTCCTCGGGCAGTGGCAGTTTCGTGAACTCGCCCATGTTCGACACCGAGATCGGTTCGAGGCTGTCGTTGGCGGCCCACCGTTGCACGGTCTCCTGGATGTGCAGACAGGTCTGCAGCACCACCCCCTCGTCGAGATCGGTGTGCAACTGCCGCAGGATCTCCACGCCGACCGACCTCGGGTCATCAAGAAGATCGATGGTCACCTCGGCGAACGAATGCCCCTGGATGTTGGTGCCCTCGGTCTCGCCGACCGGCGGGGTGAGCCATTTTCGGATGTCCACCGGGGAGATCAACCCGATGGCCAGGGCGCCATCGGGTTCCAGCAGTTCGCGCTCGGCGAAGAGAATTGCCGCGCAGATGAATCCGTGCAATGTCGCGTTCCTCGATTTGGCCGCCGCGCGCAGCGCCGCGGTCTCCTCGGCGCTGAACACCGTGACGACCCGGTGCAGCGCGAACGGGTCGGTGCCGGGGGTGCGGCCCACCGGGTCGCGGAACGGATGGACCACCACACCATCGAGTCGTTCGGCGCCGCTGCGGTCGAGTTTGCCGACTCCGCGGCCGGCCAACACCGCCTCGGGTGATTCCGGAACCGGGTGCACCTCCTCGTCGAAAGTCGTTGCACCCGCAATTATCTCGCGGTAGTGCTGCCACAGCGACCGGTACCAGAAATACGTCAGCGTGCCATCGGCGATCGCATGGTGATTGAACAGGCTGACCCAGTGTCCGCCCTCGCCGTCAGAGGTGAGGTCCAGGCCCGCGACCGGCTGGCCGAAGGCGACCGGGGTGGTGCTGTGCTCGACGGGATCGACCCGGCCGATACTGACCGGTTCCGCAGGTGTCCCGTCGGTCACCAGTTCCAGTCCTGCGGTGCCGAATTCGATTCGTCCGCACAGCACCGGATTCGCCGCCACGACGTACCGCCAGGCGGTCTGGAGCGCCTGGGCGTCGAGCGGGCCGCTGATCCGCAGGGTGAGCACCGTGGTCTCGCAGACCACGGCATGCACCAGTTCGAAGGGGGACAGCGGCCGGCATGATCGGCTCACCGCCCCAATGTATCCCGATATTGACGGTTTCGTCGATGGATATGGTTATCGGTTCTCGGCGAAATCCCGCAGCGAGGCGACCTGTGCGGGATCCAGCGATGGGCGCACGTTCTCCCGGGCCGTGGCGACATCGGCCGCGGTGACATCCGCGGCGTCGATGGACCGGCGCATGGCCGCCAATGCGGCCTCCCGCAGCAGGGCAACACAATCGGCCGCGCTGTAGCCGTCCAACTCGTCGGCGAGCGTGTCCAGGTCGACCTCGTCCGACAGCGGGATCGACTTGCCCGCGGTGCGCAGGATGTCGCGGCGGGCGTCGGCATCGGGTGGCTCGACGAACACCAGTCGCTCCAGGCGGCCCGGCCGCAACAGCGCCGGGTCGATCAGGTCGGGACGGTTGGTGGCACCGAGCACCACCACGTCACGTAGCGGTTCGATACCGTCCAACTCGGTCAGCAGGGCGGCCACCACGCGGTCGGTGACCCCGGAGTCGTGGCTCTGCCCGCGGCGCGGGGCCAGTGCATCGATCTCGTCCAGGAACACCAGTGACGGTGCCGAATCACGTGCACGGCGGAACAATTCGCGCACCGCCTTCTCCGATGAGCCGACCCACTTGTCCATCAGCTCGGCACCCTTGACCGCATGCACGCTCAACCGGCCCGAACTGGCCAGCGCCCGCACCACGAACGTCTTACCGCAGCCCGGCGGGCCGTAGAGCAGCACACCGCGTGGCGGTTGCACACCCAGCCGGGCAAAGGTGTCCGGATGCTGCAGCGGCCACAGCACGGCCTCGGTGAGGGCCTGTTTGGTGGCCACCATGTCCCCGACGTCCTCCAGGGTGACCGAACCGACGGCCACCTCCTCGGTGGCCGAGCGGGACAGCGGCCGGATCACCGACAGGGCGCCGGTGAAATCCTCCTGAGTCAATGCCGGAGCCGCGCCGTCGGTACTGGCCCGGGCGGCCGCCCGCAACGCCGCCTCGCGCACCAGCGCGGCCAGATCGGCGACCACGAAACCCGGGGTGCGCTCGGCGATCTTGTCCAGGTCGAGCTCGGCGGCGGGCACACCGCGCAGCAGCACCTCCAGCAGCGATTTGCGGGTGGCGCCGTCGGGCAGGCTCAGTCCCAGTTCGCGGTCGCACAGCTCCGGGGCCCGCAGCCGCGGGTCCACGTTGTCCGGGATCGCGGAGGTGGCGATGAAGGCCACCCCCTTGGTGGCGACGGCGGTGCGCAGCTCGGCCAGGATCAAGGTGGCCACCGGGGCGGCGGTCACCGGCAGCAGCGCGTCGATATCGGTGATGAGCAGCACGCCACCGGCTTTCACCGCGGCGACCGCGGAGGCGACACCGGCGAGGCGGTCCTCGTCACGCAGCGCGCCGACCTCGGGTCCGTCCAGTTCGATCAGGGTGCGGTCGGCGCAGACGGCCCGCACCAGCGTCGCCTTGCCGACCCCGGCCGGGCCGGACACCAGCACACCGAGATTGGTGCCCGCGCCCAGGGTTTCGAGCAACTCCGGTTCATCGAGGGCGAGTTTGAGCCACTCGGCGAGCTTGCCGGCCTGGGTGTGCGCGCCCTTGAGATCGTCCAGTGGCACCGCGGCGGCGACCGGCTCGTGGCTCGGGGGCACCGGTATGGCGGTGGTGCTGCCGTCTCCCCAGGTGACATTCGAATTAGGTTGCACACTCACGGTTCCGGCGGGGTCGACACTGGTGACGGTGAGCAGCTCCGAGGTCCAGGTGATGCCGACCGAGGTCGTCAACGCGGTGGTCGCCGCCGATGTCGAGGTACCCGGGCCCAGATCGCGGGGTAGCAGCGAGACGGTGTCACCGACCGTCATCACCTTGCCCAGCAGCGCCATCCGCAGCGTCGCCGGCGATACCGACTGGGTGGCCAGCCGGGACCCGGTGAGCGTCACCGTGCGGGCGCCGTTGACCGCCACCGGCGCCACCACGACGGTGGAGTTCTCCCGCAGCCCGGCATTGGACAGCGTGACATCGTCGAGCAGCGCGGTGCCCGCCGGTGTCCCGCCGGGCGCCAGCCCGACCACCGCGGCCGTGGTGCGCGAGCCCAGCAGGGACACCGCATCCCACTCGCGGATGCCCAGGGCGGCGATCACCTCAGGGTGCAACCGCACCACCCCGCGGCGGCTGTCCATCGCCGACGTGTTGAGCCGGGCCGTCAGCCGCAGATGGTTCAGTGGTGTCTCGTCGGTGTATTCCATCTCGCTCATCGGCGGCCCGGCGGCTTCCGCAGGCCCAGCCGGGACATCGAGCGCCGGTTCGGCTGGGCACGGCGGATCTCGCGGCGCGCCTGGCGCCGCTGGCCGGGTTTGTCGTTCCAGGTCTCGGGTCGGGCCGCGACCCAGCGCTGGCTGCGGATGGTGAACGGGATGATCAGCAGATAGCCGGCGATGATCAGCAGCACCAGCACGTAGGGGAACAGCAGCAGTGCGGCCGCCGCCGCGGCGATCGCGATCAGCAGGATCGGCGCCGCGTTCGGCGGCATCGACACCGACTTCAGTGCCAGCGTCGGCACCCGGCTGACCAACAGCGCGGCATTGGCGGCGAACCACAGGCAGACGAACCACTGCGACGTCCACCAGCCCTGGCCGAACTGCAGCATCGCCGCCAGCGGCCCGATCACGCCGACCGCCCCGCACGGCGCCGGCATACCGGTGAAGTACTGCCGGGTGTAGGCGGGTTTGGTGTCATCGTCGAGGAGCGCGTTGAACCGGGCCAGCCGCAGCACGATGCAGACCGCGTACAGCAGGGCGAAGATCCAGCCGACCGGGGAGGTCGGCAGCAGGGTCACATAAACCACCAGCGCGGGGGCCACCCCGAAGTTCACCGCGTCGGCCAGCGAATCGATCTCCGCACCCATCCGCGACTGCGCATCCAGGGCGCGCGCGATACCGCCGTCGATCCCGTCGAGCACCGCGGCGGCACCGATGAGCGCCAGCGCGATATGCGGCTGACCGTCGAGCGCGAACTTGATGGAGGTCAGCCCGGCGCAGATCGCCAGCACCGTCGTGGCGCTCGGCAGGATGCGCATCGCCGACGGGCGTGAGCGGGGACGGTCCCTGGGCTGCATCAGGGCAACTCGGCCAGGATCGTCTCGCCGCCGATGGCGCGCTGACCGGCCTCGACGAGCACCCGGGCGTCGGTCGGGAAGTATGTGTCCAGCCGCGACCCGAACCGGATCAGCCCGTAGGTAGCGCCGAGGTCGAGCTTGTCACCGGTACGTGCCTCGCAGACGATGCGCCGCGCCACCAGCCCGGCGATCTGCACCGCGACGATGTCTACCCCGGCATCGGTGCGCAACCACAGGCTGTTGCGTTCGTTGGCCTCGCTGGCGGTGTCCTTGTCCGCGGACTGGAACTCACCCGGCTTGTGCACCACACCCATCACCTGACCGGCCACCGGTGCCCGCTGCACATGCGCGTCGAACACCGACAGGAAGATGCTGATGCGGGTCATCGGGGTGTCCCCGATACCGAGTTCGGCGGGCGGCACCGCGGTGTCGAGTAGCGTCACCCGGCCGTCGGCCGGAGCCACTACGACCCCGGGCCGGGTCGGTGGGACACGCGGCGGGTGCCGGAAGAACAACGCGGAGAAACCGGCCGCGCCCAGGCCTGTGTTACGCAGCCAGCGGCGGTTGCGGCCGAGTGCCGCGATACCCAGGCTGCCCGCGATGAACGGCAGGCCGGCCGGGTGCAGCGGCGGGACGGTGGAGCGGACGAGTTCGACGAAGCGTTGCGCCTCAGAGCTCTGGTCATCTGGTGAACGCGCAGGTCTGGCCATGTTGGCTCCCGATTCTACGACAGATCCCAGACCTCGAGCTGGGACCCGGCGGCCACCTGCTCGACGTCGGCGGGGATGTCGAGCAGGCAGTTCGCCGAGGCCAGCCAGCGCAGGTGATGCGAGGCCGGCGGTCCGTAACTGGTCACCGTCGCGCCGGTGAGCACACCGCGGCGGAACTGCCGCTTACCGCGCGGTGAGCTCAGATCCTCGGTGAGCGTGGCGGTGATCCGGGGGCGTTCGGGGCGCAGGCCCATGGCGGCGCGCAGCGGGCCGCGCAGGAACACCTCGAAGGACACCAGCGAGCTCACCGGGTTGCCGGGCAGCGTGACGATCGGGGTGCCCCCGACGCGGCCCGCTCCCTGGGGCATCCCGGGTTGCATGGCCACCTTGGTGAACTCGACGGTTCCGCCCAGGGATTCCTTGACCACCTCGTACGCACCGGCGCTGACGCCGCCGGTGGTGATGATCAGGTCGACGTCGGCGGCGTGGGCGTCCAGCACCGCGCGAAACGCGGCCGGGTCGTCGCTGACCATCGGGGCGGTGACGGCGGTGGCACCGGCGTCGCGGACCGCGGCGGCCAACATGACTGCATTGGATTCGTAGATCTGGCCGGGCAACAGCGGCACCCCGGGTGCCACCAGCTCCGACCCGGTGGACAGCACCAGCACCCGCAGCGGTGGCAGCACACTGACCTGCGCCAGACCGAGCGCGGCCACCAGCCCGAGTGCCGCCGGGGTCAGTCGCTGCCCGGTGCGCAACACCGTGGTGCCCGCCGCGACATCCTCGCCGGCACGCCGGATGTGTTGTCCCTCGCGGGCAGTCGTCCGGATCGCGACGTGTGCCGCGGTTGTCGAGAAGTCGGCGTCGGTCGCCTCGACCGGCACGACGGCGGTGGCGCCGGGCGGCAGTGGGGCGCCGGTCATGATGCGCTGCGCGGTACCCGGTTGCAGGGGTGCGATATCGGTGCGGCCGGCCGGGATGTCATCGGACACCGGCAGGGTCACCGGGTGCTCTGCGGTCGCCGCGGCGATGTCGGCGGCCAGCACCGCGAAACCGTCCATGGCCGAGTTGTCGAACCCGGGCAGCGCCAACGTCGCCGTCACATCGGCGGCCAGCACCAGGCCGAGGGCCTCGGACGGGGACTCCGCAACGGGGGCGCGTGCGGTGATCAGGTCGGCGATGACCCGCTGGTGTTCGGTGACCGAGCGCATCAGAGGGCGAAGGTGACGCCGGTCAGTTCCTCGGACACCGTCCACAGCCGGCGAGCGATGTCCCGGTCGTGGGACTGGGCGCTGGAACTCACCAGGTGTGGGTGACCGACGACACCCATCCCACGGGTGGGGAACGCCGGACCGTAGTACTGCCCGCCGCGCACCGCCGGATCGGTCGCCGCCCGAAGGGTGGCCAGCGCACCCACCAACGGTGAGTTGGTCACCAGGTTGGCCACCGCGTTGAACCCCGGCAGGGTGTTGCCGGGGGTGTGCCGCATCAGTTCGGTGTTGGAGACACCCGGGTGCGCGGCCACCGACATGGTGGGTTTGCCGGTCAGCCGGCGGTCCAACTCGTAGGCGAACATCAGGTTGGCCAGCTTGGACTGGCCGTAGGCGGCCACCCGGTTGTAGCTGCGGTCCCACTGCAGATCGTCGAAATGGATCTTGGCCTGGTTGCGGTGGGCGATGCTGGCGACCGTCACCACCCGGGAATTCTGCACGGCCAGAACGTTTTCCAACAACAGTCCGGTGAGCGCGAAATGCCCGAGGTGGTTGGTGCCGAACTGCAGCTCGAACCCGTCGGCGGTGGTCTGTTTTGGCGGGTACATCACGCCGGCGTTGTTGATCAGCAGATCGATGCGTGGATACGCGGTCTTGATCTGTTCGGCCGCGGTGCGCACCGCGGCCAGCGAGCCGAGATCCAGGGCCAGGACCTCCACCTTGGCCGCCGCGGTGGCGGCGCGGATCTTGGCGGCCGCGGCGTCACCCTTGGCGGTATCGCGGACCGCGATGACCACCTGGGCGCCGCGTTCGGCCAGTACGCGGGCGGTTTCGTAGCCGAGTCCGGTGTTGGAGCCCGTCACGATCGCGGTGCGTCCGGACTGGTCGGGGACGTTCGATTCGTTCCATTTCTGGCTCATGACTAGAACATACTGGTCGTGTGCCGATGGCTGACCCCGTGCATCCGCCCAGCCGCAGTGCACCGTTGGCCTGGGCGCTGGCCGCGTCGATTCCGTGGTTGTTCCTGGTGGTGGCGCAGGTCATCTGGTTCGTGGCCGATTCTCGGATGCTGCTGATACACCTGGCGGCGGCCGCGGTGACGGCGGTCGGGGTGCTGCTGTCGGTCGTCGTCGTGCCGATCTGGCGATACCGGGTGCACCGCTGGGAGATCGGCGCGCGGGCGGTGTACACCCGCACCGGATGGTTGGTGCAGCAGCGCCGGATCGCGCCGATATCGCGGGTGCAGACCGTCGACACCGACCGCGGACCGGTGGACCGGTTGTTCGGCCTGGCCAATGTGACCGTGACGACGGCGTCCTCGGCCGGGGCGGTGCGCATCGTGGCGCTCGATATGGCGGTGGCCGATCAGGTGGTGGCCCAGCTGACCGATATCGCCGCCCTGGGCGGGCACGACGCCACATGAACCAGGCCGATTCGCAAGATCTTTCACCGTGGCGGCGGCTTTCACCGCGCATGCTGCTGGTCCATCCGGTGCACGAGGTGCTCAACCAACTGCCGCTGCTGATCGGCGCGATCGTGCTGGGGTCCACCACGCAGAACCCGTTGTGGTCGCTGCTGGGTGTGGGTCTGATCGTGGCGCTCGGGGTGGCCCGCTGGTTCACCACGAGTTACCGGTTCGACGCGCAGGAGGTGGTGCTGCGCAGTGGTGTGCTGCGGCGCACGGTGCTGTCGGTGCCGCGCAGTCGTATCCGCTCGGTGCACACCGAGGCCCGGTTGCTGCACCGGCTGCTGGGGTTGACCGTGCTGCGTGTCAGCACCGGTCAGGAAGCCAAGGGCGACAACGAGTTCCGCCTGGACGCGGTGCGCTCGGAGCAGGTGGCGCAGCTGCGGGCGACGTTGTTGGGGGAGACGGCGGCGCCGCAGCCCGCCGACGAGCTGGCCCGCTGGCGGCCGTCCTGGCTGCGCTACAGCCCGTTGAGTCTGTCCGGGCTGCTGGCCGTCGGTGCTGGGGTCGGGATGGCCCATCAGGCGGGCTACGGCGATCTGGTGTCCGACTGGGTGGTGGTCGCACTGGCCGCGTCGGTGCCGTTGATGGTCGGGCGTTCGCTGCTGACCTACGGAAACCTGGTGTTGACCCGGGGTGCGGACACCGTGGGTCTGGTGCACGGCCTGGTCCGGGTCCGCGAATACACCTATGACCTGCGCCGGCTGCGCGGCGGCACGCTGAGCGAACCGCTACTGGTGCGGCTGTTGGGTGGGGCGCGCCTGGACGCGGTGATGACCGGGGTGTCCGGCACCGGGGAGTCCGCGCTGCTGTTGCCGTCATGCCCGGCAGACACGGCCCGCGGGGTACTGACCGAGCTGGTGGGGCGGGCCGATGTGGTCGACGGCGCGCTGGTGTCGCACGGCCCGTCCGCGGCGCGGCGCCGACGCGTGCGGGCCGCGGTGGTGCCGATCCTGGTGGGTGCGGTGCTGGCGGTCACGGGTGCACCGGGCTGGGCGTGGGCGCTGTGGGCGCTGCTGGTCGGCTTCAGCATCTTCCTGTCGATCGACCGGGTGCGCGCCCTGGGGCATCGGGTCGACGCGCAGTGGCTGGTGACCCGCGCCGGCAGCATCGACCGCCGTCGTGACTGTGTGCAGACCGACGGCATCATCGGATGGACGGTGCGCCAGACCTGGTTCCAGCGCCGCGCCGGTGTCGCGACGCTGGTGGCGGCGACGGCGGCCGGCACCAAACGTTATGTGCTGATCGATGTACCGGCCGAGACGGCCTGGAGTGTGGCGGCGACGGCATCCCCGTGGGTGGCCGACAGTCAGTGGTACCTCTAGTCTCGCTGCATGGCTACCGGCGGAGTGCTCTTCGACATCGATGGTGTGCTGGTCACCTCGTGGAAACCGATCCCGGGTGCGCGTGAGACGCTACAGGCCTTGGCGGCCAACCAGATCGCGCGTTCCTACCTGACCAACACCACCACCCGCACCCGCGTCCAGATCGCCGATCTGCTCACCGAGGCCGGGATGGACGTCACACCCGACGAGGTGATCACCGCGGCGGTGCTGACCGCCGATTTCGTCCGTGACCGGTATCCCGACGCCCGCTGCTTCCTGGTCAACAGCGGTGATATCAGCAGCGATATGCCCGGTATCGATCTGGTCGCCTCGGTGGACACCCACGGCGGCCCGATGCCCGACACACCGGATGTGGTGCTGCTCGGCGGTGCCGGTCGCGAGTATGACCATGTGACGCTGTCCTGGGTGTACGACTGGATGGCACAAGGGGTTCCGGTGGTCGCCATGCACCGCAGCATGTCCTGGACCACCACCGAGGGACTGCGCATCGACACCGGCATGTACCTGCACGGTATGGAGGAGTCCTGCGGTCGCAAGGCCACTGCGGTCGGTAAACCGGCACCGGAGGGTTTCCTGGCCTCGGCCGCGCGCCTGGGTGTGGAACCCGACGAGATGTACATCGTCGGTGACGATCTCAACAATGACGTGCTGGCCGGGCAGGTGGTCGGCATGACCGGCGTGCTGGTGCGCACCGGCAAGTTCCGGCAGCACACGTTGGATCGTTGGGCCGCAGACGAATTCGCGATGCAGCCCAGCCATGTCATCGACTCGGTGGCCGATCTACCGGAGCTGCTGGGCCTTTAGCGCTGCGTCGAGCCCAGGCCCCGCACCGCGTCGATTCGGGCCTTGATCTGATCGCCGCTGGCTGCCGCCAGCGGCGGGCCACCGCACAGCTGGCGCAGCTCGTTGTGGATCTGCCCGTGCGTCTTTCCGGTGCGGTGATGCGCGATCGCCACCAGTGCGTTCAGCTCGCGGCGCAGCTCCTGCAACTGACCGTGGGTGGTGCGTGGTGCGGGCGGCCCACCGGCGGCGGCCGCGGCGGTGCGCTTCTGCAACTGCTCGTCCTGGCGGCGGCTCAGCAGGTCACGCATCTGGGTGGCGTCGAGCAGGCCGGGGATACCCAGGTAGTCGGCCTCCTCATCGCTGCCCGCGGCGGCGGCGGTGCCGAATGACGACCCGTCGAAGATGACCTGGTCCAGTTCGGCATCGGCACCCAGGGACTCGTAACCGCGGTCGGCGTCGGTGTTCTCGTCCTTGGTCTTGTTGGCGTCGGCGATCAGCTCGTCGTCGAGGCCGTCGGATTCGCGGTGCGGTTTGCCCAGCACGTGGTTGCGCTGTTCCTCCAACTCGCTGGCCAGCTGCAGCAGGTTGGGTACCGAGGGCAGGAAGACGCTGGCCGTTTCGCCCTTGCGGCGGCTGCGCACGAACCGGCCGATCGCCTGGGCGAAGAACAGCGGGGTCGAGGCGCTGGTGGCGTACACCCCGACGGACAGTCGGGGCACGTCGACACCTTCGGACACCATGCGCACCGCGACCATCCAGGCCGTCGTACCGTCGGAGAACTGCGAGATGCGACTCGATGCCGTCGGGTCGTCGGAGAGCACCACGGTCGGTGCTTCCCCGGTCAGGGTGGTCAACAGCTTGGCGTAAGCCCGGGCCGTCGTCTGGTCGGTGGCGATGATCATGCCGCCGGCGTCGGGGACGTGGGCACGCTTCTGCATCAGCCGTTTGTGCGCGGCGGCGATCACGGCGGGCATCCACTGGCCCTCCGGGTTCAGTGCGGTGCGCCAGGCCCGGGCGGTCTGCTCGGCGCTCAGCGGCTCACCGAGCCGGGCGGCGTGTTCCTCACCGGCGCTGTCGCGCCAGCGGGCCTCACCGGAGTAGGCCATGAACACCACCGGACGCACCACCCCGTCGGCCAGTGCGTCGGAGTAGCCGTACACGTGGTCGGCCTTGGAACGCTGGTAGCCTGCGCCGTCGGTCTCATAGGTGACGAACGGGATGGGGCTGTCATCGCTGCGGAACGGGGTCCCGGTCAGCGCGAGCCGGCGCGCGGCATCGTCATAGGCCTCCCGGATGGCGTCACCCCAGGATTTGGCGTCCCCGCCGTGGTGGATCTCGTCGAAGATGACCAGCGTCTTGTGGTTCTCGGTGCGCACCCGGTGCCGGGTCGGGTGGCTGGCGACCTGGGCGTAGGTGACGACGATGCCGTGATAGTCGCTGGAGGTGTGCGCGGCCGAGTTGCTGAACTTGGGGTCCAGCGCCATCCCGAACCGAGAGGCGGCCTGGGCCCACTGGGTCTTGAGGTGCTCGGTGGGCACCACCACGGTCACCTGCGCCACCGTGCCGTCGGCCAGCAACTCCGCCGCGATGCGCAGCGCGAAGGTCGTCTTACCGGCGCCGGGGGTGGCGACCGCCAGGAAATCCTTCGGTTTGGCGGCCAGGTACTTGACCAGCGCTCGCCGCTGCCAGCCCCGCAACGCCTGGGTGCTGGGCGCTTCAACTGCCCGCACCCGAGACTCCTTCCTAGAACGGAAAGCAGCCTACTGAAACAACTTCCGTCGGCGCATCTCGCACCCGGCGTGTCCGCCGGCCGCGTGTCAGACCGGGAACGTCACACCGGTGAGCTCCTCGGACACAGCCCACAGTCGGCGCTGGATGTCCTGGTCGTAGGACTGGTCGCTGGAGGCGACGACGACCGGTGCGCCCCGCCACTGGGCGATGCTGGACGGCCCGTAGTACTGCCCGCCCAGCACAGCGGGATCGGTGGCCGCCCGCAGCGTGGGCAGCGCACCGTCGGCGGCGGGCTGGGCGGCGAACCGACCGATCACCGACCAGGCGGGCTGGGCGGCCGACGGTAGGTGGCGGGCCAGTTCGGTGCTCGAGGTGCCGGGGTGGGCGGCCACGGCGACGGTCTTACCGCGCGTGGCCAGCCGGCGTTGCAGTTCATAGGTGAACAACAGGTTGGCCAGCTTGGACTGCGCGTACGCGCCGAGCCGGCTGTAGGAGCGCTCCCACTGCAGATCGTCGAAGTGGATGGCGCCGCCCATCTTGTGCCCGTTGCTGCTGACGGTGACGATCCGCGACCCGGGCACGTCGAGCAGCTTGTCCAGCAGCAGGCCGGTGAGCGCGAAATGACCGAGGTGGTTGGTGCCGAACTGCAGCTCGAATCCGTCGGCGGTGGTGCTGCGCGGCGGCGTCATGACACCGGCGTTGTTGATCAGCAGGTCGATGCGGTCGAGGCCGCGCAGGGTTTCGGCGGCGGATCGGACCGAGTCCAGCGCGCCGAGGTCCAGCTCGGTCACCGAGACATCGCCGCCGATCTGCGCGGCGGCCCGCTTGCCCTTGTCGGCGTCGCGGACAGCGAGCACCACGGTGGCGCCCCCGCCGGCCAGCGCCTTGGCGGTCTCGAATCCGAGGCCGGTGTTCGCGCCGGTCACGACGGCGGTGCGACCGGTCTGGTCGGGGATGTGCGCGGTGGTCCAGTTGGTCATGTCAGCTCCTCTAAACTGTTTCGACCGACGATACGGAACGCTCGCCCCGTTTAGTCGGCGAGGAGGTGCGCTGTGAGTGAAACGGAACGGCCGTTGCGGGCCGACGCGGCGCGTAACCGCGCCCGCATCTTGGAGGTCGCCTACCAGACCTTCGCGGCCGAGGGGCTCGCGGTCCCCATCGACGAGATCGCCCGCCGCGCCGGTGTCGGCGCCGGCACCGTCTACCGCCACTTCCCGGCCAAGGAGGACCTCTACCGGGCCGTCATCGCCGAACGGATTCGCGGGATCGTCGACCACGGGCGTGAGCTGGTGGCGGCCGCGGATCCGAGCACCGCACTGTTCGACTTCCTGCGGTCGATGGTGCAGTGGGGCACCGCCGATCGCGGTGTGGTGGACGCGCTCGCCGGGGAGGGTATCGAGATCGACGCCGCCGACTTCCTCGGGATGTTCGGCCAGCTGTTGGTGGCGGCCCAGCGGGTGGGTGCGGTACGCACCGATGTGACCGTCGCCGAGGTCAAGGCGCTGCTGGTCGGCTGCCAGGCTATCCAGGCCTACAACCCGTCGGTGTCCGACCACGTCATCGAGGTGGCACTCGACGGGTTACGGCCGCATTTCTAGTCACGACGAGCAGAACCCTGGAGGCGGTGCGACGCCGACGGCATCATCGGCGGCGATGGTCACCCAGGTCGCGGCGCTTCCGCATGCCCGGAAACCGGTGCCGTGGTTCCGGCGGCCTGGCTTCCTGCGGTCGATAGCACCCATCGTGCTGCTGGTCGGCTGGCAGTTCGCCAGTCAGACGGGTCTGCTGTCGGCGCGCATCCTGCCCGCCCCGTCGGTGGTGTTCGAGGCCGGGCTCTCGGTGTTTCAGTCCGGCCAACTCGGCGACGCCCTGCTGGTGTCGGGGCAGCGCGCGCTGATCGGCTTCGTATTGGGCGCCGTCGTCGGAATCGGTTTCGGGGTGGTGGCCGGGCTGAGCAAGGTCGGCGAATACACCGTCGATCCGCCGCTGCAGATGCTGCGCACCATCCCGCTGTTCGGGCTCATCCCGTTGTTCATCATCTGGTTCGGCATCGGCGAGGAACCGAAGGTCTACCTGATCGCGCTCGGGGTGGCGTTCCCGCTGTACCTCAACACCTTTGCCGCCATCCGCCACCTGGACCCCAAGCTCATCGAGCTCGGTGACGTGCTGCGGCTGACCCGCGGTGAGCGGATGCGCTACCTGATCATCCCGGGCGCGTTGCCCCAGATCCTGGTCGGCATGCGGCAGAGCCTGGGCATCGCGTGGCTGTCGCTGATCGTGGCCGAACAGATCAACGCCAGCGCCGGGCTGGGCTACATCGTCAACAACGCGCGGGAATTCCTGCGCACCGACATCGTCATCTTCGGCCTGCTCGTCTACGGGGTGTTGGGGCTGGTGACCGATTCGATCGTGCGGTGGTTCGAGAAATGGGCGCTGCGCTGGCAGCCGGGGGTGTCTGTGCGATGAGTGCCGTGGTACGGGGTCTGACCAAGAGCTTCGACGGGCATGTGGTGCTCGATGGGATCGACCTGAGCGTCGGCCGCGGCGAGATCGTCGCGCTGGTCGGCCGCAGCGGGTCCGGCAAGTCGACTCTGCTGCGGGTGTTGGCCGGGCTGTCGGACGAGCACACCGGCGAGGTCAGTGTCGAGGGCACCCCGACAGTGGTGTTCCAGGAGCCGCGGCTGGTGCCGTGGCTGACCGTCACCCGCAATGTGGCCCTTGGCGATCCGCAGCGCCGCCGCCGGCGCGCCGCCGAGGAGAAGGCGCGGCGCGTGCTGGGGGAGGTTGGCCTGTCGCACCGGGTCGAGGCCTGGCCGTTGACGCTGTCCGGGGGTGAGGCCCAGCGCGCGGCCCTGGCACGGGCGCTGGTCGCCGAGCCGACCCTGCTGCTGCTCGACGAGCCGTTCGGCGCGCTGGACGCGCTGACCCGGCTGGCCATGCACGACCTGCTGCTGCGGCTGTTCGCCGAGCACGGTTTCGGGGTGCTGCTGGTGACCCACGATGTCGCCGAGGCGGTGACATTGGCCGACCGGGTCTTGGTGCTCGACGAGGGCCGGATCGCGGCGTCGGTGGACATCGACCTGCCGCGGCCACGCAGCCACGCCTCCCCGGACGCCGCCGTCTACTCCGGCCGGCTGCTCGAACTGCTCGGCATCGACGACCTGCAACGACAAACCTGAGGAACGAAGAAGTGAAGATTGCATCTCTACTCGTCGCGGCGGCACTGCTGCTGACGGCCTGCGGTGGTGGCTCGGAGACCGCCGCGCCCGAGGGTCCGGTGGACCTGTCGACGGTGACGTTGAAGGTCGGCGATCAGCGGGCCATTTCGATCGAGGTGCTGATGCAGGCCTCCGGTCAGCTCGCCGACGCACCGTACAAGGTCGAGTTCTCCACCTTCACCGCAGGCCCGCCGCTGGTCGAGGCAGCCAGCGCGGGCGGTATCCACCTGGCCCAGGTCGGCAACACCCCGGCCGTGTTCGGGGCCGCGGCCGGCGCGAACATCAAGGTGGTTGGCGCGCTGGAGGCCACCGGCAAGGGTGACGCGATCCTGGTCGGCAAGGATTCCCCGGTCACCGGGGTGGCGGATCTGAAGGGCCGCAAGGTCGCTGTCACCAAGGGCAGTTCGGCCAACGCCAATCTGCTGCTGCACCTGAAGAAGGCCGGGCTGGGGCTCTCCGATATCGAGCCTGTGTACGTCTCGCCGGCCGACGGTTACGCGGCGCTGACCCGCGGCGAGGTTGATGCGTGGGCGGTGTGGGATCCCTACACCGCGATCGCCGAGCAGGAGGTCGGCGCGCGGATCATCGCCGCGGCTGACACCGCGGGCAACGGCTACAACTTCTGGGTCGCCTCCGGTGCGGGGTTGGAGGATCCGGCCGTGTCCGAGGCGATCGCGGACTTCCTGGACCGCTACGCCGTCGCGACGAAATGGTCGGCGGACAATCTGGACACCTGGTCGGCCAAGTATGCGGAGCTGACCGAGATCAGCCCGGAGGCCTCCCGGACCACCTGGACGCGGTCGCTGAAGAACCCGGTTCCGCTGAGCGAGGACATCATTGCCTCCGAGCAGGAGATCGCCGATGCGTTCACCGAGGCCAAGGAGTTCCCGGGCAGCGTCGAGTTCGCCGATTTCGTCGACGATCGCTTCCAGGGCGAGGGCAGCTAGTCGACCTTGCACTCGCCCATGGCGAGTGCTAAAAATGAATCTGGCACTCTCGATCTGTGAGTGCCAGGTCGGGACGGTGAGACCAGGCCGCACAGCCACCGGTCGTCCGTCGCGGGCACTGAACCCGACCAATAGACGTGCAATTCCCAACCGGAGGAATCACCTCGCAATGGCTAAGACAATTGCGTATGACGAAGAGGCCCGTCGCGGCCTCGAGCGTGGCTTGAACAGCCTCGCCGACGCCGTAAAGGTGACGCTCGGCCCCAAGGGTCGCAACGTCGTCCTGGAGAAGAAGTGGGGCGCCCCCACGATCACCAACGATGGTGTGTCCATCGCCAAGGAGATCGAGCTGGAGGACCCGTACGAGAAGATCGGCGCCGAGCTGGTCAAAGAGGTCGCCAAGAAGACCGATGACGTCGCGGGCGACGGCACCACCACCGCCACCGTGCTGGCCCAGGCCCTGGTTCGCGAAGGTCTGCGCAACGTCGCTGCCGGCGCCAACCCGCTCGGCCTGAAGCGCGGCATCGAGAAGGCCGTCGAGGCCGTGACCCAGCGTCTGCTGGCCACCGCCAAGGAGGTCGAGACCAAGGAGCAGATCGCTGCGACCGCCGGTATCTCCGCGGGCGACCAGTCGATCGGCGACCTGATCGCCGAGGCGCTGGACAAGGTGGGCAACGAGGGTGTCATCACCGTCGAGGAGTCCAACACCTTCGGCCTGCAGCTGGAGCTCACCGAGGGCATGCGCTTCGACAAGGGCTACATCTCGGGTTACTTCGTGACCGACGCCGAGCGCCAGGAAGCCGTCCTGGAGGATCCCTACATCCTGCTGGTCAGCTCCAAGGTCTCGACCGTCAAGGACCTGCTGCCGCTGCTGGAGAAGGTCATCCAGTCCGGCAAGCCGCTGCTGATCATCGCCGAGGACGTCGAGGGCGAAGCCCTGTCGACCCTGGTGGTCAACAAGATCCGTGGCACCTTCAAGTCGGTGGCCGTCAAGGCCCCGGGCTTCGGTGACCGCCGCAAGGCCATCCTGCAGGACATCGCCATCCTCACCGGTGGCCAGGTCATCAGCGAAGAGGTCGGCCTCTCGCTGGAGACCGCTGACCTCGCCCTGCTGGGCCAGGCCCGCAAGATCGTCGTCACCAAGGACGAGACCACCGTCGTCGAGGGCGCTGGTGACAGCGATGCCATCGCCGGTCGCGTGGCCCAGATCCGTGCCGAGATCGAGAACAGCGACTCCGATTACGACCGCGAGAAGCTGCAGGAGCGCCTGGCCAAGCTGGCCGGTGGCGTTGCCGTCATCAAGGCCGGCGCTGCCACCGAGGTGGAGCTCAAGGAGCGCAAGCACCGCATCGAGGATGCCGTTCGCAACGCGAAGGCCGCCGTCGAAGAGGGCATCGTCGCCGGTGGTGGCGTGGCCCTGCTGCAGTCGGCTCCGGCTCTGGACGAGCTGAAGCTCACCGGTGACGAGGCGACCGGTGCCAACATCGTGCGTGTCGCGCTGTCGGCTCCGCTGAAGCAGATCGCCTTCAACGGTGGTCTGGAGCCTGGTGTCGTCGCCGAGAAGGTGTCGAACCTGGAAGACGGTCACGGCCTGAACGCCGCGACCAACGTGTACGAGGACCTGCTGGCCGCCGGCGTTGCCGACCCCGTCAAGGTCACCCGCTCGGCGCTGCAGAACGCGGCGTCCATCGCGGCGCTGTTCCTCACCACCGAGGCCGTCGTCGCCGACAAGCCGGAGAAGGCCGCCGCACCTGCGGGCGACCCGACCGGTGGCATGGGCGGTATGGACTTCTAAGTCCTGGTTTCAGGAAGGCCCGGTCCCGCTTGCGGGGCCGGGCCTTTCCCAATGTTCGCCTGACAGCGTTGCCGTGCCATAGTTTCCGCGGCGACGCTGTCAGCGGAACATTACGATCGGCCCCGGTGCTTGCGTCGGCGGACGACGGTGAGAATGTCCACGACGACCGTGTCCCAGTGGTACACAACATCCTCATAGGTCAGCCGAATCACCAGATACCCCAATCCGATCGCAACCCGGTCCCGCGTCCGGTCGGACTGATACTTCGGTAGGTGGTGCTCCTTGCTGTCGGCTTCGATGATCAACCGATCACCGACCAGGAAGTCGACCCGGCCCACTCCCGGGATGTCCACCTGGGATCGGAGCTCGATACCCAAGGCCCGCAACCGCAATCGAATGATGGTCTCGGTACCGGATTCACTCTTCGGGTCGCAACGTGCGGCGAGATCCAGGTGGGCCAGCGGAGAGGCCGCCACGATCGATCTGGCATCGGCCGGTTGGATCATCTGCTTGTTCAGCATCGAATCCAAGACGACCACGAGACCTTCGGCGCCCAGGCAGTTCGCCGCAGACGCCACCGCGATATCCACCGGATCGACGGC
This sequence comes from Mycobacterium sp. C31M, assembly GCF_053345865.1. Lineage (NCBI taxonomy): Bacteria > Bacillati > Actinomycetota > Actinomycetes > Mycobacteriales > Mycobacteriaceae > Mycobacterium > Mycobacterium sp. C31M. The sequence goes on along the minus strand of NZ_JBKFAX010000014.1, from coordinate 83,333 downwards.
TCCGACGACGGGTGGATCCAGGCGGTACGGGTGGCAGGACCGTACACCCGGTCGGCGGGCGCGTTTCGAATAGCGCACGTGCAGAACAGAATCGAGAACCCACACCTGATGGCGACGCAGTACGGAGGCGCACGCCAGGACACCGCCGGCCGACACCGCGCGGAACACCTGTGGATCAGCGGACTGGTTGGCGTACCAGCCGTGCCGGACTCGGCTGAAACCTCGAGGTGCGGCGCCGGCGGCACGCAGTTGTGCAGACGACACCACTCCGCCGTTTGCCGCGAGGATGTGGTCCAGCACCGTTCAATTGCAGCCCATCACGGGTATCGGCAACAGGCCCGATCGTGGATCTGTGGATAACTCAGCTCTTGAGCGAGACGCAGTCGTGCACACCGTCGGGGCTGCGGTGCAGCACCGCCCGGCTCGGGGTCAGGCGTACACCGTCGTCGGCCACCTCGGCGGTGCCGTCGACGATCAGCGAGTATCCGGTCGGTTCGCGGGGCGGCCACAGCACGGTCACGGCGTCATGGGCTCCGGCGTTGCGGCGGGTGGTGTTGCCGAGGGGCGCGATGGTGAAGACGCCGTCGGTGAACTCCGGGACGACGGCCACCGTGTGGGCGCGGTGATCGTCCCCGACGGTGATCAGATAGCCGAACGGGAAATCGGCCAGGGTGTCGGCGAGCTTGTCCAGATCAACTTTGACGCTCATGGGTTCATTGTGGCGCGGGTTGGCGTCCCCGGACCAGGCGCCCGGGCCGCGCGTCGGTCGGCACCCCGTTCTCCGCGATGACCTCGCCGGACACGATGGTTGCGACATAACCGTCGGCGGCCTGGTCGAGTCGTCGCCCGCCGGCCGGCAGGTCGGCCCGCACGGTCGGGCGGTGTAGCCGTACGGCGTCGGTGTCCAGGATGTTGAGGTCGGCCTTGTACCCGACCGCGAGCCGGCCGCGATCGGCCATCCCGGCGATCCGGGCCGGCACCGAGGTGAGCTCCTTGATCACCCGCGGCAGCGGCAGCCGTCCGGAACGCCGATCTCGAACCCAGTGCGTCAGCATGTAGGTGGGAAAGCTTGCATCGCAGATCATCCCGTAGTGCGCGCCGCCGTCGCCCAGGCCCAGCACGACATCATCGCGCGCGATCAAGTCCGCCACCGTATCCAGTGAGTGGTCGCGGAAGTTGGCCAGCGTGACCAGCAGCATCGCGTGACCGTCGTCGTCGAGGAGCCGGTCATAGGCCTCCTCGAGTGGGCTCACGTCACGCTCCCGCGCCCGGGCGCCGATCGAATCCTCACGTGCCGGTTCGTAGTTCGGTGGGTCACCGAGCGGATACATGTAGTCCCAGGCCTGGGCGGCGAACATCAGCGGATGGCCGTCACCGGCCGGCAGGTCGGTCAGGATACGTTTGCGCACTTCCGGTTTGCGCATCTCGGCGACACGCTCGGCGAGCGGCAGGTCGGCGATCTCCCGGTACGCCGGATACATGACGAACGGGTTGCCCGACAGTTCCAGGCCGAGCACCAGCCCGATCGGGCGCGGGAAGATCTGGCCGGTGACATCCCCGCCATCGGCGTTGGCCTTCTCGACCATCCGCAGCGCATCGAGGTGCAGTGGCGGTCCGGCATTGCCGATCGCGAGCGTGAACGTGACCGGCAATCCGACCTCGGCGGCGACGTCGAACACTGCTGCCAGCGCGCCCTCGTAGTCGCCGGCCATCAGATCCGGAACGAACTGCAGCAGCCCGCCACCGGCATCGTCGACGCCGCGGGCGATGGCCTCGATCTCGTCGTACTGCGCGTCATAGCTCGGAATCGGTTGTCCGCCCGATGTTTTGTGCAGGGTCAGCCGGGAGGAGGCGAACCCGACGGCGCCCGCGCGGATGGCCTCCTCGGCGAGCTTGCGCATCATCGCCAGATCGTCTGGGGTCGGCGGCTCGCGATCCACCCCGCGCTGACCCATCACATAGACCCGCAGTGGCGAGTGCGGCAGGAAGGCCGCCACATCGATATCGCGGCGCCGCGACTCCAGGGCGTCGAGGAACTCCGGGAACGTTTCCCAGGTCCAGGGCAGGCCGTCGACCATGACCACGCCGGGGATGTCCTCCACGCCGGCCATCACGTCCACCAGGGTGTCGTGGTCCTCCGGGCGGCACGGTGCGAAGCCCACACCGCAGTTGCCCATCACCGCGGTGGTGACACCGTGCGCCGAGGACGGTGTCATCCGGTCACTCCAGATCGCCTGCCCGTCATAGTGGGTGTGTAGGTCGACGAACCCCGGAGTGACCAGCAGGCCGGCGGCGTCGATCTCGCGGGCGCCCGTGCCGGCGACGGTGCCGATCTCGGCGATCACCGCGTCGCGGATCGCGATATCGCCGACAAAGGGTTCGCCGCCGAGCCCGTCGACGACGGTCCCGCCGCGGATGACGAGGTCGTATGTCATACCCCGAATGTACGGTGACGGTGTGCTGGATCACTTCGGAATCAACTGTGCTGATTGGGAGCGGTCGAAGGCCTTCTACGACGAGGTCCTCGGCGTGCTGGGTTACACCCGGCAGATGGATTACCAGGTCGCCATCGGCTACGGCGTCGAGGGCAAACCGGACTTCTGGATCGCCGATATGAGTGCCGGCGAGGCCACGGGGCCGAACCGCGAAACGCATTTCGCGTTCCACGCCGCGGACACCGCGGCGGTGCAGGCGTTCTACGACGCCGCGCTGGAACTCGGTGCCGAGTCGCTGCACGCACCGCGGTTGTGGCCGGAGTATCACCCCGGCTACTTCGGGGCATTTGTCCGCGACCCGGACGGCAACAACGTCGAGGCGGTGTTCCACGGGGCGGCGTGACTGCGGAGCAAAGTCTTTCCGCTAAAAATTGTTGCGAACGTAAATTTCTCTCTAGGCTGACGGCACCGCAACTGTGCGGGTCCGACGCTGGGGAGAACAATGTCGAGTATCGCGGTGCGCCCGCACACCAAATTCATGTCCGCAGTGCTGGCGGCCGGACTGGTCACGGCGGCCGCACCGGCCTGGGTACCGCCGGTTCAGCAAGCCGCGCCGGTGGTGAGCAGTGCCGCGGTGCTACCGGCGTCGGCGATCACCGATCTGCTGGAGAACGTGGGCGTCGGGGTGCAGAATCTGACGCGCGCGATCAGCAACCCGCTCATCGCCGCAACGTCATTGCGCTTCGATGCGGCGTATGCGGTGCTGGCGTCCCTGCGCGATCCCGAACTGATCGGCAGTGTGGCCAGCTATCTGTCCCAGTCGTACCTGAACCCCGTTTTCACCTACGGCGGATATGCCGCGCGGGAACGCGTCTACCTGGACCACCTGGCCTCATTGGCGCCAAGTCCGGTGAACGGGTGGCTGCGCGACGGGATCGACGGCGTCTCGGCGGGTATCGGCTCGGCCTTCGATCGGCTGTGGGATCCGGCCGCCGGGGGAGAGGCGATGGCCCGCATCGCCGAGACGGAACTGGGGCGCAGCCTCTGGGCGATCCGGTCGGTGATGGTCGCGCCGGTGATGATCATCGCCCAAGCCGTCACCTACCTGGGTTACCTCCCGGCCCAGCTGGTGGAGACGCTGGAGGCGGCCGTCCGGACGCCCGCCGACATCCCCGGTCTGATCAGCAACTTGGCGCTGGGGTTGATCGATCCGGCCCACGGCCTGCTCGGTGTGGTGCTGGCAGATCTGGTGCGTCCCCTGACGCTGTTGCCCGCGCCGGTCGGGAACCATCGCGACGGCGACCCGGGCTGGGCGGCATCGGTTTATGTGGCGGTCGTTGATGCCGTGTCCGATTTCCTGCACAACGTTTTGCCGACGCCGATAACGCCGAACGTACCTGCGGCGAGGACAGCGACAGTGGACGTGAGCGTTCCCGCGACCGAGGTGGTTTCGACCGTACCTGCCGCCGTCGCCACGACGGTGACGCTGGACGTGCCGGCCGCGGATCCGGGTCCGGTGGTCGATGATGTTGTGCCGCTGGTGATGTCGGAGGATTCGGAGGAAAAGGAGGCTGCCGAGGAGGACGAGGCGGAGGTTGCGGAGCCGGCGGCCGAGGATGAGTCGACCGAGGACGCCGACGCCGGCTCCGACGACGACGCTGACAAGAGCGACTCCGAAGACTCCGACAGCGACAAGGCCGACGACGACAAGGCCGACGACGACAAGGCCGACGACGACAAGGACAAGACAGACAAGGCAGACAAGGCGGAAAAGACAGACAAGGCGGAAAAGACAGACAGCGCCAAGGGCGACAGCTCCGCCGCGGCATAACTGGCATAACTGGCGTAGGTGTCGGGCCCCGCGGGTACCTTCCGGGCATGGCTGATGCTGCGCGGGAACTGCTGCGGGATTCGTTCACCCGGCTCATCGAGCACGTCGGGGAGGTGACCGACGGGCTGTCCGAGGACCTCGGGGCGTGGCAGCCGGTCGCGGGTGCCAACAGCATCGCGTGGCTGGTCTGGCACAGCGCCCGCGGCCAGGATCTACAGCTGTGCGATATCGCGGGTACCGAACAGGTGTGGACCCGGGACGGCTGGGAAGAGCGATTCGGGCTCGACCTGCCGGGCAACGATATGGGCTACGGGCACACACCTGAGGAGGTTGCCAAGGTGCGCGCCCCGGCCGACCTGCTGGCGGGGTACTACAAGGCGGTGCACAAGGTCTCCTTGGAGTACATCGCGTCCGTCGACGACGCCGAACTGCAGCGCATCGTGGACGACAGCTGGGATCCGCCGGTGACCGCGAGTGCGCGGCTGGTCAGCATCATCGACGACTGCGCGCAGCACCTCGGCCAGGCGAAGTACATCAGGGGAACGCTGCTGCAGAGTTGACAGGTGTCAACCCCAGTGAGAAATGCGTCACAGGTCGGGTTTAGCATGGGTCTATGACTGCCACTGCAGACCGTTCCGACGTGTCGACCATCCTGAATCCGGCAACCGGCGCCGTCGCCGGTGAGGTGCGGTGGACCAGCGCCGCCGACGTCCCCCAGATCGCCGCCGGCCTGCGCGAAGCGCAGAAGGAGTGGGAGGCGCGCGGCGCCAAGGGCCGTGCCAAGGTGCTCGCCCGCTACGCCGTGTGGCTCGGCGACCACCGCGACGAGATCGAGAAGCTGCTGATCGCCGAGACCGGCAAATCGGCGACCGATGCGGCCCAAGAGGTGCCGCTGCTGATCATGATCCTGTCGTACTACATCAAGACCGTCGAGAAGGCCATGGCGCCGGACAGTCGGCCGGCCCCGCTGCCGTTCCTGTCCATCAAGAAGATCGCCGTGCACTACCGGCCGCGCGCGGTCGTCGGCATCATCGCGCCGTGGAACTACCCGGTCGCCAACGCCATGATGGACGCCATCGGCGCGCTGTCTGCCGGTGCCGCGGTGCTGCTCAAACCGTCCGAGCGCACCCCGCTGACCGCCGAGGTGCTGCTGCGCGGCTGGCTCGACTCCGGTGCCCCCGAGGTGCTGGCCCTGGCCCAGGGCGCCCGCGAGGTGTCCGAGGCCGTCATCGACAATTCCGACTACATCCAGTTCACCGGCTCCAGCGCCACCGGCGTCAAGGTGATGGAACGCGCCGCGCGCCGGCTCACCCCGGTCAGCCTGGAACTCGGCGGCAAGGACCCGATGATCGTGTGCGAGGACGCCGATATCCCGCTGGCCGCCAATGCCGCGGTGTGGGGTGCGATGTTCAACGCCGGCCAGACCTGCGTCTCGGTCGAGCGGGTCTACGTCCTGGAACCGGTTTACGACCAGTTCGTCAATGCCGTGGTGGCCGCCGTCGAGAATCTCAAGGTCGGCGCCGGCGAGGGCTACGACTTCGGCGCCCTGATCGACGAATCCCAGGTGGCGGTGACGGCCAAGCATGTCGATGACGCGCTGGCCAAGGGTGCCAAGGCACTCACCGGCGGTAAGCGGCCCGAGGGTGCGGGCAGCTTCTACCCGCCGACCGTGCTCGTCGACGTCGACCACTCGATGGCGTGTATGACCGAGGAGACCTTCGGCCCGACCCTGCCCATCATGAGGGTGTCCTCGGTCGGCGAGGCCGTCCGGCTCGCCAACGACAGCCCGTACGGGCTGAGCGCGGCGGTGTTCTCCAAGGACGTCGAACGCGCCAAGGACATCGCGCTGCAACTGGACTGCGGTGCAGTCAACGTCAACGACGTGATCTCCAACCTGATGTGCACCACCGCCCCGATGGGTGGGTGGAAGACCTCGGGCATCGGGGCGCGCTTCGGCGGTGTCGACGGTGTGCGCAAGTTCTGCAGGCAGGAGACGGTGGTGGTGCCTCGCCTGTCTGTCGGGGCCGGCGGCAACTACTACAACAACTCGCTCAAGGCGCTGGCCCGGATGAACAAGGCCATGACGAAGATGGCCCTGGCCAGGCCCAAGCGCGAAGCCAAGTAGCACCCCTGCTGTTCACCCGGGCGTCACCGTCTCGTACGTCCGGGTGGATAGCTTCTGCCGGTGACTTTGGATGTTTCCGGCTACGCCGTGCGTGACGATGACGACGACGATCCCGAACTGTTGCTGATGCCCGGTGGCGAGGTCGTCGATACCTGGCGCGAGGGTTATCCGTACGACGAGCGCATGAAGCGCACCGAATACGAGGAGCAGAAACGGCTGCTGCAGATCGAACTGCTCAAGCTGCAGAAGTGGAGCCAGGCCAACGGGCTGCGGCACGTCATCGTGTTCGAGGGCCGCGACGCCGCGGGCAAGGGCGGAACCATCAAGCGGTTCATGGAGCACCTCAACCCACGCGGGGCCCGGGTGGTGGCGCTGGAGAAGCCCACCGAGAAGGAACGTACCCAGTGGTACTTCCAGCGCTACGTCCAGCACCTGCCCGCCTCCGGTGAGATCGTGCTGTTCGACCGGTCCTGGTACAACCGCGCCGGGGTGGAGCGGGTGATGGGCTACTGCAGCCCCAAGCAGCACGCCGAGTTCATCCGGCAGGCCCCGCTGTTCGAGCAGATGCTGGTCAATGACGGCATCAGCCTGACCAAGCTGTGGTTCTCGGTGACCCAGAACGAGCAGCGCACCCGGTTCACCATCCGGCAGGTCGACCCGGTCCGGCAGTGGAAGCTCTCACCCACCGACCTGGCGTCGCTGGACAAGTGGGACGACTACACCGCCGCCAAAGAGGACATGTTCGGCTGGACCGATACCGAGATCGCGCCGTGGACCGTCGTGAAAAGCAACGACAAGAAACGCGCCCGGATCAACGCGATGCGCCACGTCCTGAGTAAGTTCAACTACGACAACAAGGACCACGAGGTGATCGGCCAGCCCGATCCGTTGATCGTGGGTCGCGCGCTATCGGACTGACACGAAAGAGGGGCGGCATGCGTTCTCTGCTCGCCGCCCTGCTCTGGCTGGTGACCACCGCGCTGTTGGCCGTCACGGTTCCCGCCCTGTGGGCCCAGCAGAACGTCGTCAGCGTCGACGGCTACGCCGAGTTGGCCACCTCGGCGGGCCGCGACCGCGCGCTGCAGCAGCCGATGGCAGCCGAGTTGACCGACCAGATCACCGCCGCCACCGGCACCTCCGGGAACCAGGCCACCCTGATCGGGGCCGCCGCCGACGCCTATACCTCCAACGAGGTGTTCCCCGGCCAGTTCGCGGCGGCCAACCGGGTGGTGCACCGGTGGTTGTTCACCAACGACGCGCAGGGCCAGTGGGTGGTGGACCTGTCGCCGATGCTGGCCGACAGCTCGATCCGGGAGACACTGAACGGTTTCGGTGTCGAGGTACCCACCAGCCTGCAGGTGCCGATCACCGCGAACGAATCGGGCGGGCTGCGGCCGGGGCAGCTGCGTCCGGTGGCGGTGTGGGGTCCGTGGGCCAGCATCGGGGTAGCGGTGCTGGCAGGGGTCTTCGCCTTGCTCACCCTGGCGGCATCACGCAAGCGCGGCAAGATGCTTGGCGCGCTGGGCGTTTCGGGTCTGCTGGTCGGTGCCGCCGGCTGGGCGGGCATCGAGATCGGCAGGCGCTACGTCGGGGACGCGTTGAACCGGACCAGCGGCAACATCCGCACGATCGCCGACGTGATGGTCGAGCACGCGATCGACAGTATGCACATGTGGCTGAACCTCACCCTGATCATCAGCGGTGGTGTGGTGATCATCGGGGTGATCGTGGCGCTACTCAGCGGGCTGGGCGGATCCAAGCAGGCTTGACGTTGGGGCTTCGGCGAGGCCGGCGGCCACCTCCAGATCCGCCAGAGCGGGCTCGATGAGATCGGCCATCTTGTGGATGTCGGCTGCCACTTCCGGTGTGGTGATGAAACCGAAATCGACTGAATCGCAATAACTGAAGCATGTGACGTTGAGTGCCACGTCGAACAGCAGCGGACCCAGTGGCATCAGGCTCTCGACCCGTGCGCCGGCCATGTACAGCGGGAAGCTCGGGCCGGGCACATTGCTGATCACGACGTTCATCGGCGCGATCGAGCTGCCGATCCCGCTGGCGGCGTACGCGCGGGACGCCAATGCGAGCAGCCCGGGCGGCGTGGTCTCGGTGTAGCCCATGATCTGGTTCGCGGTCAGCGCTTTCGCCATCTCCTTGGCGCCCTGGGTGTAGCCGTAGATGGCTTTGATGCGTTGTGCCGGGTCTTCGATATCACTGGCCAGTACGACCGTCATGGTCGACACCTGATTGCCGACCGCGTTGTCGGCATCGGCGCGGGTGGACACCGGTACCTGGGAGACCAGCGACTTCTGCGGCAGTTCGTTGCGCTCGGCGAGGTACTCGCGCATGGCGCCCGAGACCAGGGCGAGAACAACGTCGTTGAGCTTGACACCGAACGCCTCTTTGACCGCCTTCACCCGGTCCAGTGGCACCCGTGCCCCGGCGACCCTGCGGTGCTGCGAGATCGGTGCGTTGAAACGCACCGTCGGAGAATCGAAATAGCGTGGCGGCTTGTTGTCGATGTTGCGCACGGCGATCTGCTGGCGCACGGTCTGCTCGATCAGCCGGGCAACCCGGTAGGGCGTCTTGACGCCCAGATTGATCAATGCGTTGATCATCCGCACCTCGGGTCGCGGCAGCCCGATACCGACCAGTGACCGGTCGACGTAGGCGGCAGGCGGCCGTGGTTCGGGGGTGACGTCGAAGAGGATCTCGGTGAGCCCGGCACCGGAGACGCCGTCGACGACGGCATGGTGCATCTTGGTGATGATGGCGACCCGGCCGTTCTTGAGGCCTTCGATCCACCAGAGTTCCCACAGGGGTTTGGATCGATCGAGCTTGTAGGACATCAACCGGCCGGCGAGTTCGTCGAACTCCTTACGGCCGCCGGGCGCCGGTACCGCGATGCGGCGGATATGGAAGTCGATATCCAGATCCTCGTCCTCGACGAACCACGGCCGGTCCAGCCCCAGCGGGGCACCGGTCACCCGCCAACGTAACTGAGGCAGCTCGGGCAGCCGGCGGGCGACCAGGTCGCGGACACGGTCGAAGCTGAATTCCGGTGCATCGGTGGGGTCGCACACCGCGCATGCCCCTATGTGCATGTGCCATCCGCCGGTCTCGGCGAACCAGAATGCTGCATCGACGCTCGACAATCGGCTCACGGAGGGAGCGTACGCGCAGGTGACGGATCAACTGTGCGAATCGCCGCAACGCTCGATCCGGGCCATCCGGGCGGTGATGCCCAGCGCGATCAGCACATCGGCGGCCGTGATGAACAGGCCGGCCCAGTACATCCACTTGATGGTCGCGTCGGGCTGCGTCGCGAAGTAGACGAACAGGAAGATCGGCCCGACGATGCCGCACACCAGGGTCATCCCCTGGATGAGGAGATAGCGCTTGAACACCGTGAACCCGGACATCGGCGTCAACCTAACCGTCGAGTGTGCGCCACAGATACCGGTAGATCAGCGCCGACCGGAACGCGGCCTGCGAATTGTCCGCGGCCCCGCCGTGCCCGCCCTCGATGTTCTCGTAGTAGCTCACCGGATGCCCAGCCTGTTCCAGGGCGGCGGTCATCTTGCGGGCGTGGCCGGGATGCACCCGGTCATCGCGGGTGGAGGTGGTGATGAGGATCGGCGGGTACTTCTTGTCGGCCGAGATATTCTGGTAGGGCGAGTATTTCGAGATGAACTCCCAATCGGCGGGTTCGTCGGGGTCGCCGTACTCCGCCACCCAGGACGCCCCGGCCAGCAGCAGGTGGAACCGCTTCATGTCCAGCAGTGGCACACTGCACACCAGCGCGCCGAAGCGGTCCGGGTAGCGGGTCAGCATGATGCCCATCAGCAGTCCGCCGTTGCTGCCGCCCTGCGCCCCCAGTTTGTCCACGGTCGTCACGCCGCGGGTCACCAGATCGCTTGCCACGGCGGCAAAATCCTCGTCGACAAGGTGACGGCCCTCGCGCATGGCCTGGGTATGCCAACCGGGACCGTATTCGCCGCCGCCGCGGATATTGGCCAACACATAGGTGCCGCCGCTGGCCAGCCACAACCGGCCCAGCACCCCGTCGTAGCCGGGGGTGCGCGACACCTCGAAACCGCCGTATCCGCCGAGCAGTGTCGGGCCACTCGCCCCGGGGCGGCCGACCACGAAGTAGGGGATCGCGGTGCCGTCGGCCGAGGTCGCGAAGTGCTGGGTCACCTCGATGCCGTCGGCGCCGAAGAAGCCCGGTGCCGCCTTGATCGGGTGCAGCGGACCGTCGGCCGTGCCGTGTAGCAGCGTCGAGGGTGTGGTGAAACCGCTTGAATCCAGGAAGATTTCGTCACCGTGCGAATCGGTGCCAGCGATCACGGTGTTGGTGTTGGCGGGCACCCCCGCCACCTCGGTCGCCGTCCATGCCCCTGGGGTCAGGATCTGTACCCGGCTGGCGACGTCGGCCAGTGTCACCACCACCAGCTTGTCCCTGGTCCACGAATACTGGTGCAGGCTGGTGCGCGCATCCGGTTCGAACACCACGGACAGATTCTTTGTGCCGGAGAGAAATTCGGTGTAGTTCGCGGCCAGTAACGACCCGGCCGCGAACTCGTCCCAGTCGGTGCGCAGTTCGATCAGCAGCCAGTCGCGGTGCACCGAGACGCTCGCGTCGGTGGGTGCGTCGATGCGGAGCAGGTCGGTGCCGCGCAGCTCGTAGATCTCGTCGTTGAAGAAGTCGACGGCCCGGCTGACCATGGTGCGCTCGAAACCGGGGGTGCGGTCCACCGACGCCGCGACCAGGACATCGGCCCGCTCGCCCTCGTAGACCAGCGCGGCCTCGGCCAGCGGGGTGCCGCGCTGCCAGCGCTTGACCAGGCGCGCATAGCCGGAGTCGGTCATCGACCCTTCGCCGAAATCGGTGCCGACGAGCAGGGTGTTCTCGTCCTCCCAGCTGACCTGGGTCTTGGCCTCCGGCAGCTCGAAGCCGCCGGTGACGAATTCGCGTGTACGCATGTCGAATTCGCGCACCACCACGGCATCCGCCCCGCCCCGGGACAGGCTGATCAGCGCCAGCGAATGATCGGGCTCGATGACATCGGCACCCGCCCACACCCAGTTGGTGTCATCGGCGGCGGCGAGGGCGTCGACATCGATGACGACATCCCAGTCCGGCCGGTCGGTCCGGTAACTGTCCAGGGTGGTGCGCCGCCACAGGCCGCGCGGGTTCGTCTCGTCGCGCCAGAAGTTGTAGAGGTACTCGCCGCGGCGGCGCACATACGGGATGCGGGCATCGGTGTCGAGCACGGCCAGCGCCTCGGCCCGCATGGTCTCGAACTCGTCATCGCTCAGTTCGGCCAGCGTGGGGTCGTTGTGCTTGCGCACCCAGTCCAGGGCGTCGTCGCCGGTGACGTCTTCGAGCCACAGGTACGGGTCAGAAGTCATGAAAACATTCATACCGTGCGCGTAGCCTGGGGACATGACCAGCCGAGCCCTGATCACCGCCGCGGCCGCCGAGCTGCTGAGCAAACTGCAGAATCAGCACGGCGCCTTGATGTTCCACCAGTCCGGCGGATGCTGTGACGGGTCCTCGCCGATGTGTTACCCCGACGGCGATTTCATCGTCGGTGATCGCGACATCCTGTTGGGGGTGCTCGACGTGGGTGACGGCGTGCCGGTGTGGATCTCCGGCCCGCAGTTCGATGTCTGGAAGCACACCCAGTTGATCATCGATGTGGTGCCCGGCCGGGGCAGCGGGTTCAGCCTGGAGTCGCCGGAGGGTAAACGATTCCTGAGCCGGGGCAAGGTGTTCACCGATGCGGAGAATGCCGAACTGGGCGCCCCGATCACCGGCGCCGCCTATCAGGCCGGCACGCGACCGGCGGATACCGAGACCCGGATCGTCGCCGAGGCCGCCGAGGCCTGCCCGGTACCGACCTCACGCTGAATTTTTCTCTTTCATGTGTTCAGATGGACACATGAAATATCTGGTGCTCGCAGCGTCGGTTGCCCTGCTCGCGGGTTGTGGCAGCGCGCCGACCCAGGACACCGCGAGCGATCAGATCGTGCTGTCCGACGGCTACGAGCTCGGCGGCTACAACCCGGTCAACGGTTACGCCGAGACCGGCGTCTCCCCGCTGTACGACGGGCTCTACCGCCCGGCCGCCGATACCGACACCACCATCCCCGAGCTCGTCCCGGCCCTCGCCGACGCCGAGCCCGAACCCGCCGGCCCGAAACGCTGGCGCATCCCGCTGCGCACCGGGGTGGTCTTCTCAGATGGCAGCGCCCTGGACTCCGCCGATATCGTCGCCACCTACGACGCGGTGCGCGACCCGGCCGTCGCCTCGGAGATCTCCACGTCCATCGCGCCGATCGTCAATCTGTCCGCCGACGGCCTCGACGCGGTGACCGTGGAACTGAACACCGCCGCCGACCCGCGGCCGTACCTGCTGCTCGGGATCCTGCCCTCGGAGAGGATCGAGGCCAAACCCGCCGCCGACTGGGCGGTGAACACCGAACCGGTGGGCACCGGCCCCTACCGGCTGGAGAGTCTGCGCCCCGACCAGGCCGTGATGGTGGCCCGCGACGACTACTGGGGCGACGCCGCCCAGCTCAAACGGGTCGTCTACAGCTACACCCCGGACGACAATGCCCGTGCCCAGGCCATGGTGTCCGGCAGTGCCGACGGCACCAACCTGCCACCGCGGTTGGTCGAGTCCATCAAGCGTGACGGTATCGAGACCGTCGGGGTGGAATCGGCCGACTGGCGCGGTATCGCGCTACCCGCCGGCAACGCCTTCACCGCCGACCCGGCGGCGCGACTGGCGATGAACCTCGGTGTCGACCGCGAGGCGTTGGTGCGCGACGTCCTGGTCGGGTACGGCCGGGTGGCCAGTACACCGGTGGGCGCCGTCTACGGCTCTGCCTACAACCCCGACGCCGAATTCGCCTTCGACACCGCTCGGGCCCAACAGCTCCTCGATGACGCCGGTTGGCGGCCGGGCGCCGGTGGTATCCGTGAGAAGGATGGTGCCACAGCCAGTTTCGAACTGCTCTACAACGCCCAGGACACCCTGCGGCGTGACCTCGCGGTCGCCTACGCCGCCGCGATGAAACCCCTGGGCATCGATATCCGCCCGCGCGGTACCAGCTGGGACGAGATCGACACCCGGTTCGGCGACGCCGCGGTGGTGCTCGGCGGCGGCTCCACCCCGTACAGCATCGACCAGCAGGTCTACGACACGCTGCACACCCGGGTGCCGGAGTCCTCGCCGTACTCGAACCCGGGCAACTTCACCGCACCCGGGCTCGACGAACTGCTGGAGCAGGCGGCCGCCGCCCCAACGGGTGCACAGAAGGACGACCTGTACCGCCAGATCCAGAGCACTTACCTCGCCGAGCCGTCGCACGTGTTCCTGGTGTTCCTCGACCACGCCTACGGTTACCGGGATCTGGGCTGGAAGCAGTCCGCGCCGATCCTGGAACCGCATTCGCACGGCGTCGGCTGGGGGCCGTGGTGGAACCTAGCTTCTTGGAAGAAATGAGCCGACTGGAAGAGATGACGTGCATGTGCTGAGGCTGTTGGGGATTCGGCTGGCGGTCGCGGTCCCGCTGACCGTCGCGATCTCGGCGGCGATGTTCTGGCTGGCCTCGCGCTCACCCTTCGATCCGCTGGCGGCGTATCTGGGCGGGCGCTATCAGTTCGCCACCGAATCGCAACGCGCCGCGATGCGCGCGGCCTACGGCACCGATATGCCGTGGTGGCAGGCCTGGTGGCAGTGGGTCTGCGGGGTGTTCCGCGGCGATCTGGGGTTCTCGTCGACGCAGTCGCAAGCGGTGACCACGGTTCTCACCGAGCGGATGCCCTTCACCCTGGTGCTGTCCGGTAGCGCGCTGATCACGGCCGCGCTACTGGCGATCGTGTTGGGCTTTGTCGCGGGCATGCGCAGCGGCGGCTGGATCGACCGGCTGTGCACCGGATTCTCGGTGACGTTCGCCGCAGTGCCCCCGTTTGTGGTGTCGCTCGGGTTGGTGGTCGTGGTGGCCGTCGGGTTGCGTTGGCTGCCCGCCTCGGGTGCGGCGGCCCCGGGCGACGACTACACCGTGGCCGGGGTGCTGCGGCATGCGATCCTGCCGTGGATCGCGCTGACCGTGTCGATGATCCCGTGGCTGCTGCTGACCACCCGCACCGCAGTGATCGACGCCGCCGAATCCGATGCGGTCCGCGGCGCCCGGGCCCGCGGTGTGCACGGTCTGGCGCTGCTGCGCGGGCACATCGCGCCGGTGTCGGTGCTGCCGACGCTGGCGCTGCTGGGCACCCGGCTACCCGAGCTGATCGCCGGGGCGGCCATCGTCGAAACCGTCTTCGGCTGGCCGGGAATGGCCGCGGTGCTGGTGGAATCGGCTGCCGCCCTGGACTTCCCGTTGCTGGCGGCGCTGACGGTGGGTGCCGCGCTGGCGGTACTGGCCGGGTCGGCGCTCTCCGATGCGGCGGCCGTCGCGATCGACCCGCGGATCAGGATGGTGGCATAGATGCGGACTCCGTGGATCGTGCTGGGGCTCATTGCCATTGCCGCCCTCGGCATACCGGCGGTGGCCGGCGAGCAGGTCGCCGATTTTGCCGCGGCGCTTCGCCCGCCGGGCCCCGCGCACTGGGCGGGCACCGACCATTCCGGTTACGACCTGCTGGTGCGGACAGCCGAGGGGCTGCGGGTCTCGCTGTTGATCGCCGCGATCTGCGCGGTGGTCGCCACCGCACTGGGGCTGGTCATCGGGGTGACCGCGGCACTGCTCGGCGGTTGGTTCGACGCTATCGTGATGCGGCTGGTCGACGGGTTCAACGCACTGCCGCATCTGGTGGTCGGCATCGTCATCGCCGCCATGTGGCGGGGCGCCCCGCTGGCCATCATCGCCTCGATCGCGCTGACCCACTGGCCGGCGGTAGCCCGCGTGGTGCGGGCCGAACTACTCGCGGTCACCGATGCCGGCTGGGTGCAGACCTCCCGGTTGGCCGGTGCCTCACGCTGGTTCGTCGCCCGGCGGCATCTGTTGCCGGCGGTCACCGGGCAGGCGCTGGTCGCGATGGTGATGCTGCTGCCGCACGCGGTCTGGCACGAATCGACGCTGTCCTTCCTCGGGGTGGGGCTGTCCCCGGATCAGGCCAGCCTGGGCACGTTGCTCAGCCAGGCACGCGGGGATGTGCTGACCGGCGCGTGGTGGACATTGGTGTTCCCGGCCGCCGCGCTGATCGTGACCGCGCTCGCATTTGCGGCGGCCGGCAACGCGACCCGGGAACGGCACCGGCCACCGGTGGGGCACGTGTGGTGACCGGGGCGAGCGCAGCGAGGGGGGATCAGATGAGCGCATCGTTGCAGGAGTTCACCGTCGACATCGTCGACCGGGTGCTCGACGGGGTGGATCTGCTCCTCACCGGCGGCCGGGTCACCGCACTGGTCGGTGAATCCGGTTGCGGTAAATCGCTTGTCGCCGCGGCGCTGTGTGGGTTGCTGCCGCCCGGCTCGCGGGTCACCGGACGGCTGACGATCGGCGACCGCGAGATCGACCACGGTGACGAGACCGCGTGGCGTGCCCTGCGCGGTCACCGTATCGGCATGGTGCCGCAATCGGCCGCGACGTCGTTCACCCCGGTGCGCACCTTGGGATCCCAGCTCGCCGAGGTGTGCACCCGATTGGGCGCCGACCGTACACCCGCCCAACTGTGCGAGGCCGTCGCATTGACCCCGGACACATTGGACCGCTATCCGCATCAGCTGTCCGGCGGGATGGCCCAGCGCGCGGCGATCGCCGCGGCGTTGGCCGGCCGACCGGAACTGCTGCTGGCCGACGAGCCCACCTCGGCGCTGGACCCGGATAACGCCGCGCTGATCTGGCGGCTGCTCGGCGAGGCCGCGGATGCCGGGGCTGCCGTCCTGGTCATCACCCACGACATGCGGTCGCTGCTGCGGGCGCAGGTGTGCGCCGATATCGCGGTGATGACCAAAGGCGCCATCGCACAGCAACTCCCGCTGGCCGAGGCGCTGGCCAGTACCGACCCCTATACCCGTGCGCTGTTGCGGACGGTGCCGGCATGATCACCGCCACGGGTATCACCGTCCGGTTCGGCGGCGCCACGGTGCTCGACGCCGTCGACCTGCAGGCACCGGCCGGTGTGGTCACCGGGGTGACCGGGCCGTCGGGCAGCGGTAAGACGACCCTGCTGCGCGTATTGGCCGGCCTGCAGAAGCCTACCGAAGGGCAGCTGAGCTACGCCGGAGAACCTGTGCCGCCCAAGGGTTCTGTCGCCCTACTGGCGCAGCATCCACGGCTGGTGTGCAATCCGCGCTGGACACTGGGTGACGTCATCGCCGAGCCGGCGGTCATCGTCGGCGAGCAGCCCGACGTCCCGGCCATCGCCGAAGCCGTGGGACTGGATGCCGCTCTGCTGGAACGCTATCCCGGCCAGGTCAGCGACGGTCAACTGCAACGGGCCTGCCTGGGCCGGCTGCTGGTGCAGCAGGCGCGCACGGTGCTCTGCGACGAACCGACCGCGATGCTCGACCCGATCGCGGCGGCCTCGGTGGTGGGACTGTTACGTCAGGTCGCCGGCGATGGTGCCACCGTGGTGCTGGTCAGCCATGATCCGGATCTGGTTGCTGCGCTTTCCGATTCGAAGATCACACTGGCTTGTGGTAGCTGACCAGGTTGACGTCGAGCATCTCGTCGGCGAAGTAGTCGCGGCACCCGGTCAGATACTTCATGTACCGGTCGTAGACCTCTTCGGACTGGATTGTGATGGCTTCATCCCGGTGCGCGGCGAGTGCATCGGCCCACATGGTCAGCGTCCTGATGTAATGCGGGCGCAGTGACAGGCATTCCGGCACGACAAAACCGGCCTTCTCGCCATGGGCGATCATCATGTCGGCGGTCGGAATCCGGCCGCCGGGGAAAATCTCGGTGATCATGAACTTGATGAAGCGGGCCGTCTCGAAGGACAGCTTCTTACCGCGGGCACGCAGATCTTCGGGGCGGTACCCGGTGCTGCTCTGGATGGTCATCTTGCCGCCGGCGGGCAACAGGTCGAAACACTGGGCGAAGAAGGCGTCGTAACGTTCGAACCCGAAATGTTCGAAGGCCTCGATGGATACGATCGCGTCGACCGGCTGGTCGAACTCCTCCCAGCCCTTGAGCAGCACCTGACACGTGCGGCCGCTGTCCAGTCCGTCGAGGAGATTCTGGGTGTAGGCCTGCTGGTTGCGTGACAGCGTGAGCCCGATGACGTTGACGTCGTAGTGCTCGACAGCGCGCTTGGCGGTGGCGCCCCACCCACAGCCGATGTCCAGCAACGTCATTCCCGGCCGCAGGCCCAGCTTGTCCAGGTTGAGGTCGATCTTGGCCACCTGCGCCTGTTCCAGGCTCAGGTCATCGGGCTCGAAGTAGGCCGAGCTGTAGGTGCGGCTGGGATCCTGGAACAGCCCGAAGAAGTCGTCGGACAGATCGTAATGGGCCTGGATGTCCTCGAAATGCGGCTGCATGTCCGTCATTTGGTGCTCTTCTCCAAGGTGAACTGCACAACGTCGGTCTGCCGTTTGCGGAATGTCTCGGCGCATCCGGTGAGGTACTTCATGTAGCGGTCGTAGACCTCTTCGGACTGGATCGTGATGGCCTCGTCGCGGTGCTCCTGCAGGGCCTGCGCCCAGCGGTCGAGTGTGATGGCGTAGTGCGGCTGCAGCGACTGCTCGCGCGTCAGCTCGAAACCGCCTGCCGCCGAGACCTCCTCGACCATCTCGATCGACGGCAGTCGCCCGCCCGGGAAGATCTCGGTGATGATGAACTTCACGAACCGGGCCAGTTCGAAGGTGACCGGAATGCCCTCTTCCTTCGCCTTGGCCGGGTTGAAGGCACAGATGGTGTGCAGCAGCATCACGCCGTCGTCCGGTAGCGCCTGGTGGGTCATCCGGAAGAAGTCGGGGTAACGGTCGAACCCGAAGTGCTCGAAGGCCCCGATGGACACGATCCGGTCGACGGGTTCGTTGAACTGTTCCCAGCCTTGCAGCAGGACCCGGCGGTCACGGTTGGAGTCCATGGCGTCGAAACTGGCCTGCACGTGTTCGGCCTGGTTCCTCGACAAGGTCAGGCCGATGACGTTGACGTCGTATTTCTCCACGGCGCGGCGCATGGTGGCGCCCCATCCGCAGCCGATGTCGAGCAGCGTCATACCTGGTTGCAGGCCCAGTTTGTCCAGCGCCAGATCGATCTTGGCCAGTTGGGCTTCTTCCAGGGTCATGTCGGGGCGTTCGAAATACGCGCAGCTGTAGGTCTGCGACGGGTCGAGGAAGAGTCGGAAAAACTCGTCGGACAGGTCGTAATGGGCCTGGACGTCCTCGAAATGTGGGGTCAGATTCTCAGGCATGAGTGCCTTCCTGGCCGGGGCTCAGCCTCTGGCGGTCTTCTCCAGCGTGAACTGCACGACGTCGATCTGGCCGTTGCGGAACAGATCGGCGCAGCCGGTGAGGTACTTCATGTACCGGTCGTAGACCTCTTCGGACTGGATCGCGATGGCCTCGTCGCGGCGCGGACCGAGCGTCGCGGCCCAGCGGTCCAGGGTCGTGGCGTAGTGGGGTTGCAGCGAATGCTCACGGGTCAGGGTGAAACCGCCCTCGGTCGCGTGCTCCTGCACCATCTCGCTGGACGGCAGTCGCCCGCCCGGGAAGATCTCATCGATCATGAACTTCGCGAAGCGGACGCTGTCCATGGTCAGCGGGATGCCCAACTCCCGGACCGTCTCGCGGCTGAAGTTGCAGATGCTGTGCAGCAGCATGACGCCGTGGTCGGGCAGCGCCTCATAGGTCATCCGGAAGAAGTCGCGATACCGGTCGAACCCGAAGTGCTCGAACGCGCCGATCGACACGATCCGGTCGACGGGTTCGTTGAACTGCTCCCAGCCCTCCAGCAGGACCCGGCGGTCACGGTTGGAGTCCATGGCATCGAAGCCGGCCTGCACGTGCTCGGCCTGGTTTTTCGACAGCGTCAGGCCGACGACGTTGACGTCGTATTTCTCCACGGCGCGACGCATTGTGGCGCCCCAACCGCAACCGATGTCGAGCAGCGTCATGCCTGGTTGCAGGCCCAGTTTGCCGAGCGAAAGGTCGATCTTGGCCAGTTGGGCTTCTTCCAATGTCATGTCAGCCCGCTCGAAATAGGCGCAGCTGTAGGTCTGCGACGGGTCCAGGAACAACCGGAAAAACTCGTCTGACAGGTCGTAATGGGCCTGGACGTCCTCGAAATGAGGAGTCAGGTGCTTCGGCATAGGGTTCGCCTCTCTGGTCGCGGCGCGACGCATCTAAAGGTATTCGGGGCAGCCGAAGACTCGGATGGGATTTTGCTCGATTGAGGCTACCCAGATTGCTCGGCGGCCAATCCCGGTCGCCATCCGACGCGCGCACAACCGGAGATAAGGTGGTGTCCGTGACCCACTATGACGTCGTCGTACTCGGAGCAGGCCCCGGCGGATATGTGGCGGCCATCCGTGCTGCCCAACTCGGCCTCAACACCGCGATCGTCGAACCCAAGTACTGGGGCGGCGTCTGCCTGAACGTCGGGTGCATCCCGTCCAAGGCGCTGCTGCGCAATGCCGAACTTGCGCACATTTTCACCAAGGAAGCCAAGACCTTCGGCATCTCCGGGGAGGCCAGCTTCGATTTCGGGGCCGCCTTCGACCGCAGCCGCAAGGTCGCCGACGGCCGGGTCGCCGGGGTGCACTTCCTGATGAAGAAGAACAAGATCACCGAGATCCACGGGTACGGCAAGTTCACCGATGCCAACTCGCTGACGGTCGACCTGAACGACGGCGGCACCGAGCAGGTCACCTTCGACAACGCGATCATCGCGACCGGGTCCTCGGTGCGTCTGGTGCCGGGTACCTCGCTGAGCGAGAACGTGGTCACCTACGAGAAGCAGATCATGACCAAGGAGCTGCCCTCCTCGATCATCATCGCCGGCGCCGGTGCCATCGGCATGGAGTTCGCCTATGTGCTGAAGAACTACGGCGTGGACGTCACCATCGTCGAGTTCCTGCCGCGTGCGCTGCCCAACGAGGACGCCGAGGTCTCCAAGGAGATCGAGAAGCAGTACAAGAAGCTGGGTGTGAAGATCCTGACCGGCACCAAGGTCGAGTCCATCACCGACGCCGGTTCCGAGGTCACCGTCGTGGTGAGCAAGGACGGCAAGACCGAGGAGCTCAAGGCCGACAAGGTGCTCCAGGCCATCGGTTTCGCCCCGAACATCGAGGGCTACGGCCTGGAGAACACCGGGGTGGCGTTGACCGACCGCAAGGCCATCGATATCGATGACCACATGCGCACCAATGTGCCGCACATCTACGCCATCGGCGACGTCACCAGCAAGCTGCAGCTCGCCCATGTCGCCGAGGCCCAGGGCGTGGTCGCGGCCGAGACCATCGGCGGTGCCGAGACGCTGACCCTGGGTGACTACCGGATGATGCCGCGCGCCACGTTCTGCCAGCCGCAGGTGGCCAGCTTCGGCCTCACCGAGGAGCAGGCCAAGGCCGAGGGACATGACATCAAGGTCGCCAAGTTCCCGTTCACCGCGAACGGTAAGGCGCATGGTCTGGCCGACCCGACCGGCTTCGTCAAGCTGATCGCCGACACCAAGTACGGTGAGCTGCTCGGCGGGCACCTGATCGGACCTGACGTCTCCGAGTTGCTGCCCGAGCTGACGCTGGCACAGAAGTGGGACCTGACCGTCAACGAGCTGACCCGCAACGTGCACACCCACCCGACCCTGTCGGAGGCGCTGCAGGAAGCCATCCACGGCCTGGCCGGCCACATGATCAACTTCTGACGGGGGCCGCGTGCCGTCACGGGCAGTGATCGTCGCCGCCATCGGCGGACTGGTGATCGGCCACATCCTGTGGTTGATCGCCATCTCGCTGGCGATCAACACCAGTGACGTGCCGTTCTGGGTGCTGATCGTCTCCGGTGTCATCGTTGTGCTGGCGGCCGCGGTCGCGGCGCTGGGCTGGCGGGCCTACCGCCGCAAGGATCAGGTGTGGACCGCGTTCCTGTGGTCGGTGCCGGTGGCGCCGGTCTTGCTGACCCTGACCGTGCTCGGCGTGACTTACCTGTAAGTATCGAGACGCCGCGTAGCGCATTTGTCACAATGAGCCGGTGGGGGTCGGGGCGACGGCCGAGCCGTCTAATCCGGAAAGTCCAGCGGGATCCGCAGCGTCTCCATGGTGGCCGCCAGCGCATCGTATTGCCCTGCGAGCGTGCAGAATTCGATGATCTGCGCGCGGTTGTAGAGCTTGGACAACGCCGTCCAGGTCTCGGCCGACATGGACCGCGTGACGACGAACTCGTCGGTGGCCGTGATGAGCACCCGCTGATGTGGGGCCAGTCCCTCGGCGTCGGGACCTTCGAAGATGGCGGCCTGGACGTCCGCGCCGAGCCCGCGGCTGCGGGCCAGCCGCCGATGCTGCTGCAGCTCGTACTCGCAGTTGCGCAGGTGCCCGACCCGCAGGATCACCAGTTCGGCGTCCTTGCGGTCCAGCTTGCCCGCATACAGCAGGTAACCGGAGAACGGCAGCCAGGCCAGGAACAGCAGCCGGTGCTGGCCGAGCACGTTCATCAGGTGGAACTTCGGCGCCCGGATCCGGTTGGCGCCGACCTTGGCGATGGCCCAGTTCAGCGGGCCGAGCTCGCGGAGGCCGCCCGGTGGGATACGTACTTCGGAATCTGTCATGTCTGCTTCACCAGATACGGGGACACCGTGCTGCGGTGTTCGTCGAGGTCGAGTGCCTTGCCCAGGGCCGGGAACGCACGTTGCGGGCAATTGTCACGTTCGCAGACCCGGCAGCCGGCGCCGATCGGGGTGGCCGAGACATTGGGGTCACCGGTCAGATCCAGCCCTTCGGAGTAGACCAGCCGGTGCGCATGGCGGAGTTCACAGCCCAGGCCGATCGCGAACGTCTTACCCGGCTGACCGTACCGCGCCGCCCGCCGTTCCACGGTGCGCGCCACCCACATGTAATTGCGGCCATCGGGCATCTGGGCGATCTGCACCAGGATCTTGCCCGGGTTGGCGAAGGTCTCGTACACGTTCCACAGCGGGCAGGTGCCCCCGCTGGAGGAGAAATGAAAACCGGTCGCGGACTGGCGTTTTGACATGTTCCCGGCGCGGTCGACGCGGACAAAGGACAGCGGGACGCCGCGCATGTCGGGGCGTTGCAGGGTGGACAGCCGGTGCGCGATCGTCTCGTAGGAGACCGCGTAGAACGCCGACAGCCGCTCGACGTCGTAGCGGAAGTCGCCGGCGACATCGTGGAACTGCCGGTACGGCAGCACGATGGCCGCGGCGAAGTAGTTGGCCAACCCGAGCCGGGCCAGTGTGCGGGACTCGTCGCTGGTGAAGTGTCCGTCGTCGACCAGCTTGGCGATCAGGTCACCGAACTCGAGGTGCCCGAGTTCGGCGGCGAGCTTGAACACGTACTGCCCGCTGGACAGGTGGCCCCCGAGTTCCATGGTCCGGGTCTCGGGGTCGAAGCGGTGCAGCACGCCCTCACCGAGATCGTTGCGCCGGATGATGCGCACCCCGTGCACCCGGGTCAGCCGGTCGGACAGTTCGCGGGTGAGTTCGGCGCGGTGCATCCGCATCCGGATGGTCAGGTCCTCGGCGGCGGTATCGAGTTCGTGCAGGTAGTTCTGCCGCTGATAGAAGTAGTCGCGGACCTCCTCGTGCGGCATGGTGATCGATCCGGCGCCGGTGCTGGTGCGGCCCTCGGTGGCCGCGGCCAGCCGGGTGGTGGTCAGCCGATAGCGCTGGTGCAGGCCGACCATGGCCCGGGCGATCGCGGGGTGGGTGCTGACGATGTCGGCGAGTTCGGCGGGGTCGATATCGATGTCGAGGTCGCGGTCCAGGGTGACCTCGCGCAGCTCGGCGACCAGTCGGGTGTCGTCCTGGGAGGCGAAGAATCCGGCGTCCACCCCGAACACCTCGGTGATGCGCAGCAGCACCGCCACGGTCAGCGGCCGGACGTCGTGCTCGATCTGGTTCAGGTAGCTGGGGGAGATGTCGAGCATCTGGGCCAGCGCGGCCTGACTGAAGCCCCGCTCCCGGCGGAGCTGGCGAACCCGCGATCCGACGAAGGTCTTGGCCACCAGAACAGCCTAGTCAGACCTGTAAAGGTTGGCTTTGCATTATTCGCAGACCATATTGGAGCCATGACCGGCTTGGCCAAGACCATGATGCCCGTGCCCGATCCGCACCCCGATGTCTTCGATACGCAGTGGCCGCTGCGGGTAGCCGATGTCGACCGTGCGGGCCGGCTGAAGTTCGACGCCGCGACCCGGCACATCCAGGACATCGGATCGGATCAGCTGCGCGAGATGGGTTACGAGGAAACCCATCCGCTGTGGATTGTGCGCCGCACCATGGTCGATCTGATCGAGCCGATCGAGTTCAAGGACATGCTCCGGCTGCGGCGGTGGTGTTCGGGCACGTCCAACCGGTGGTGCGAGATGCGGGTACGCATTGAAGGCCGGCGGGCGGGGCTGATGGAATCCGAGGCCTTCTGGATCAACATCAATCGGGAGACCCAGGGGCCCGCCCGGATCTCGGACGACTTCCTGTCCGGACTGCGCCGCACCACCGAGGTGGACCGGCTGCGGTGGAAGGCCTACCTGAAATCCGGCGCCCGCGAGG
Source organism: Mycobacterium sp. C31M (assembly GCF_053345865.1). Classification (NCBI taxonomy): domain Bacteria; kingdom Bacillati; phylum Actinomycetota; class Actinomycetes; order Mycobacteriales; family Mycobacteriaceae; genus Mycobacterium; species Mycobacterium sp. C31M. The sequence continues at coordinate 59,251 of NZ_JBKFAX010000014.1, read as the reverse complement.
ATGCCGACGAGATCCGCGCCTACCCGGTGCGGGTCAGCGATATCGACATCTTCGACCACATGAACAACTCGGTGTATTGGAGCGTCGTCGAGGACTACCTCGGCAGTCGACCCGAGCTGCTGAAGGAACCGCTGCGGGTCACCATCGAACACGATCTTCCTGTGGCACTCGGCGATCAGCTGGAGATCATCCGGCACACCCACCCGGCCGGATCGACCGACAAATTCGGTACCGAGCTCACCGACCGGACTGTTACGACGCTCACATATTCGGTCGGCGCCGAGACCAAAGCGGTCGCCAGTATCTTCGCGCTGTGATCGCGAAGCTTTAACAGTACGGGCGTACTGACCAGCGGAAACCACCTACCGGCCAGTAGCTTCTGAACCGGTAAAGCTTCAGAAAACCTTCGCAAGCTTTGCAAATTGGCAGCGTTGGTTGGAGAAAATTGGCAGAAGAAACGAGTGGACCTGCGGATATCGGATAGGGCATCCTCGACTCATCAGCTCAGTGAGGTCGCTGCAGCGTTAACAAAAATAATGATGAGAGGGAGTTGCCATGTCCACCGTTGGCACGCCGAAGAGCCCGGAACAGATCCAGCACGACTGGAACACCAACCCGCGCTGGAAGGGCATCGAGCGCACCTACACCGCCGAGGACGTTGTGGCGCTGCAGGGCCATGTCGTCGAGGAGAGCACGCTGGCCCGCCGCGGCGCCGAGGTGCTGTGGGATCAGCTGCACAACATGGACTACGTCAACTCGCTCGGTGCGCTGACCGGCAACCAGGCCGTGCAGCAGGTGCGCGCCGGCCTCAAGGCCATCTACCTGTCCGGGTGGCAGGTCGCCGGTGACGCCAACCTGTCCGGCCACACCTACCCCGACCAGAGCCTGTACCCGGCCAACTCGGTGCCGCAGGTCATCCGTCGCATCAACAACGCGCTGCTGCGCGCCGACCAGATCGCCAAGGTCGAGGGTGACACCTCGGTGGAGAACTGGCTGGCCCCGATCGTCGCCGACGGCGAAGCCGGCTTCGGCGGCGCGCTGAACGTCTACGAACTGCAGAAGGCCATGATCGCCGCCGGTGTCGCCGGTTCGCACTGGGAGGACCAGCTGGCCTCGGAGAAGAAGTGTGGCCACCTCGGTGGCAAGGTGCTGATCCCGACCCAGCAGCACATCCGCACCCTGACCTCGGCCCGTCTCGCGGCCGACGTCGCCGACGTCCCGACCCTGGTCATCGCCCGCACCGATGCCGAGGCCGCCACCCTGATCACCTCCGACGTCGACGAGCGCGATCAGCCGTTCATCACCGGTGAGCGCACCAACGAGGGCTTCTACCATGTCCGCAACGGTGTCGAGCCCTGCATCGCCCGCGCCAAGGCCTACGCCCCGTACTCCGACCTGATCTGGATGGAGACCGGCACCCCGGACCTCGAGCTGGCCAAGAAGTTCGCCGAGGCCGTCAAGGCCGACTTCCCGGACCAGATGCTGGCCTACAACTGCTCGCCGTCGTTCAACTGGAAGCAGCACCTGGATGACGCGACCATCGCCAAGTTCCAGAACGAGCTCGGCGCGATGGGCTTCAAGTTCCAGTTCATCACGTTGGCCGGCTTCCACGCCCTGAACTACTCGATGTTCGATCTGGCGCATGGCTACGCGCGTAACCAGATGAGCGCCTACGTCGAGCTGCAGGAGCGCGAGTTCGCTGCCGAGGAGCGCGGTTACACCGCCACCAAGCATCAGCGTGAGGTCGGCGCCGGCTACTTCGACCGGATCGCCACCACCGTCGACCCGACCAGCTCGACCACCGCGCTGGCCGGTTCCACCGAAGAGGGCCAGTTTCACTGAGCGAAGCGAAGTGAAACCCGACGGGTTGCGTCACTAATTCGGCCGTCCAACAGTATTGATAACGTCAGGCCTCGTCCGCGTCTCGCGGGCGGGGCCTGACGCCATGTATAGGGAGATTCTGTGAGCATTGAGCGGGTGGGCGTCATCGGCGCCGGGCAGATGGGCGGCGGTATCGCCGAGGTGTGTGCCAAGGCCGGCGCCCAGGTCGTGGTGTACGAGCAGGCCGAGCAGTTCCTGACCGCGGGCAAATCGCGGATCGAGGCATCGCTGGAGCGTGCGGTGGCCAAGGGCAAGTTGGAGGCCGCCGACCGGGACGCGACGCTGGCCCGGCTGTCCTACACCACGGATATGACCGTCCTCGCCGACCGTCAGCTGGTCATCGAGGCGATCGTCGAGGACGACACGGTCAAGACGAAGGTCTTCGCCCAGCTCGACGAGATCGTCAGCGATCCCGACGCGGTGCTGGCGTCGAACACCTCCAGCATCCCGATCATGAAGATCGCCGCCGCCACCAAGAACCCGCAGCGGGTGCTCGGTCTGCACTTCTTCAACCCGGTGCCGGTGCTGCCACTGGTCGAGCTGATCTCCACCCTGGTCACCAGCGATACCGCCATCGAGCGCACCCAGCAGTTCGCCGCCGATGTGCTGGGCAAGCAGGTCGTGCGCTGTGGGGACCGGTCCGGTTTCGTCGTCAACGCCCTGCTGGTGCCCTACCTGCTGGCCGCCGTCCGGATGGTCGAATCCGGTTTCGCCTCGGTCGAAGATGTCGACAAGGCCGTGGTCGGCGGTCTGTCGCATCCGATGGGGCCGCTGCGGTTGTCGGATCTGGTGGGCCTTGACACACTGAAACTCATCGCGGACAAGATGTACGAGGAGTTCAAGGAGCCGCTGTACGGTCCGCCGCCGCTGCTGTTGCGCATGGTGGAGGCGGGGCAGCTGGGCAAGAAATCGGGCCAGGGCTTCTATTCGTACTGAGAGCGCGCAGAATAGTTAGCCAGTCTAACATAGGGTACAGTCGTACGATGCGGTGCCGGGGGCGCCAGTCGGGGGTCTCGACCGCATTGAATACATGAACACAAAGGGTTTTCTTCGTATGTCAAAAGTTGAGTCCGAACTGGAGCCGTACTACGAGGAGTCGCAGTCGATCTACGACATCTCGAACGACTTCTTTGCGCTGTTCCTCGGACCCACGATGGGCTACACCTGCGGGTACTACGAGCGCGATGACATGACGCTCGACGAGTCGCAGAACGCCAAGTTCGACCTGGCGCTCGGCAAGCTCGCCCTGGAGCCCGGGATGACCCTGCTCGACGTCGGCTGCGGCTGGGGTGGCGCGCTGGAGCGCGCGCTGATCAACCACGACGTCAACGTCATCGGCATCACCCTGAGCAAGGCGCAGTCCGACTACGCCCGCGCGCGACTGGCGAAGGTCAAGACCGACCGCACCGTCGAAATCCGTTTGCAGGGTTGGGAAGAGTTCAACGAGCCCGTCGACCGCATCGTGTCGATCGGCGCGTTCGAGGCCTTCAAAGCCGAGCGGTACCCGCTGTTCTTCGAGCGTGCCTACGAGATCCTGCCCAACGACGGCCGGATGCTGCTGCACACCATCCTGGCCCACACCCAGGCGTTCTTCCGGGAGAACGGCATCAAGCTGACCCTGAGCGACCTGAAGTTCATGAAGTTCATCGGCGAGGAGATCTTCCCCGGCGGGCAGCTGCCTGCCGTCGAGGACATCGAGAAGCTGGCCGCCGACTCGGGGTTCACCCTGGAGCGCATCCACCTGCTGCGTCCGCACTACGCCCGCACGCTGGACATGTGGGCGGCGAACCTGGAGGCCGCCAAGGACGAGGCGATCGCCATGCAGGGCCAGGAGGTCTACGACCGGTACATGAAGTATCTGGTCGGTTGCGCCGACTTCTTCCGCCGCGGCATCACCAATATCGGCCAGTTCACGCTGGTCAAGTAGCCGAATCGCGCACACTTCGGCGCGAGATCAGGCCTGAGCCAGCCGCTTCTTCTCGGCCTCGACGTCGAACTCGGCCGGCGGCCAGCTCAGGTCCAGGCCCTTGATGGCCTCGATCAGCAGCTCGAGCACGGCAAGACGGCTGTACCACTTCCGGTTGCACGGCACGATGTGCCACGGCGCGTAATCGGTGGAGGTCTTGTCGAGCACGGCCTGATAAGCATCTTGGTAGAGCGGCCATTTCAGCCGCTCGTCGATATCGGCCGGGTTGTACTTCCAGTACTTGTCGGGTCGGTCCAGTCGCTCGGCGAGGCGCTGCTTCTGTTCCTCCAACGAGACGAACATGGCGACCTTCACGATGGTTGTGCCGCCGTCGACGAGTTCCTTCTCGAAGGCGTTGATCTCGTCATAACGGGCGCCCCACACATCCGGTGGCACCAGGTTGTGCACCCGAACGATCAGCACGTCCTCGTAATGCGACCGGTCGAACACGCCGATGTGCCCGGCCGCGGGCAGTGCCTTGTTGATCCGCCACAGGTAGTGGTGCGACAGCTCCTCAGGAGTCGGCTTGCCGAAGCTGGTGTACTGGATGCCCTGCGGATTGCCCGCTCCGACAACATGTTTGACGATCCCGCCCTTGCCGGCGGTGTCCATGCCCTGCAGTACCAGTAGTACCGAACGCCTGTCGCCGCTGCGGCTGTTGGCGTACAGCATCTCCTGCAGCCCCGCGAAGCGTTCGCCGCGTTCGGCGGCCAGTGCGGGCGCGTCGGACTTTTTCCCGGTGAACCCCGGGGTGGCGTCGGCGTCGATCTCGGAGACCTTGTCCCCGGGTCGGAACCGCAGATACGTATGCGGCTCATGGCTCCACAGTTTGGGCAGATCCGAGGTCTTGTCAGCGCTCACAACGTGTCAGTCAAGCAGGTGTGGCGGCAGCGCGGGGGACGGATGTGCCTGCGAGTTGAACTTCTCCAGCGATCCGCCGACCTCCACGATGCCGCGCAGCGCGCTCCAGGACAGCATCGTCAGATAGTCGATCAGCTGCTCGGTGCTCATCCGGGGATTCGACATCCATGAGTGGGTGGCCAGCTGCACGCCGCCGACGATGTGAAACGCCCAGGTCTCGGCGCCACCGGTGTCCATCCCCACCGACTGCATGCGGCGACGCAGCATCACCGCGAGCATGCGGGCGATGATCTGCTCGGAATCGTTGATGGCCTTTGTCCGGCTGGCCGAACTGTTGGACATGACGAACCGGTACGGCTCGGGTTCGGATGCCACGGTGTCGACGTAGACCCGGATGACCTCGCGTACCAGCGTGTAGCCGTCCAGGTTCGACGACAGCGCCGCGGCCATGTTGGGGATCAGGGTGGTCTGGGCGAACCGCATCATCACCGCGGTGGTGAGGTCGTTCTTGTCGACGAAGTAGCGGTAGAGCACCGTCTTGGAAACGCCGATCTCGGCGGCGATCTCGTCCATGCTGACGTTGGCCCCACGAATGCGGATGGCCTCCAGCGTGCCGTCCACCAGCTCGTTGCGTCGTTCGACTTTGTGCTGGTGCCAGCGTCGTTTGCGGCCGTCGGTTTTCACCGCCGCCGAGCTCTGCTGTGCCACAGTCGTGAGATCCATTCACTAGGTCGTCTTGATACTACGGTGGACGGGCCGGTGGCGCCGTAGCGGATGATGGGGGAGTGGTGCACACGAGTTTCGCTGAGTCGCTGGCCGGAGCCGACTCCGCGGCCGATCAGGAGCGGCAGCGCGCGCTGCGCCGGATGAAGGTCGTCGCGCTCGGCTTCCTGGTCGGCGCGACGGTGATCTTCCTGGTCTGCACCTGGCTGCAGTCTCGTGGCGCGGCACCCTGGGTCGGCTACGTCCGGGCGGCCGCGGAGGCGGGCATGATCGGTGCGCTCGCCGACTGGTTCGCGGTCACCGCGTTGTTCAAACACCCACTCGGCATCCCGATCCCGCACACCGCGATCATCAAGCGCAAGAAGGATCAGCTCGGCGAAGGGCTGGGCACCTTCGTGCGGGAGAACTTCATGTCTGCCGAAGTGGTGTCCACCAAGTTGCGTGATGCCGATGTGGCGGCCCGCACCGGCAAGTGGCTCGCCGATCAGCGCAACGCCCAACGGGTGGCCGCCGAGGTGTCCACGGTACTGCGGGTGCTCGTCGAGATGCTGCGTGACGAGGACGTCCAGCAGGTGCTGGACCGGATGATCGTCAAACGCATCGCCGAACCAAAATGGGGCCCGCCGATCGGTCGGGTGCTGTCCAGCCTCCTCGACGAGGGCCGGCAGGAGGCGTTGCTGCAGTTGCTGGCGGACCGGGCCTTCCAATGGTCACTGAACTCCGGCGAGGTGATCGAGCGGGTCATCGAGCGGGATTCGCCGACCTGGTCACCGCGCTGGGTGGACCATCTGGTCGGTGACCGGATCCACCGGGAGCTGATGGATTTCACCGACAAGGTGCGCCGCGACCCGAATCACGAGCTGCGCCGGTCGGCCACCAAGTTCCTGTTCGAGTTCGCCGACGATCTGCAGAACGACGACGCCACGATCGCGCGGGCCGAGAACGTCAAGGAACAGATCATGGCCCGCGACGAGGTCGCCCGGGCCGCCGAGACAGCCTGGTCGGCGGCCAAACGCATCGTGCTGGAATCCGTCGACGATCCGTCCTCGACGTTGCGCGCCCGGGTCGCCGACACCGTGGTGCGCATCGGGGAGTCGCTGCGCGACGATGCCGAGCTGCGCGACAAGGTCGACAACTGGATCATCCGGGCGGCGCAGCACCTGGTTGCCCAGTATGGGACGGAGATCACAGCGATCATCACCGAGACGATCGAGCGCTGGGATGCCGACGAGGCGAGCCGCCGGATCGAGCTGCATGTCGGCCGTGACCTGCAGTTCATCCGGATCAACGGCACCGTGGTCGGGGCGCTCGCGGGTCTGGTCATCTACTCGGTGGCGCAGCTACTTTTCTGAGACTGCTAGCAGAGTGCTTGCAATTGTTAGCACTCGCTCGTACCGTGGTTTTTGTCAGCAGAAACCCGACGATTCGAGGGCTCAGCATGTCGCAGGACGAAAATCTTGCCGCCGTGGTGAGCAACGCTGCCTCCGATATCGGCAGCTACATCCGGGCTCAACGCGAAGCGGCGCAGGTGTCGGTGCGTCAACTCGCCGAGAAGGCCGGGGTCAGCAACCCCTATCTCAGTCAGATCGAGCGGGGACTGCGCAAACCGTCGGCTGATGTGCTCAATCAGATCGCCAAGGCACTGCGTGTCTCCGCCGAGGTGCTCTACGTGCAGGCCGGGATCCTCGAACCCAGCGAAGGCAGCGCGGTCCGGGACGCGATCGTCACCGATATGGCGATCACGGAACGGCAGAAACAGGTGCTGCTCGACATCTACACGTCGTTCTGTCAGCAGAACGAAGCCGAAGCAGAAGACGAAGCGGACGAACCGCCCACTGCGCAACCGTCCACCATCTGAAAGGAAAGCCATGACCGAGAAGACCCAGCCCACCATCGATGACCTCAAGGCCCCGCTGCTCGCCGCCGTCGGCGCCGCCGACCTGGCCCTGGCCAAGGTGAACGAGATCGTCGAGACCCTGCGTGACCGTGCCGGCGACGCCCGCACCGATGCCGAGACCCGCGTCGAGGAAGGCCGCGCCCGGCTGACCAAGCTGCAGGAGGATCTGCCCACCCAGTTCGACGAGCTGCGCGACAAGCTGACCTCCGAGGAGCTGCGCAAGCTGGCCGACAAGTACGCCGACGAGGCCACCAGCCAGTACAACAAGCTGGTCGAGCGTGGCGAGGCCGCCCTGGAGCGGCTGCGCAACCAGCCGGCGCTGGAAGAGGCCGCCTCGCGCGTCGAAGAGGTCACCGACCAGGCCGTGGAGCTGACCCAGGATGCGTTGGGTACCGTCGCCACCCAGACCCGCGCCGTCGGCGAGCGCGCCGCCAAGCTGGTCGGTGTCGAGCTGCCGAAGAAGGTCGAGAAGGCCGCCCCGGCCAAGAAGGCCCCGGCCCGCAAGGCCGCCACCCCGGCCGCCAAGAAGGCCGCCCCGGCCAAGAAGGCCGCGCCGGCCAAGAAGGTCACCCAGAAGTAGTTCTCGGCGCCTACATTCGCCAACTCGAATGGCACCCGCTTAGGCTTGCAGTGTGATGCTTGCAAACCTGGCGGGTGCCATTCTGCTTGTGCTGGTGGGAGTCGTGGTTCTGGTTGGCGTGTACGCCTTCGTGCACGCGGCGATGCAACGCCCTGACGCGTATACCGCGACCGGCAAGCTGACCAAGCCCGTGTGGCTGTTGATCCTCGGCGGCGGGGTGCTGGTGGGGCTGTTGCTGCGCGACGCGTTCGGTGCCGCGATCTGCGCCTGCGCCACCGGTGTGTACCTGGTGGATGTGCGGCCCAAACTGTTGGAGATCCAGGGAAAGTCGCGCTGAATGCGCGCCGTTGCCGTCGCACTCTGCGCGGCAGGGCTGCTCGTCGGCGCCGCCCCTGCTGCTCAAGCCGAACCGACGTATATCGACCACACCGAATGGGTGCAGTGGGGTGACCTGAAGAGCCTGCGGGTCTATCCGAGCGTCACCGGCCGCACCCAGGCAGGCATCCCGGGCACCATCGCCGCCCAGGATCAGGCCTGGGCCGAGGTGCTGATGTTCGCGCCGGAAGCCGAAATCCCGGGTATGCGTTCACAATTCAACTGCCACTGGCAGTTCGCCGAGTTCATCGAGCCGGGTAAGAGCAGCTGGAACCTGGAGCCCTGGCGGCCCGTGGTCACCGATGCCGAACTGGTGGCCGCCGGCTGTAACCCCGGCGGCAGCGAGGAACCCTTCTAGTTACGGCAACCCGGCGAAGCACGGGTCGCCACCGCTGCCGCTGCGTCCCGGCGGCATGACGCCGTTGCGGGTGGAGAACTTGGCGACCACACCGGTATCGGTGACCTCGACGCTGTCGGCATGGATGCCCATCGGGTAGTTCTCGGTCATCTGCGCCAGAAAGGCGTCCAGCGCGGGCTGCACGCTCTCGCGCGGCAGCACGAAGCCCAGACCGGTCAGCTGTTCGACGGTCAGGGTCAGCTCCTGATCACGCACCTCCGGCTTGGCCACGATGCTGCCGAGGGTGCCCTGCAGTTCGATTGTGCCGGCGGACGGGTTGGTGGTCACTCCGTTGACGAAGCTGCCGACCAGCGGGACCGCGTTCTGGATGGTCCGCTTGATGCCGTCGGAGGACCAGGTGATTGTCGCGTCCAGGGCGCCGACGGTGCCCGGCGATTCCGGGTTGCCGGTCACCCGGACATCGTTGATGACGATCTCGGCCTTCATGCCCTCGGCCTCGCGGATGCGGTTGCCCGCCGTCACCGCGGTGATGTTGTTGTAGTTCTTCGCGAAGTGCTGCAACAGGAACGGCCGCGCGCCGAACGACACGTCGACGGTGTCCTGGACGACGCAGGAGGTCACGCGCGAGACGGTGTCATCGGCGATCTTGCGGGCGATCAGCTCGGCGCCGACCGCACCGGCCAGCGCCAGCGCACCGACGATGACCACCACCAGCACGATCGACAGCGGATCGCGGAACAGGCCCTTGAGCTTGTCCGATTTCGACTGCACCGGTTCGGGCTGCGCCGGATCCGGCACGAGCGGGGGCGGCGGCACCTCGTTGGTGGGGCGGGCCCAGGGATCGGTCACGGGTTCGATTGTGCCTTAGCGAACTGCGTCCGGTTACGCAGCACCGCGATGGTCTCCCGGGCCTCGGCGGCGCCGTCAAGATCGATATCGGCCACCACCAGCTGCGGATCGGCTTCCGCGGCGGCCAGGATCTGCCCGGTCGCCGAGGCGATCAGGCTGCCGCCGACACCGGTCGGGCCCTTTGCGGCGATCTCGTCGCCCGGATAGGCCTGATCGACGGCGGCGACGATGCCGGTGGTGTCGATGGCCCGGGCCCGGGCCAGCAGGGTCCACTGGTCGAGTTTGCCCGGTCCGGTGCCCCACGAAGCGTGCACCGTGATCAGCTGTGCGCCGCGATCGGCGAGGTCCAGATAAAGCTCGGGAAACCGCACGTCGTAACACAGCGTCAGGCCCACCCGGACGCCGTTGACCTCGATGACGGTCGGCTCCGATCCCGGTGCCACCGTCTTGGATTCGGCGAAACCGAACGCGTCGTAGAGGTGGATCTTGTCGTAGTACGCGTCGACGTCGGGCCCGGCCGCGATCAGGGTGTTGGTGACGCGCCCGTCACCCGACGGGCAGAACATGCCGGCCACCACGGTGATGCCGGTGGCCGTCGCGACTCGGCGCACCCCGTCGGCCCACCGGCCGTCGCGCGGTTGGGCCACCGGTGCCAGCGGCACCCCGAACCGGCACATGGTCGCCTCGGGGAACAGCACCAGCTCGGCGCCGGCATCGGCGGCGTGGCGGCTGTAGTCCTCGACGAGCTCCAGATTGGCCGTCGGGTCGGTGCCGGACCGGATCTGTGCCAGGGCAATCCGCATGTCTGCAGGCTAGCCGCGGCCCGCGACCGTCGCCCAGGGCACCGACAGCACCCCGTCGCGCAACCGTCGCCGCGGCGGGTCGACGGCGAACCCCTCGGCGTGCAGCTGTTCCAGCATCGCCCGCCAGCGCACCCGCGGGCCGAACACACCGTGTCCGGCGGCGCTCGCCCAGGCCCGGTCGGCGGCATCGAGCAGGGTGTGGATCGGTTCGCCCGGCACATTGCGGTGGATCAGGATCTTCGGCAGCCGTTCGGCCAGATCGGAGGGCTTCTCGATGGCGAACGGATCGCAGGCCAGGGTCAGGCTGATCGGGCCGTCGGCGTCCAGCAGCACCCAACAGCAGCGCCGCCCCAGCTCATCGCAGGTGCCGTCGACCAGCAGTCCGCCGGGGGCCACCCGGCGCAGCAGCTGCGACCAGGCGGGTTCGACCTCGTCGACCGGGTACTGGCGCAGCACGTTGAAGGCCCGCACCAGCACCGGGCGCAGCCCGGCCAGTTCGAAACCGCCGAGCGCGAATTCGACACCCGGAACCGCGGACTGCTGGGCCAGCGCGACCCGGTCCGGGTGGATCTCCAGGCCGACGACCCGCACATCGGGGCGGACGGTCTGTAGGCGTGTCGCGAGTTCCAGCGTCGTGATGGGCAGTGCGCCGTAGCCGAGGTCGACGACCAGCGGGTCGGTGGCGGCCTGCAGCGCGGTGCGCACCCGGGGTGCGTAGACCAGCCAGCGGTCGCTGCGACGCAGCCGGTTGTAGCCGGTGGTGCCGCGCGTCGGCGAGCCGACAGGACGGCCCAGTGGCGAGCCGACAGGACGGCCCAGTGGCGAGCCGACAGGACGGCCCAGTGGCGAGCCGACAGGACGGCCCAGTGGCGAGCCGACAGGCCTGCTCAGCTGTGGTCGTTCACCCACTTGTCCGTGAACTCCTGTTCCAGCCGCAGCAGGTCGACCAATTGACCGCCGATCTGATTCTCCAGCTGACCGCCGAGCAGCGGGATCTTGACCTCCACGGTGACATGCACCGTGCCGCGGGCACCGGATCCCTCGTCGGCCAGTTCGGCATCGGCGCGCACCCGGGCCGGTGTCCCCAACATCTTCGCCGAGATGTCCGCGCTGGATCGTCCGTCGCGCAGCGGGGTCCAGCTCTCCTCGCGGACCAGGGTGAGGTCGCCGCGGTGGACCTGCGTGACGATCTTGGGCAGCCGCGCCAGTCTGACGGTCTGCGTGGTCACGATCCGGATGCCCGCGTGGTCATCGGCATCGAGCACATCCAGGGATGTCTCGTCGCAGCCGGACAGCTCCAGCCTTTTCAACCAGTAGCGCTTGTCGGAGAACGCCGTGAGGACCTCGGCGACGGAACACCCGTAGGTGGCCGCCAAGTCGAATGAACGCGGCATGATCGGCACGCTACCGTTACCGTCCGTGGTCAGTTCGCCTTTCGCCGGTGCGTCGGTGGCCGAGAATGTGCCGATCGCTTCGCGGACGACATTGCGCATCGGGCCCGTCGCGCAGCGGCTGATCACCTGCGACAGCACCGATCAGCTGACGGCCGTGCTGACCGAGTTGCCGGTCGCCGACGATGTGCTGGTGCTGGCCGGGGGCTCCAATGTGGTGCTCGCCGACGACCTGTCCGGGCTGACCGTGGTGGCCGTGGCCAACGCCGATATCACCGTCGGCGGGGCGGTGCTGCGCGCGCAGGCGGGCGCCGCCTGGGATGACGTGGTGGCCACCGCGCTGGATCACGGGCTGGGTGGGCTGGAGTGCCTGTCCGGCATCCCGGGATCGGCCGGTGCCACCCCGATCCAGAACGTCGGGGCCTACGGCGCCGAGGTCGCCGACACCATCACTGCCGTCCGGCTGCTGGATCGTCGCACCGGCGCCGACGAGTGGATCAGCCCGGATCGGCTGGGCTTCGGCTACCGGCACAGCGTCCTGAAGCATCAGGCGGCCGTCATCGTCACCGAAGTCGAGTTCACCCTGAACCCGGATGGGCTGTCCGCCCCGCTGCGCTACGGCGAACTGGCCACCCGGCTGGCCGCCGAGCCCGGTGAGCGGGTGCCGGCCGCCCGGGTGCGCGAGGCGGTGCTGAGTCTGCGCGCGTCCAAGGGCATGGTGCTCGACGCCGCCGACCACGACACCTGGAGTGTCGGCTCGTTCTTCACGAATCCGGTGGTCAACGCCCAGGACTTCGAGCGGCTGAAGGCCGGCCACGAGCGGCTACCGCACTATCCGGCGCCCGACGGGGTGAAACTCGCCGCCGGCTGGCTGGTCGAGCAGGCCGGTTTCGGCAAGGGTTATCCGGGCGGCGATGCGGTGGCGCAGCTGTCGGGCAAGCATGCGCTGGCCCTGACCAACCGGGGCGGCGCGACAACGACCGAGATCCTGGCGCTGGCCAGGACGGTGCGTGACGGTGTGCGGGACCGCTTCGGGATCGAACTCACACCCGAGCCGGTACTGGTCGGGTGCGCGCTCTAGGTACCCTTGGACCACGTGGGACCTGCCGAGAACGCACCGCTGAGCCGCCGTCGCGCGCTCACCATCCTGGGTCTGGGTGGTGCCGGCCTCGTGGCGGCCTGCACGGGTAAGCCCACCGGCGGCACGGCTGCCACCGAGGATGCGGCCGCCGTCCCGAAGGCACCCACCATCACCCTGACCCCCGATGACGCGGCACTGGATGTGGTGCCCACCGAACCGGCCGGTGTGCAGGTCAGCGACGGCTGGTTCCAGCGGATCGCTCTCACCAATGCCAACGGCAAGGTCGTCGCGGGCAAGCTGAACCGCGACCGCACCGAATTCACCGTCACCGAACCGCTGGGCTACGGCGGCTCCTACACCTGGTCGGGGTCGGTGGTCGGCCAGGACGGCCAGGCCGTGCCGGTGGCCGGCCAGTTCAGCACCGTCGATCCGCAGACCACCGTCAACGGCCGATTCCAGCTGGCCGACGGGCAGACCGTCGGTGTCGCGGCCCCGATCATCCTGCAGTTCGACGCCGCCGTCGCCGACGAGGACAAACCGGCGGTCGAGAAGGCGCTCAAGGTCACCACCACCCCACAGGTCGAGGGCAGCTGGGCTTGGTTGCCCGACGAGGTCGGCGGATCCCGGGTGCATTGGCGGACCAAGGAGTACTACCCGGCGGGCACCGCGGTGCATGTCGATGCCAACCTCTACGGCGTCGAGTTCGGTCCGCAGGCCTACGGCGCCGCCGACTCCACTCTGGATTTCACCATCGGGCGACGTCAGGTGGTCAAGGCCGAGGCGAGCAGTCACCGCATCCAGGTGATCACCGACGAGGGCGTCATCATGGACTTCCCGTGCAGCTACGGCGAGGGAGACCTGGACCGCAACGTCACCCGTAGCGGTGTCCACGTGGTCACCGAGAAGTACGAGGACTTTTACATGACCAACCCGGCCGCCGGGTACGCCAACGTGCACGAGCGGTTCGCCGTGCGCATCTCCAACAACGGCGAGTTCATCCACTGCAACCCCAACAGCATTGGGGCGCAGGGCAATACCAATGTCACCAACGGGTGTATCAACCTGAACCTGGAGAACTCGCAGCAATACTTCAACTCGGCGATGTACGGCGACCCGGTCGAGGTGACCGGCACCCGCATCGACCTGTCCTACGCCGACGGCGACATCTGGGACTGGGCGGTGGACTGGGACGAGTGGGTGTCCATGTCGGCACTGTCGGAGACGGCCCCGCGGTCGAGCATCCCGGAATCCGCGCCGGCCACCCCGTCCGGCGCGCCCACCCCGGCTACCCCTGGCGGTTGAACCGGGAGCCGATCGCCCCGGTGACCTGATCGCGCGGGCGGACCACGACGAGGTCCAGATCGACATGAGCGGGCCTGCTCGCGACGAACCCGATCACCTCGGCGATGTCCTCGGCGACCAGTGGGGTCACCCCGGCGTACACCTTGTCGGCGCGGTCGGCGTCCCCGTCGAACCGGTTGAGCGAGAAGTCGGTCTTCACCATGCCGGGCGCAACCTCGGTGAGCCGCACCGGCTTTCCGAGCAGCTCGCTGCGCAAGGTGCGGTGCAGGATGCCCTGGGCGTGCTTGGCCGAGGTGTAGCCCGACCCGTTGTCATAGGTCTCCAGCGCGGCGATGGAGGTGACGGTGATGATGAGCCCGTCGCCGGAGTCGATCAGCTTGCCCAGCAGCGCCTTGGTGACATGCAGGGTGCCCAGCACATTGGCCTCCCACATCCAGCGCCAGTTCTCGATATCGGCATCGGCGACCGACTCCAGGCCGCGCGCCCCGCCGGCGTTGTTGACGAGCACATCCACGCGGTCCAGCTGTTGTGCCAGCGCCGCCACGGCCGCCGGGTCAGTGACGTCCGCCACAATCGCGGTACCGTCGATCGCGGCAGCCAGCTCCGTGATCGGCCCCTCGCGACGTGCCACGCAGATCACATGAAATCCCTGTGCAGCAAGGGTTTTCGCAGTGGCTTCGCCGATCCCGGCGCTGGCTCCGGTGACGACTGCGACGCGGCGGGTGTCCGTTGAGGTACTCATTCCGACAAGCCTAGGCCCGCCGATCCGACCTTCGCGCAAGTGCCGATGGTCGTGCTAAGTTGACGTCGTGATCTCGATCAGCGGTTCCGCCGCGCGGCGTGCGTGTTGTTGTTGCGCACCCGCCGCGCCCTGCTGACCCGAGGACAAACACGTCCCGCTGAGTCGCTGGTGTGGCAGAGGTTTCCAGAGCCCACCCCAGCCAATACTCAGACCAGAGGACACCCATCGTGAGCACCGCCACCGTCGCCGCCAAGACCATCCGTCAGGCGCCCGCCGTCCACGCCAAGCGCGCCCTGTTGGCCCGGCACCACATCGTCGCCCCGTCGCTCAAGGTCGCCGACGCCGCCGCGGCATCGGTCTTCGGCGCGGCCCGGCAGCGCGGACCGATCGCCCGCGATGCCATCGCCCGCGTCACCGGATTGAGCATCGCCACGGTGAACCGCCAGGTCACCGCCCTGCTCGACGCCGGTGTGCTGCGCGAGCGCGCCGATCTCGCGGTGTCCGGCGCGATCGGGCGCCCGCGTGTCCCGGTCGAGGTCAATCACGAGCCGTTCCTGACCCTGGGCCTGCACATCGGCGCGAAGACGACCTCCATCGTCGCCACCGATCTGTTCGGCCGCACCCTCGATGTCGTCGAGACACCCACCCCGCGCGGCACCCAGAGTGCGGCACTGGCCTCGCTGGCCGGTAGCGCGCGGCGCTACCTGAGCCGCTGGCACCGTCGTCGCGCGCTGTGGGTCGGTGTCGCCGCCGGTGGCGTGGTGGACAGCACCTCGGGCTACCTGGACCATCCGCGGCTGGGCTGGACCGAGGCGCCGGTCGGCCCGGTGCTGGCCGAGACGCTGGGCCTGCCGGTGTCGGTGGCCTCGCATGTGGATGCCATGGCCGGCGCCGAGCTGCTGCTCGGCGTGCGCCGCCCGAACGCGCAGGCCGGTACCAGCCTGTATGTCTACGCCCGCGAGACGGTGGGTTACGCGCTGTCGATCGGCGGTCGGGTGCATTCGCCTGCCAGCGGTCCGGGCACCATCGCCGCCCTGCCGGTGAGTTCCGAATTGCTCGGCGGCTCAGGGAAATTGGAGTCGACCGTCAGCGACGAGGCGGTGCTGACCGCGGCCCGTGCGCAGCGCATCATCCCGTCCGAGGGGCCGACATCGACGCTGGCCTCGGTGCTGCGCGCCGCGCGTAATGGACACGAGGGTGCGCGCGGCCTACTGGCCGAGCGGGCCCGGGTGCTGGGCGAGGCGGTGGCGCTGCTGCGCGACATGCTCAACCCCGATGATCTGGTGGTCGGCGGACAGGCCTTCACCGAGTACCCCGAGGGCATGGAACTGGTCGAGCAGGCCTTCGCCGCCCGTTCGGTCCTGGGCTCGCGCGATATCCGGGTGACGGCCTTCGGCAACCGCGTCCAGGAGGCCGGCGCGGGTGTGGTGTCCCTCGGAGGGCTCTATGCCGACCCGATCGCGGCGATGCGCCGCGCCCAGCTGCGCCGCGGTGAAGGTACTGTGCTGGCCCCGGTGTAGGGGCGACGGTGTAGGAATGACTGTGTGCGTGTCGTTCCCGAAACGTCCGGTCTGACGGACGCCCGTCGCGTCGCGGTGCTGTCGGTCCACACCTCGCCGCTGTCCCAACCGGGTACCGGTGACGCCGGCGGGATGAACGTCTACGTCCTGCAGACCGCGCTCGAGCTGGCCCGTCGTGGTGTCGAGGTGGAGATCTTCACCAGGGCGACCTCCTCGGCGGACGCCCCGGTGGTGCAGGTCGCACCAGGGGTGCTGGTGCGCAACGTGGTCGCCGGGCCGTTCGAGGGGCTCGACAAGAACGACCTGCCCACCCAGCTGTGCGCGTTCACCGCCGGGGTGCTGCGCGCCGAGGCCACCCACGAGCCCGGTTACTACGACATCGTGCACTCGCACTATTGGCTGTCCGGTCAGGTCGGCTGGCTGGCCGCCGACCGCTGGGCGGTGCCGCTGGTGCACACCGCCCACACCCTGGCCGCGGTCAAGAACGCCGCCCTGGCCGAAGGTGACGCCCCCGAACCGGCACTGCGCTCGGTCGGCGAACAGCAGGTGGTCGACGAGGCGGACCGGCTGATCGTGAACACCGAAATCGAAGCACAGCAACTGGTCTCACTACACCACGCTCACCGGCGCAGCATCGATGTGGTGCATCCCGGCGTCGACCTGCAGGTGTTCACGCCGGGTTCGCGGCAGGCCGCGCGGGGGGCGCTGGGCCTGTCCGAGCAGGCCAAGGTCATTGCCTTCGTCGGTCGCATCCAACCGCTCAAGGCCCCCGATGTGCTGCTGCGGGCCGCCGCGAAGCTCAGCGATGTCCAGGTGCTCATCGCGGGTGGGCCCTCCGGTTCGGGCATGGCGACACCCGACGATCTGGTTGCACTGGCCGCCGAGTTGGGTATCACCGACCGGGTGACCTTTCTGCCGCCGCAGTCCCGCGACCAACTGGTCGACGTCTACCGGGCCGCCGACATCGTCGCGGTGCCCAGCTACAACGAGTCCTTCGGCCTGGTCGCCGTCGAGGCGCAGGCCTGCGGGACGCCGGTGGTCGCGGCCGCCGTCGGCGGGTTGCCGGTGGCGGTGCGCGACGGCGTGACCGGCGCGTTGGTCAGCGGGCATGATCCCGGCGACTGGGCCGACACGCTGGCCGCGGTGCTGGCACAGGACCCTGATCGGTTGAGCGCGGCGGCCGCGGCGCATGCGGCTACCTTCTCCTGGGCACACACCGTGGACGGGTTGCTGGCCAGCTACGCGCACGCCATCACCGACTACCGGGACCGGCATCCGCGCCGTGATCTGCCGACGCGGCGGACCGGGCGGCGGTTCGCGCTACGCCGGGGGGTGCGGGCATGAGCCCCATTCGGGAAATCATCGAACAGACCCTGCAGGCCAACGACCTGGAGTACGCCCACCACAAGGGTGTCAACGGCGGGTTGCCCGGGCTGGTGGTGGCGCTGCCGGGGGAGCGGCGGCTCAAGACCAACACCATCCTGAGCGTCGGTGAGCACTCGGTGCGGGTCGAGGCGTTCGTCTGCCGGCGGCCCGACGAGAATTTCGAGGCCGTCTACAAGTTTCTGCTCAAGCGCAACCGCCGCCTGTACGGGGTGGCCTACACCCTGGACAACCTGGGCGATATCTATCTGGTGGGCTGGATGGCGAACAGTTCGGTGGATGCCGACGAGATCGACCGGGTGCTCGGACAGGTGCTCGAGGCGGTCGACAGCGATTTCAACACCTTGTTGGAGTTGGGTTTTCGGTCCTCCATCCAGAAGGAATGGGAGTGGCGGGTGGCCCGCGGCGAGTCGCTGAAGAACCTCGAGGCCTTTTCCCATCTGATCGAAGACTGACGGCTCATGAGAGGATTCAGGTTATGCCGACCTTGATCCTGCTGCGCCATGGCGAGAGCGACTGGAACCAGAAGAACCTGTTCACCGGCTGGGTCGATGTCGACCTCACCGACAAGGGCCGGGCCGAGGCGGTCCGCGGTGGCAAGCTGCTCGCCGAGCAGGGCGTGCTGCCCGACGTGCTGTACACCTCGCTGCTGCGCCGCGCCATCACCACCGCCAACCTGGCGCTCGATGCCGCCGACCGGCACTGGATTCCGGTGATCCGCGACTGGCGGCTCAACGAACGGCACTACGGTGCGCTGCAGGGGCTGGACAAGGCGGCCACCAAGGAGAAGTACGGCGACGAGCAGTTCATGGCGTGGCGTCGCAGCTACGACACGCCGCCGCCGCCCATCGAGAAGGGCAGCGAGTTCAGCCAGGACGCCGACCCGCGTTATGCCGATCTGGACGAGGTGCCGCTGACCGAGTGCCTGGCCGATGTGGTGGCCCGGTTCGTGCCGTACTTCGAGCAGACCATCGTGGGCGACCTCAAGGCCGGCAAGACGGTGCTGATCGCCGCGCACGGCAACTCGCTGCGTGCGCTGGTCAAATACCTGGACGGGATGTCCGAGGACGATGTCGTCGGGCTGAACATCCCGACCGGGATCCCGCTGCTCTACGAACTGGACGCCGACCTCAAGCCGACGACGCCGGGCGGACGCTATCTGGATCCGGAGGCCGCGGCCGCCGGTGCCGCGGCCGTCGCCGCGCAGGGCGCCAAGTGACCGACCCACGCGGTGCGCGAAGTGATCAATGAGTTAACGGTGGCCGAACTCTGGTCTTTGTACGTGTGACTTCTCCCGATTTGGCCGCACGCTGCTGGGATGACGTTCACCCGATGCGTACGATTTTCGCGTGAGTGTCGGTTCCGCGCTGTTGCTGGCGGCTGCGCTGGCTCTGCTCGCGCTGGGAATCGGGATCGCCGTCGGGATGGCCGCGATGCGCCGGATCAGTGCGCGCCGGGTCGAGCGTGATATCGAAGAGGGCGGTGGTATCACCGTCTCGCAGATGCTCAGCCATATCGCGGCGATGTCACCGATGGGCATCGTCGTCGTCGACACCTTCCGCGATGTCGTCTACATGAACGAGCAGGCCACCGAGCTGGGGCTGGTCCGGGATCGGTTGCTCGACGACCGCGCGTGGCAGGCGGTGCAGCGCTGCCTGGCCACCGGCGAGGATGTCGACATCGATCTGTCGCCGCGCAAACGGCAGAAGACCGGTCGCTCGGGTCTGGCGGTACGCGGTCATGTCCGGCTGCTGGTCGAAGAGGCCAACCAGTTCGCCGTGGTGTTCGTCGGTGACCAGTCCGAGCAGGCACGGATGGAAGCGACCCGGCGCGATTTTGTGGCCAACGTCAGCCATGAACTCAAGACCCCGGTCGGCGCAATGGGTGTGCTCGCCGAGGCGATGCTGGCCTCCACCGACGATCCCGACGTCGTGCGCCGGTTCTCCGAGAAGATGATCATCGAATCCGAGCGGTTGGCCAACATGGTCGGCGAGCTGATCGAGCTGTCCCGGTTGCAGGGCGCCGAACCGCTGCCCGACCTGGACACCGTCGACGTCGATGCGGTGGTGTCCGAGGCCTTGTCGCGGTACAAGGTGGCCGCCGACAGCGCCCACATCAACATCACCACCGACGCGCCCACCGGCTACCGGGTGCTGGGCGACGAGCGGCTGCTGATCACCGCGATCGCCAACCTGGTGTCCAACGCCATCGCGTACTCGCCGGACGGGTCGGATGTCTCGATCAGCCGGCGGCGCCGCGGCGACGATATCGAGATCGCCATCACCGACCGCGGTATCGGGATCGCCCGTGCCGATCAGGAGCGGGTCTTCGAACGCTTCTTCCGGGTCGACAAGGCGCGTTCGCGGGCCACCGGCGGAACCGGTCTGGGCCTGGCCATCGTCAAGCACGTGGCGGCCAACCACAACGGATCCATCCGGCTCTGGAGTCAGCCGGGTACCGGTTCGACGTTCACCCTGTCCATACCGGCGATACATGACGACCGATCGGTCGACGATGATGATGATTAAGGAAGGCGCCTCCTGATGACGTCCGTGCTGATCGTTGAAGACGAAGAGTCCCTCGCCGATCCTCTGGCATTCCTGTTGCGCAAGGAGGGATTCGAGGCCACCGTCGTCACCGACGGCCCCTCGGCGCTGGCCGAGTTCGAGCGCGCGGGCGCCGATATCGTGCTGCTGGACCTCATGCTGCCCGGGATGAGCGGCACCGATGTCTGCAAGCAGTTGCGGTCGCGGTCCAGCGTGCCGGTCATCATGGTGACCGCTCGCGACAGTGAGATCGACAAGGTGGTGGGCCTGGAACTCGGCGCCGACGATTACGTGACCAAGCCGTACTCGGCACGTGAGCTGATCGCACGGATCCGCGCCGTGCTGCGTCGCGGTGCCGACAACGACGATGTCGGCATCGGTGACGGTGTGCTGGAGGCCGGCCCGGTGCGGATGGATGTCGAACGCCATGTGGTGAGCGTGAACGGTGAGCCGATCACTCTGCCGCTCAAGGAGTTCGACCTGCTCGAATACCTGATGCGCAACAGCGGACGGGTGCTGACCCGTGGCCAGTTGATCGACCGGGTCTGGGGTGCGGACTATGTCGGCGACACCAAGACCCTCGACGTGCACGTGAAGCGGTTGCGGTCCAAGATCGAATCGGACCCGGCCAGCCCGGTGCACCTGGTGACCGTCCGCGGCCTCGGCTACAAGCTGGAGGGCTGAGGCCGCCCGGGAACTTATGTCCGCAGTTCTGCGATGTGGCTGCGGTACCAGTCGACCGTCGTCGAGATACCGGTTGCCAGGTCGATCGTCGCGGACCACCCGTTCTCGCGGAGCAGGCTGACGTCGAGTAGCTTCTGCGGTGTGCCGTCCGGCTTTTCGGTGTCCCAACGGGTCTGCCCGGTGTAGCCGACCACCTCGGCGATGATCGCAGCGATGTCGGCGATGGTGCAATCCGTTCCGGTGCCGATGTTCACCTGGCTGCTGCCGTTGTAGTTTTCCAGCAGGTGCAAACATGCCGAAGCCATATCATCGACGTGCAGCAACTCACGCCGAGGCGTTCCGGTGCCCCAGTTCGTGACGGTCTCGGCGCCGCTGGAAACAGCTTCGTCGTAGCGACGTATCAAGGCCGGCAGGACATGCGATCCCTGCGGCGAGAAGTTGTCGCCAGGGCCATACAGATTGGTGGGCATGGCCGAGATCCACGGTAGCCCGTATTGGCGCCGGACTGACTGGACGCCGATGATGCCCGCGATCTTGGCGATCGCGTAGGCGTTGTTGGTTTCTTCCAGAGACCCGGTCAGCAGATAGTCCTCACGGATGGGCTGTGGAGCCATCCGCGGGTAGATGCATGACGATCCGAGGAACAGCAGCCGTTGGGTGCGCTGGGCCAGTGCCGCGTCCAGGACATTCGTCTGGATACGGACGTTCTCGGACAGGAAATCGACCGGATAGGTGTTGTTGGCCAGAATGCCACCGACCTTGGCGGCAGCCAGGACGACGGTCTGGGGCCGGGTCTCGGCAAAAAAGTCGAACACCGCGTCGCGGTCCCGCAGATCCAGTTCTGCCGACCGTCGCCCGACCAGATTCGTGAATCCGCGCGCCTGCAGTGTGCGCCAGATCGCCGACCCGACCAGCCCGCCGTGGCCGGCCACGTACAGCGGCGCGTGGCGGTCCAGCGCGGTCGGGGTGAAGTCCGCACTCATGCGCCGGTGGTCCAGCCGTCGAGCACCGGGGCGTCGATCCAGGGTCCGTCATGGGCAAGTGCCTCGATATCGGCGTCGACCATGATCGCCGCCAATTGCGGCGTGAGAACCTTTGGCGTCCAACCGAGTACACGTTGGGCTTTCTCGGCAGATCCGATGAGTGAGTCGACCTCGGTGGGGCGCAGGTAGCGCTCGTCGAACTTGACGTGTTCGGACCAGTCCAGTCCGGCGTGCGCAAACGACAGTTCGACGAAATCACGCACCGTGTAGGCAGTGCCGGTCGCCAGCACGAAATCCTCGGGTTTGTCGGCCTGCAGCATCCGCCACATGCCCTCGACGTACTCCGGTGCATAACCCCAGTCGCGGACGGCATCCAGATTCCCGAGGTACAGGTGTTGCTGCCGGCCGGCTTTGATCTCGGCCACCGCCCGGGTGATCTTGCGAGTCACGAAGGTCTCGCCGCGACGGGGGGACTCGTGGTTGAACAGGATGCCGTTGACCGCGAACATGCCGTAGGCCTCGCGGTAGTTGCGGGTGACCCAGTACGAGTAGACCTTTGCCGCACCGTAGGGCGAACGCGGGTAGAACGGTGTGTCCTCGTTCTGTGGTGGCGGAGTCGCGCCGAACATTTCGGAGCTTGAAGCTTGGTAGAAGCGGCAGTTGAGACCCACCATACGCACGGCCTCCAGCAGTCGCATAGCTCCCAGGCCCGTGGTGTTGCCGGTGTATTCGGGCTCGTCGAAGCTGACCCGGACGTGTGATTGGGCGCCCAGGTTGTACACCTCGTCGGGCTGGATCTCGTGTAACAGCGTGGTCAGTCGACTGCCTTCGCTCAAATCGCTGTAGTGCAGGAACATCTGGGCGTTCGGATCATGCGGGTCGCGATAGAGGTGGTCGACCCGCGCGGTATTGAATGTCGATGCGCGTCTGATCAGTCCGTGAACTTCATACCCCTTGTGCAGCAACAGCTCTGCCAGATATGAACCGTCCTGGCCTGTGATGCCGGTGACGAGTGCCTTCTTGGTCACGCCGGTGTCCTCTCTGCTGGTGGAGCGCGTATACCGCTGGGCGACAGTGTGACACCCGGGTTTGCGCTGCGGCAGGCGGACCGGAACGGGGTTCGGTATCGACTGACGCGACGTTTGCTGAGTCATCGGCGAACGCTTGGGAAACAGTAGCAGTCACCGATCTATTTCACTGAATCAAGTATTTGCGATCATTGCCACAGTGTCCTTGAGTAGGAGATAGCAATCGCTGAATACGGATGGACAACATTTGCCTGTGGGTATCAGGCGGGGCGGGGGAGAGTCGGCCACTAGGCTAGGACCGGTATCCTGGGAGCATTCGCCACGATGGGAGTACTGTGACCCCCGCGCCAGCTGTATGGACCAGATCATGGTTGGCGGCTCTGCTGTCGGCGACGGTCGTCGCCTGCGGAGCCGGCCAGACCGCGCTCGACACGGACGATATCGAGGCACCTATCCCCATCCCGTCACCCGCGATCGCACCGGAGACCAACGCGGCACGCGGTTCGGTGGTCAGTAGCGAACCCGTGGACCTGGCCGGGGTGAACGGCAGAGCCAGCCGGGCGACCTATCGCTCGGTGTCCGGTATCGACGGCAGCGCCCGTGAGATCACCGGTGTCTTC
Organism: Mycobacterium sp. C31M; assembly: GCF_053345865.1. NCBI lineage: Bacteria > Bacillati > Actinomycetota > Actinomycetes > Mycobacteriales > Mycobacteriaceae > Mycobacterium > Mycobacterium sp. C31M. The sequence continues at coordinate 35,678 of NZ_JBKFAX010000014.1, read as the reverse complement.
GTGGTCCCGGTCGGTAATCCGCCGGCTGGCGGTTGGCCACTGATCTCGCTGGCACACGGCACCACCGGTATCGCACCGGACTGCGGACCATCGCAGGACCCAGACCTGATGGGTTTTCTGCCCACCGTTCGGGATCTCGCGGCGCACGGCTACGCCGTCGCCGTCACCGACTACGAGGGGCTAGGCGGCTTCGGTAGCCATCCCTATCTGGAACCGCGCAGCGCGGCCTTCAACGTCGCCGACGCCGCGCGCGCCATCGGCAACTTGTATCCAAACATCTCCGACCGGTGGATCGCCCTTGGTAACTCCCAAGGTGGACAAGCTGTCTGGGCCGTCGGGGAAATGTTGGCCGGTGACGGCGGTGGCCCGGACCTGGCGGGCGTTGCGGCGCTGTCACCGGCTGCCAACCTCACCCCGGTCGCCCAGCGTGGGGCACAGGGGGATCTCACGGCCGACCAACGGGCCGTGGTACCGCTGGTGGTGGCAGGGCTGGAACGGTCCGATCCAGCCCTGCGGGCCCGCGACTTCATCGATGCCGCGGTGCGCTCCGACGAGAACACGGTATTCGCCTGCCGTGGCGGGGCGGCGAGCCCTGATATCGTGCTGCAGTTCGACGATCCCGATGATGTGGCCGTCCTGCGCACCGCGTTGCGCAGGATCGCGTTGCCGCAGCAGTCGCTCGGCGTGCCGATGCTGGTGGTGAACGGTCTGGCGGATAACACGATACCCGCGTCCTGGGTGGCGACTGCGGTTCGTGAGGCGTGCGCACTGGGCGGCCGGATCCAGCACGTCGAGGTCGCCGGGGCCGGCCACGGCGACCTGGGCGGGACGGGTTACCGGATTCTCTACGAATGGATACATGACCGGATAGGCTCGGCGACCCCCGCGCCGTCGACCTGTGGCAGTCAGCCTCAGCAGGTCGCACTGGGCTGATCGGGCTCGGCATCGGCCAACAGCGGGCCGAAGTCACGCCTGATCGCGCCCACGAGATGACGGCGGGTGAATTCCTGGAGGTCACGGCGCAGCAGCGGATGATCCCCGAATGGCGCCGCGATCAGGGTCGGCGCCCAACCGGCATCCGACACCCGCTGCATGGATCGGTCGCCGTGCTGCTGCGAGAACCAGGTCAGGTCGGCCGGGGACAGCAGAATATCGGTGCGGATATTCCTGCGGCGTAGTCGTGTCAGCAGTACCTCGGGTACCTGGGCCACCCCGAGTTTGCCGAGCATCAGCCAGGCCGGATACGGGATATGGCTGCGGATGAGTGATTTCGCGCGTTGCTTGAGTGTGGGCTGCGGGGCGGTCGTCATCGCGATATCCGGGTCGGTCTCTTTCTGCCGCAACGCATAGCCGATGATGTTGACCAGCACCACACTGTGTGCTCCCTTGGTGATGGCGGCCATCGCCGAGTGCCAGGCGCCCGAGCAGACGCCGGTCATCATCAACCGGTCTGGACCGGCTCCGGTGGCGGTCACGGCCGCCGCGATATCGGCTCGGGACTGGTCGGAATAGATGCGCGGGAATTCGGTGGCCGCACCACTGTCGCCGGTGCCTCGCCGGTCATAGCGCAACGCCGTTACGCCCAGCGCGGCTAGTTCCCTGGCGGTTTCGGTCCAGATCCGTCCGGTGCCGATCCGGTGCTCATAGGCGGTGCTGTGGGTTAACAGGGTGGGGCAGTCGGGCCGGGCTCCCGTCATCGCGGTGCGGATACCGAAAAGCCGGTGGGGTCCGAAATGCTCGATGGTCTCCACGATGGCCGTTCCGTCGGAGTACTGATTCACCACCGTGCTCGATCGGAGGTCGGCGCGGAACGGGGCGGTGGCCGTGGCCCCGTGGGTGTCGAACCAGTCGGTCAGCAGATCGACTGTCGGGTACGGGATCTCCACCACGTAACTGGCTGGCTCGACGAACGCGGACTGGTCGGGGACGGCACGCACTGTGCATGAGGGCGCGCTCGCCAACGTGCGAAGTCGCTTGTCATCACGGCGTTCCGGCCGCACCAGCAGCAAGGTCCGGATATTTTCGTCGAAGGCGGTCGGTAGCTTCATGGCTGCGAGCTTGAGCGATGCCTGCGGCGAGAAGCTCAGTCCCAATATGGATTCCACGGAGGTATCGGCGGTGTCCTCACCCACCGACATCCGGTAGAGAGCGCGTTGCTCACGAAGGTACCTGCGGCCGTCGGTCACCGGATCCCACAACGCCAGGTCGACCGATCCGGTCAGGGTGGGTGCGACCGCTGCCGCCAGCAGTGCGCCGGCCCGCAACCCAATCAGGGACACCGTCGGGACGCCGCAGTCGCGGAGGTACCGGGCGGCGACGGCAATGCTGTCCAGGTAGTCCGTGATCGCGGTCTCGGCGCCCTGACGTCCCGTCGAATCACCCGTGCCGGCGTAATCGAACCGCATCACGGCGAAACCGGCCACCGCCAGTTTCTGGGCGAGTAGCTTCAGGCCCCGGTAGGTGTCGACGTGTTCCTTGCCCAGCGGTGGGCACAGCACGATGCCACCACGACTCTGCCCTCCGCTGGGGCAGTGCAGCACACCGAAGAGGGCTGCCTCGGCGGTGCCGAACCATGTCGGCGCCCCCGCCGTGCTGTCACCAGGCATGGGGCGAGATTATCATTCAGCGCATTGCCAGGACCACATGGCATCACATAAATACCAGGAAAACTGGCATCTATGGCCAGTTGAAGATATTGCTAGCGGTCCGGAGAGGCAGTTTTGGTGCCTATCTTGGCCGGACGACCTCAAGATATTCGCTAAAAATCAATGATCACGTCAACTTCAACAGCCTCGCCGGGATGTCTAAGTAGCTATCGGCAACCAAAATGCGCAGCATAGTGTGATTTTAGCAACATTTGAACATCCTGACTTAGAGCTGGCGGTGCGCACCATTGGCTCGGCGATTCCGTGGCTTCGGAGCAGAAAATACCGTACTAACTGCACTTTATGTATCCATACGCGACCGGGCTATCCGGCTGCCGACTCGTTCTCTGTCACGGAGTGAGCGGTTATCGCAAAGTAACGGGACAGTCAATTGATGGTCGTTCTCTGGACGGGGCGAATCCGAACCCTTACAGTTTTGCTGGCGAGCAACCGTCGCCTAGAAATTTGCTGAGATCCGATCGGAGGCTTCGCTGTGACAGACAGCCGCCGTAGCCTCCTCGGTGTCGTCGCCGCCTTGCTCGCGGTGCTCGCCGGTGCGGGGGCAGGACTGCTCTGGTCGGTTCTGGGCCCCACCACCTACTCGGCGACGGGCACCGTGTTTGTGAAGTTCAACTTCCCGGCTACCGAACCCGACCCGTTCAGCGCGCAGCAGTTCGTCACCCAACGCATCGACAGCTATGCCCAACTGGCCACATCGCCTGCCTTGCTGGCTGCGGTATCGCAGGACATCCCGGGCCACAGCCTGGACCAACTCGCCAGCGCCATCGAGGTGGCCGCCGTTCCCGGCAGCGCGTTGATCGATGCCACCGCGACGTCGTCGGACCCGAATACCGCCGCGAAGTTGGCCGACGCCGTCCTGGCGCGTCTGGCGATCGCCGTGTCCTCCGCCGAAGGCGCCGGTGTCGAACAGTCCTCGCCGGTGCTGATGCCCCTGATCCAGCCGGCCATCACTCCCGAGGTCGCGAATTCGTCGGTCGACGTCGTCAAAGTGCTCGGCGGTGGCGCCGCCGGCGTCGTGGCGGGCGCGCTGCTGTGGTGGGCGTTCAACGGGGGTGGTACATCCGCCGGCCGGCGCCCAGTGCCACGGCACGCGAAACCGGCGGACCGCGCATGACCGACAACGGATCGCAGGCCTCGGGCCTCAGGGCGATCGGCCGACTGCTGATGGCCGCCGGTGGTGCCCGGTTGATCGTGCTGCCGCTGACCGGACTATGCAACCTGGCCATCGCCCGCATCGTCACCCAGGCGGTCGGCATCGAGCAGTTCGGTGTCGTCATGCTGGTCGCGACGCTGTGTCAGCTGTTGATGTTCGCAGATCTGGGTACCGGGGCCGCGGTGGCGAGTTCGCGCGCCCAACTCGATGAGACCGGCAGCGCGGAGGTCTACCGCGGCACGGTACTGGCCGCCATCCGGGTGACGATGTGGTCGAGTGTCATCCTGGGCGGCGGAGCCGGTCTGATCGGTCTGATCGGGGCCTGGCCGGGGCTGCTGGGCATATCCCAAGAGCACCTGGCCTCCAGCCTCAATATCTCTGCGGTACTGGCTCTTTCGGCTTTCGCTGTGGCATTGCCGTTCTCGGTCGGTGAGGCGATCCTGCGCGGCAGCGGCCGCATCCCTGAGTCGGTGGTACTGCTGGGTATCTCGCCGCCGGCGGCACTGCTGCTAACCCTTCTATTCCGGGAGCTGAACGCGCCCGCGTTGGCGTACTCCCTGGTTCTTCCGCTGGGCGCTTTGATCGCCGCGATCGCCTGTGCGGCCAGGGCGTGGTCGGTCGACCGCGTTGCCGTCGCCGGGCTGTTGGGCAAAGTACTGCGGCCGCGCGCTTTTCCGGGCGTACCCATCGCGGCGACCGCGGTGCCGATGTTCATCGTGATGATCGGCCTGCCGATTGCGCTGCAGTCTGACCGCGTCGTGATCGCGCACCGGTTGGGTGCCGCCGAGCTGTCCAACTACTCCTACGCTGCGCAGCTCTACATACCGTTGTGGTCGATAGCATCCACTGCCGCACTCGCCCTGTGGCCACGGTTCGCCAAGGTAAACACCGACCCCGTCGACGCCCGCCGGGGCTGGTTGGCCGGTGTCGCCATCCTCAGCGGCCTCGGTGTGGCGATGGCGGTGTGTTTCGTGCTGTTCGCCGGCTTCCTGATCGGGTGGATGAGCGACGGGCAGGCAACGCCGACGTGGTCTCTGCTGATCTCCTTCGCCCTGCTGCTGTTCGTGCAGGCCGCGCACGTCACCACCGGCATCTTCCTGATCACTCCGGAACAGCTGCGGTTCCAGGCCATCTGCGTCACCGCACTGGTGGTGACCAATCTGCCGCTGTCCTGGTTCATGGCACCGCATTTTGGAGCGGCCGGGCCGGTGTACGCCTCGGCGATCACGGTGGCGCTGTGCCAGCTGGCGCCTGGCGTGTGGCGGGTGTTGCGGCTGACCCGCTCCCAGCCCCCGGCAACCCGGACTGTGGTTGCCGCCGATGCCTGATCCGATCCTCACCTTCGCGGTCTGCCTGGTGTCCGGGATCGCGGTGCTGATCACCATCCTCGGTGTCGTCAGTTCCGCCCGCCGTGGCGAATGGACCTCGGCGGCCTACCTGAGCCTGGGCCTGGCGCTGCTGACCTTCAGCTTCCTGAACATCGTCATCACCTACGCCGGCGCCTGGGTGTCCACCACCGATGTGTACAACACCGTCACCAACGAGATGCCCGACTGGGGCACGCTCGGGCTCCGGGTCATGCTGGTGGTCCAGGCGCTCGCCGCCGTCGCCGTGATCATCCTGCGGTTGCGGCGTGGCAACCAGGTGATCAGCATCCCGGCGGCTTTCCTGTCGATCGTCGCGCTCATTTCGATCGGCACAGCGTTCCTGCGTGGCGAGGACCCGCTGCGGCCGTTCACCATCATCTACGTACTGATCCTGTTCGCCTGCATCGTCGCGCCGCGCGGTATCGGGATTCACCTCGGCATCGCGATCGCCGGGCTGATCCAGGCGACGGCTAGTGGTTTCGCCATGTGGCTGCACCCGGACATCGCCGTCAACGCGTGTGAGGCCGGCTACAAATGCGGTCTGCTCGGCTTCAACCTGCCCGGCGTGATGGACAACGAGAACGCACTGGCGATCTCACTGGTCATCGCAATGCCGTTCGTGTACATGGCATTCCGCGGTTGGCAGGGCGTCGCGTTGACGCTCTACATAGCAGGGATCGTGGTGCTGACGGGCAGCCGGTCCGGGGCGCTGGCCGCGATGATAACCCTGGCGGCGCTGCTGATCGTCCGGCCGGATGCCCGCAACCCCAGCCGGGCACCCGGTCGGTCGGTCCTGGCCGCGCTCGGCCTCTTCCCGCTGCTGGCGGTATCGCTGTTCCTGCCCTTCCTGACCAGGGACCCGTCGGCGTTCACCGGCCGCGGTGGACTGTGGGCACTGGCTCAGGAGGAGCTCGGCCGGATCGGGCCGCTGCTGCACGGTAACGGCGTCTTCGGCTGGGACAGCCTGCGCGATATCGGCAAGATCGATGCCAGCGAAGTGTATTCGGCGCACAACCAGTGGTTGAGCGTCGCCTTCTCCACCGGGTTGGTGGGCGTGACGTTCTTCACCGCGGCCATCGTCGTGTTGCTGTGGCAGGCCCGCAACACGTACTTCCCGGTGGTGTGCTGCGTGCTCGTCCCGGTCGCCGTCCTGTCGATCACCGAGCGACCCTGGCCCATCGACACCGCCGACTGGCTGACCTGGGCCGTTCCCGGTGCGCTGCTGTGTTACCCCCTGACCCGCCCGTCTGCGCCGAAACCGCAGACGGCGGAAACCCGAACTCAGACAACGATCAAAGAGGAGGTGCTGGTGCCATGAGGCAGCGTCGTGACAGCTACTCGTACAGCGTCAACGGAAAGTGGTTGGCCCAGTCACCCTCGGGCACCCAGCGATACGCATCGCAGGTGATGGAATCGCTGAGTCGGACCGAGCATGCTTCGCAGGTGCAGGTCATCCTGCCTGCCGATGCGGTTGCGCCGGTCTGGATTTCACAGTTCCCGACGGTCCGGTCCCGGCTCCGCGGAATGCTCTTCGAGCAGATCGCGCTGCCCTGGCTCTCCCGGGGGACGCACCTGTTCTCGATGGCCGGCCCGGCGCCCATCGTCAAGCGGGATCAGACGGTGGTGATGCACGATGCCATGCCGTTCCGGTACCCCAGGACATTCCGGCGTGCCTTCGTGGCGTGGTACTGGTTGATGTACGGCTTGCTGTCCCGTGTCGCCGCGCGGGTGCTGACCGTCTCGGAGTTCAGTCGCACCGAATTGGCCGAGGTGCTGCGGGTGTCGCCGGAACGCTTCGCGCTGGCACCGTGTGCGCCGAGTCGCCTCGAGGGTGACGGCGACGCGGTGTACACACCGCCGTTCGAGGCCGGCACCTTCGCCCTCATCGTTGGCAACCTGGCTCCGCACAAGAATGTCGCACCCGCGGCAATGGCATTGGCGCAGGCCGGTATCCAGGTTGCCGTGGTCGGCATGGAACAGGCCATCTTCCGACAGGTCGACATCTCCGATTCGGCCAATCTGCGGATGCTCGGCCGCGTCGGAGACGGGGAACTACAGCAGCTGTACCGCACCGCCGGTGTGTTGGTGGCACCCTCGCGCTACGAAGGTTTCGCCATCCCGATCGTGGAGGCGGGTGCCGAGGGCACGCCTGCGGTGTTCGCGCTGGGTTCGGCGATGACCGAGGTCGCGGGTGCAGCCGGGATCGGTTTCGCGCCCGATGATCTGGACGCCTGCGTCGACGCGGTGCGCGATGTGTTGGCCGACAAGGCTGCACGTGACGACCTCGGCCGCCGGGCACGCACAAATGCCGCCCGGTTCAGCTGGGATGACACGGCCCGGATCATCTTCGGCCGGGTGCCGGCCCGGCAGCGCAGGCCGCTGCGGGTGCTGCATGTCACCGAGACGTTCTCGGCGGGCACCGGAACCGCGGTCGTCGAGTACGCCCATGCGGTCCGACGGGACGGTGTGGAGTCCTATCTCCTTGCCCAGGACCGTGGTTCGGGCTTGCTGGAGGAGCTGGGTGCCGATTCTCCGTTCGTCACGTCGTCGATCATCGAACCCGGATTGTTCAAGCTGTGGAAGGCGCTGCCCGCTGCGGTCGCGCAGGTACGCCCCGATGTGGTGCACCTGCATTCATCGCTGGCCGGTGCGGTCGGCCGGCTGCAGCCGCTGATGCCGGGCAACCCGCGGATCGCCTACAGCCCACACTGCTTTGCCTTCGAGCGGCGCGATATCCCGGCTATCAAGCGGATGGCCTACCGGTTCGCCGAGTGGGTGCTGGCCCGCCGCACCGATGCGTTCATCGGCGTCAGCCCGCACGAGGCCGACCTCGCCCGCTCGCTGCGTCCGTCGACCGACATCGGTTATGTGTTGAACTCGTTCGCAGGCAATCGGGCGCTGGCGTCGGCCACCATCCCGGCGCAGCCCGCGCCCACGGTGACGACCGAGGATGCGATCAGCGTGGTGACCCTGGGCCGGGTGGCACCGCAGAAGAGCCCGGAACTGTTCGCCGACATCGTCACCGCGTTCCCGGATCGGCTCAGGGCGACCTGGGTCGGCGACGGACCCGACGGTGCCCGATCGGTGCTGGAGCGTGCCGGCGTAGGCGTCACCGGCTGGCTGCCCGCGGCAGACGTGCCTGAGGCCATCACCGGGCACACCGTCTATCTGCACACCGCCGGCTGGGAAGCCAGCGTGCCGATCGCGGTGCTGGACGCCGTGAACGCCGGTCTTCCCGTCGCGGTCCGCCGCAACGCCGCCTACCGCGGCATCCTTCCCGACGAGTGGCAGTTCGACGAGCCCGGCGAGGCCATCGACCTCATCCGCACGCTGGCGCGTCCGGATGTTCGCGCCCGCCGTGTCGCCGAGCAGTACACGATGATTGGCCAGATGGTGGAACGCAGTCCCGACCTGGTGCTGGCTGACCGGTACCGGCGTATCGCCGGCACCGGCCGCACCGGTGTCCTGTAAGAGGAGCACGATATGTCTGAGCCGATGTTCAGCATCGTCACCATCGCCTACCAGAATGTCGACGGCCTACGTGAGACCGTGGAATCGGTGCGTGCCCAGACCTTCGGGAACTGGGAACACATCGTGGTGGACGCGGGTTCCACCGATGGCTCGGCCGAATGGCTGGCCGAGAACTTCGCCGGCCGCTGGGTCAGTGAATCCGACCGCGGGCGCTATCACGGGATGAACAAGGGCGCCCAGATGTGCACCGGGAGGTACCTGTGGTTCCTGCACTCCGGCGATGTGTTCGGCGACCCCGGCGTGCTGTCCCGGGTGGCTGAGGCGATCACCCGCCGCGCCGACGGCCCACCGGACTGGCTCTACGGACTGGCCCGGGTGGTGAGCGCGGACAAGACGCTGATTGGCACGCTGGGGTATGCGCCGTTCTCGATGTTCAACTTCGCAATCCTGTTGCAGCCGTTGCCCCATCAGGCAACCGCCATCACGCGTGAGCTGTTCTGGCAGCTGGGCGGCTACGACGAGGGCGTCCCGATTGCCGCCGATCAGGTGTTGCTGATGCAGGCCGCCAACCATTCCCCGCCGATGGCCCTTGCCGACTTTCTGTGTGATTTCGACGGGACCGGCATCAGCGCGGGCCGGCCGTGGCGCGAGGACTGGCGTGACAGTCGGATCGTGCTGCAGAACCTGAAATCGCCGGTGCTGCGATCACGGGTCGTCGACCGTACGGTGACCCTGACCTACTCGGTGTCGCGCGAGATGGCGCGGGCAGTCCGCAACAGGGCGATGGGGCAGCGCTGATGGCGCTCGACACGGTGCTGTATGCGTTGCGGCGCGGTTGGTGGGCGATCCTGCTGGTCGCCGCGATAGCCGCCGGCGGGGCGGGCATCTACGCGCGCCAGACCCCGGCAGCTTACGTCGCCACGGCCGAGGGCATCGTCTCGGTGTCTGATCCGACCGCACGGCCCGCCTACGCCTTTTCATCGGGCTCGCTCTACATTCTGAACCGGATGACCAGCTACGCCCGGCTGGGCGTCACGACCCCGGTGCTCGAACCGGTGGTCGAGGATCTGCAACTGCAGGAGACCCCGCTGTCGCTGAGCGGTCGCATCAGTTCCAGCAGTCTGGTCGGCCAGTCGGTGATCAAGGTGACTGTCCGGTACAACGATGCCGAGCTGGCAGCCAAGATCGCGGATGCGGCGATCGCGCAGATCGGTGTTGCGGTATCGGATCTGGAGAGTGGCAACGTCGAGGTCCGCCCGGCGGGCGCGGCCCTGGTGCCGGCCGCCGCGGAGAAGCCGAACGGCTTGCGCGAGGCCGCCGTCGGTGGCGTGGCCGGGCTGTTGCTGGCAGGTGTACTGGCGGTTGCCTCGACGGCAATCGCCGAACGACGGTCGGCGCGGTCGCGTGATGGCTGACCTCCGAGGAACGGTGCTCCAGATCGCCTCCATGGTGCCGCCGGCCCGCTTCGGCGGAGCCGAAAGGGTGGTCCAGTCCTGTGCCGACAAACTGCGCGAAACCGGTTGGCAGGTTCACAATCACGGCCTGCGTCGGCGCGGTGACCGCACCGCCACAGGGTCGGCCATTCCGAACATCTACTGGCCCTTCGATGGTGGCAGACGCGGGGTGTTCGGCCGGACGTTATGGCATGCGATTGACACGATGACGTTGGCCTCGGCCACCCTGGTCGACCGGCTGATCGACGAAACCGAACCCGATGTCGTGATCACCCACAACCTGCGGGGCTGGGGTTACGCGCCGTGGGTGGTCGCTGCGCGTCGGGGAATTCCGTTGATCCATGTGGTTCATGACTATGGTCTGCTCTGCAACGCGTCGACCCTGTGGCACGATGGTGCCAGCTGTGGCCGCGCCTGCCGGGCCAGGCAACGCAACACCGTAAAGCGCTGGCCGGGTGGGGATCTGGTTGGGGTGTCGCACGCGGTGCTCGCCGAGCACCGGCGACTCGGCCTGGCGCAGGCCGGTCAGCGTGTGGTGCTGCATCCGGTCGGTGCCGCCAACCCGACGGTTCCGCGGTTGCGCCCCAACGTGTCCGGAGCGCCCAAGGTACTCGGCTATCTCGGCCGGCTCAGCGCCGAGAAGGGAATCGATACGCTGGTCGAGGCCGTCAGTGGAACGAACAACAAGCTGGTGGTCGCGGGTGAGGGCGATCTCGCTCCTGCCCGGCTGCAGACAACGACCGGACAGGTGCAGTGGCGGGGTTGGATTGAACCCAGTGCACTGTTCGAGTCGATCGACGTGCTTGTAGTCCCGTCGAGGTGGCGGGAGCCGTTCGGCCTGGTGGTAGTCGAGGCCGCACGTGCCGGGGTGCCGGTGCTGTTGGCCGACCAGCCGGGCCTCATCGAGGCAGCCGAGGCCGCCGGTGCCCGGTATCTGCCGTATCCGGCTGATAACGTTGTCGCACTGCGTCATTCGTTGGAAATACCGGTCGCGGACTATCGCGCGGCCGCGGTGGGAGACCATCCGGCGAGCATTGTCGCGCTGGTCGAGAGCGCTGTCGGAGCAGGCCGGCTGCACCGAGATGGTTAGTCGGCTGTTAGCCGTGGTCCTGGTGGTATTGATGGTGGCAGCGTGCCACTCGCCATCGGCTTCGGCGCGACCGGTTATTTTGGGGATGTCGGTCAGTATGGACACCGCCGCAGACACCGAGGTGCAGCGGCAGTTCGCCCTGATGTCCGAGATGAACATCACGATGGTGCGCTTCGATTTCGACTGGTCGGTAATCGAACCCATCCGCGGACAGTTCGACTGGTCGCATACCGACCGCATGGTCAGCGCTGCGGCGGCACACGGTATCCGGGTACTAGCACTGCTCACCTATGCGCCGGAGTGGGCGCGTGCGCCGGGAACCACCACCCACGCCCCGCCGCGGGATCTGGCCGAGTTCGCGGAGTTCGCCCGGGCGGCCACCGAGCGGTACGCGCCCCGGGGCGTCAACAACTGGGAAGTCTGGAACGAACCCAATATCGTGGACTTCTGGGAGCCGCGGCCGGACGCCGACGAATATAGTGCGCTGTTCCGCGCGACGGCCGCGGCGATACGTTCGCTCGACCCTGCGGCGACGGTGATCACCGGCGGGCTCACCCGCGGGACGACCACCGATGATGGCAGCCGAATTGCGCAAACAGAGTTCGTCGACGATCTTTATGCCAATGGGACCGCGCAACTGGCCGATGCAATCGCCGTGCATCCCTATAGCTTTCCCGACCTGCCGGTATCGGATGTGCCGGCGCGGGTCGGGAGCATTGCCGACCTGCCCGCGCTGCGGGGGGTCATGGAGCAGTGGGGCGATGCAGACAAGCAGATCTGGGTCACCGAGTTCGGCGCGGCAACCGGGTCCGGTGACAATGTGATGACCGAGAGCCAGCAGGCCGAGTCGTTGTCGCAAGCGGTGGCGCTAGCGACCTCGTGGGCGTGGGTGGGCCCGGTCGTGATCTATGAATTGCGGAACCGGGGAACCGATCCAGGCAATCTGGAGCAGAACTTCGGGGTCCTGCGGAGTGATCTCACGCCCAAGACCTCCGGGCAGGAACTGCTGCAGGGAAGGATCGGGCAGTCGTGAGCGCGGCGGTACGTGATCACCGTCTGGATGTCGCGCGGGGGGCCGCGATTGTGGCGATCGTCGTGGTGCATGTGGTGCGGGGTCTCAGCTCGGCCGGTCTGATCGATGACGACATCAAGATGACCGTCGACCGGTCGGTGGGTCTGTGGTGTCTGACCGCGTTCGCCTTCGTCGGTGGCACGCTGATACCCAGGGCCGTCGAGAAGCGGGGCATGTCTGCCTATTTGCGGGACCGGGTGATGCGGTTGCTCGCGGTGTACCTGCTGTGGACGCTGATGCAGGGCTCGGTGCAGCTGCTGGCCGGCGATGCAGTCAACAACGGTAGGTCGTTCGCCGGGGTGCTGCAGGTGTGGCGTCCCGACGGGCACCTGTGGTATCTGCCGTTCCTGATCTTGGCCACCGTGGTCTTCGTCCCGCTGCGGCCGTGGTTACCGCGGCGGGGTGCGGTGGCGCTGGTGATCGGTTCCGCCATCAGCTTGATCTGGTGGGGCTACGACGGTGGCTATATCGGCACCCAGGGGCTGGGGCTGGTGGTGTTCTTCATCGCAGGCATGGTGGCCGGAACTGCCAGGGTGCAGGACGCACTGGACCGGTTGCCGGCGTCTCTGTCGGCGGTGCTGAGCGTGTCTGTTCTTGTGTTGACCGCAGTGGTCTGTGTGCGAACCACCGCGATTCTGCCGACGTTCTACTGGTTCCAGGCCACTCCGACGAGGGTGGCGATCGGGGTGGTGCTGGCGGTGGCGGCGACGGCGGCGATTCTGCTGTTCGGATATGCTGGCCGGGCGGTGGCCTTCCTGGCGTTGTGTGGGCGCCGTTCGCTGGACATCTATCTGGCGCACATCATTCTGGCCTCGGGTACACGGATTGTGTTGGTCAAGTTGGGTGTCGAGCAACTCTGGCTGATCATCGTGTTGTGCCTGCTGGCCGGTGTGCTGGGGTCACTGGCGGTTTCGTCGGTCTGCCGGCGACTGCGGCTGGGCTGGGTGTTCGACGGTCCCGACATGACTACGCCGAGACGGTCGCAGCCGCCGCAGAACTGTTCCGCGTCATGAAGTCCAGCAGGGCCTGATAGGCCGGCTTGAGACGGCCGTCTTGGGTGATCAGGCCGAAGTTGGACTCCGGGTCGGACAGGTCGGTGCCGGTATCGGTGATCGTGTAGATGTAGACCGGTCCGATGTATGTGTTCTCGGCGGCCTGGTTCAGGATCGCCACGATGGTGTCGGCCTGCACTTGCTCGCTGACCGCATAGGTCCCGGTACCGGTCGGTGCGCCGGCCTCGGTGATCCAGATCTTCTTGTCTCCATCGCCGTTGGTCACCATGATCTCGTGGATCGCGGCCAGCGGTCCCATATCGGGAACACTCGGGAACGCGTAGTGGTGGTAGTTCAGCGCATCGAAGTAGCCCTTGCCGCCTGCAGCGTAGATGCCTCGGACGAAGTCCAGCGTGCCGATACCGCTGGGATCCGGGGACAGCCCGCCGGCGATGACGGTCGCACCGGGGGACACCGCCTTGATCGCGGTGTAGGTCGCCTTCAGCAGGGCGGTGTAGGCAGCGGCATCCGGGACGGCCCAGAACCGCGGGATGTTTTGTTCGTTCCACACTTCCCACTCGGGTATCACATCGCCGTACCGCAGGGCGGCGGCCGCGGCGAACTCAGCGAACTGCTGGATCTGCTCGCTGCCAACCGGGATGGCATGCGGATCGGTGCTGCCCGACAGCCAGGCCGGGGTGTCGTAAACCATCGCCAGCGCGGTCATGCCGTGTGCTCTGACCGCGTCGACCATCGTATCGGTGGACGACCAGTCATAGGTGCCCTTTTGCCATTCGATCACCGACCAGCTGAAGTCCATCCGCACCGATGTCACGTTGGCAGCCTTGGCCTTCGTCAGCGCATCGTCGATCTGTTGCTTGCTCAGCCCGATCCACCAGCTCAGCCCCTGGATGCCGACGGTCGGCAGGGTGAACGGCGGATCCCCCGGGATGGACGCAGGGGTGACGGTGATCGTGACGCTGGCCAGCACCGGGCTGGCCAGCGATCCTGCATAGGCTCGGTACTGGAAGACATCGGTCCCGTGGAAACCAGCCGACGGCACGTAGATGAACGTGCCGTCGGCATTGAGGGTCACCATCCCGCTCGCCGGCTGGGATTCTAGGAGTGCCGATGCTGGACTTCCTACGGGCACAATGTCATTGATTAGCACATTGCCAGTAATGGCGGCGTTGACTACACCGGAGAAGGCATCGTCGGTGACCGTGGGTACCGGGTCCACGACGGCACCAGGCTCCTCCTCTGAGGGCTCCTGGACCTGTTCGGATTTCCGCGGAGCGAAGTGCCGCTGCAGGTTGACCCAGAAGGTGGTGATCTCACGCCGGATGGTGTCGAAGATGGCGGTCAGGAATGAACCCAGCGACGGCGCGGCATCGGGTTGCGCGGCGGTTTTCACGACGACCTGTGGTTCGCTATTCTGTTGTTGCACAACAGGTTCGATCGATTCCTTTGGTACGGAATCAATGGTCGAACTGCGAATGGTCGGTGCTGTGTGGGTGCCGTCGAAGGGCTCCTGACCGCGTAGCCGGTCGGTTTCACGGCTCGTGGTAGCGGTGACCCTGATCGGCATTCCGCGGGTACGCGCGGTGCGTCCGGGTCGTACGGCGGCCGCCGGCTTGTTCGTTTCGGCTTCCGCGGGCTCGGACAGCACCGTCGTATCCGGTTCGGTGTCCGGGGCGGGTGATTCGTCTGTATCCTGGCCCGGCGTCAAGGAGTTCGACTCCCTGGTGCCTGATCCCGTCTTGTCCGGAGCCGGGGTGTCGGCCTCTTTTGCGTCAGACCCTTTTGTGTCGGAAGCGGACGTTTCGGATGACGACGAGCCCGAGGTGTCCGGGCTGGCTGCGGCCGCCGGAACCCCGACGGAGGCAAGAAGAGTCAGACCGAATCCGGCTGACAGTGCCAGTCGCCGCCAATTGGCCGCGAATGCCAGCCACATGGGATGTGGCAGATCCTGGCGAAGTTCGTCAAAGTCGCCGACCGTCATCTGGAACCTCACTCGGAAGCCGGTTTGATGTTGTGCGGGTGAGTATGCCTTTGCATTTAACGAATTGAGGGCCGAATCGTTGAATACGCGACGAATTCTGGCACGTGAAGTTGGTGTTTGCAGAATGAAGGATCGGCCCGGTGGTGGCGCTGAAACCAGTTAGGACACTTGATAATTCGTGCAACCAACGGATTAGCGTATTTGCTATAATGGTTCTGTTGCGCGCTAGTTCCAGATCTAAGCGGGTTGATGGATCATTTAGTGATTCCCTGGAATTGCAGCATTGTGTGCGGTTGGAGCCACGACGACCACCGCGGCCGCATGGCAATCGGTGTGCGATAGCGATACCGCCGGTCGGTCCCACCACTGCCGGCGTGCTAGCTCGGCGGCACCGCCGTGCAGAACCAGGGACGGTACGTGATCCACTGAAG
This sequence comes from Mycobacterium sp. C31M, assembly GCF_053345865.1. Classification (NCBI taxonomy): domain Bacteria; kingdom Bacillati; phylum Actinomycetota; class Actinomycetes; order Mycobacteriales; family Mycobacteriaceae; genus Mycobacterium; species Mycobacterium sp. C31M. Next base: position 19,980 of record NZ_JBKFAX010000014.1, on the reverse strand, counting down.
CGATTTCGATCTCGCGCGGCACGAAGGAGTGCCCGGGCACGGCGAACGCCTTGATGGCCGCCTCCTTGGCGGCGAAGCGCGCAGCCAGCTGGGGTAGCCGGCCCGCGCAGTAGGAGATCTCTGCGGGGGTGTAGATCTTCGCCAGGAAGCGTTCGCCGAATGTCGTCAGCGAGTGCTCGATATCTTTCAGTGCGACCAGATCGCAGCCGACTCGAAGTCGGCCCGCCGGGGTCACGCCCCGATATCCGCCAAGTCGGCGACCACTCGTTCGATACTCTCGATGGAGGTGAAGGTGGCCTTGGTCAGCGCCTCGTCGGGAAACTCGATATCGAACCGGTCTTCGAGTGCGAGCATCACATTCACCGACGCATGCGATGTCAGACCGATCTCGTATAAGTTTGCATCGTCGGCGATCAGACCTGGGTCGACCGACAGCCGTCCCTGGACCGTCAGGACTTCACGGATCTGTTGGCGCACAACGGTCTCCTCGGTGGTTAGCTGAAATCCCATCAGCTATAGCGGTATACTGCAGTTTAGCTAAAGAACTCCACGGCAGCTAATTTAGTGATGATTGCCAATTTGTCGTTCGCGGGAGATTTCGGGGCGATTATTGGAGAAGGCGGAAACACAACCTTGACACTCAACGAAACCACGCCCCTCGATGAAGCCGCGCATGAATCGCTGGAGTCTGCGCGGCGGGAGTTTCGCCTGCAGTTGATCGAAGCGGAACTGCTCATACCCTTGGGTGTTGATGGCCTATACGGGCGCGGCGGAGTCTTCGAGAGGATCGTGGACGGCATTGACTTCGCGGTCAGGACGAAGGGGCGGCAGGTACACGGCGACCGCCCCACTGTTCGTCGGTTCCCCCCCGTCTACCCGCGCGAAGTATTCGAGCGCACCGATTACATTGCATCGTTCCCCAACTTGACCGGTGCCCTATCCACGTTCGTCGGTGCGGACAAGGAGCACCGTGCCCTGCTGGCAGACCGGGAGGCGGGCCGGTCCTGGGACGGCCATCTGCAACCGGCCGAGACTATGGTGGTGCCTGCGGCATGTCACCCTGGTTACGCGACGTTACCGAAATCGCTGCCAGAAGGTGGTGCGCTGCTGGATATCTACGGATACTGCTTCCGGCATGAACCGGCCCTCGACCCGGCGCGGATGCAGGCGTTTAGGATGCACGAGTACGTCCAGATCGGCACTCCGCAACAGGCCCAGGAACACCGCGATGCCTGGGTAAGCCACGGGTTGGCGGTGCTGGCAGAACTTGGGCTGACCGCCGAGCCTGCCCCAGCCAACGATCCGTTCTTCGGTCGGGTCGGAAAGATGCTGTCAGCCAACCAGCGGGATGACGAACTCAAGACCGAGCTGATCGTGCGGCTGTACGGTGATCACGATGCCGGTACCGCGGTGGCTTCAGCCAACTTGGCCCGTGAGCATTTCGGTGAGGCCTTCGGGATCACAACTGCCGATGGTGGGGTTGCGCACAGCTCGTGCGCAGCATTCGGTATGGAACGAATTGCATTGGCACTGCTTCGAACCCATGGCCTGGACCCGACGATCTGGCCCGCAGGTGTGCGCACCGCGTTGAGTCTTTAGCTCATATCGCCGCTCGGGAACACGACGATGGGCCTGAACCGTGTTGGACCCAGGGCGATGGTTGCGTCGGGATCAGGCCGTGACGGGGATCAGTAGGCGCCCTCGCCGCGCAACACGGTGGACACCGTCTTGGCGATGATCATGACGTCCTGCATCAGCGACCAGTTCTCGACGTAGGACAGGTCCAGGCGGACGGCGTCGCCGACCTCCAGGTCTGAACGTCCGCTGATCTGCCACAGGCCGGTGAGGCCAGGCTTGACCGTGAGGCGGCGGCCCATCAGGTCGTCGTAGGAATCCACCTCGCGGCGCACCTGGGGCCGCGGCCCGACGACACTCATGTCGCCTCGCAAGACGTCGAGGAACTGTGGCAGTTCGTCGATGCTGTACTTGCGCAGGAACTTTCCGACGCGGGTGACACGCGGGTCGTCCTTGAGCTTGAAGAACATGGCATTGCCACCGTTCTTCGCGATGAGCTCGGCCATCATGGCGTCGGCGCCGGTGATCATGCTGCGGAACTTCGTCATCTGGAACTCGGTGCCGTCGATACCGATGCGCTCGGAACGGTAGAAGATCGGGCCCGGGCTGGACAGCTTGACCGCGATCGCCGCGACGATCAGCACCGGTGACGCGGCCAGTAGCGCGGTCAGCGAGAAGGCGATGTCGAAAGCGCGCTTGACCAGTGAATTGGCGCGGCTGTACTGCGGTTTGGCCACCTCCAGCATGGCCATCCCGGCGACCGGGCGGCTGACCAGTCGCTGGTTGGCGACGTCGATCAGGCCGGGGGCGATCATCAGGTCGACACCCACCTCGTCGAGTTCCCACATCAGCCGGCGGATCTCGACCGGACGCAGGTGGTCGGTCGCGGCCAGTGCGACGGTCTCGGCGCCGGTGCGCACGACGGCGTCGACGATCGCCTGGTCCATGCCGACGATCGGCACGGTGGCCCCGTTGATGGTGATCGAGTCCTTGCCGGCGGTCGGGCCGACCGGGGTGCAGACGCCGGTGACCTGGTAGCCGGCCCACGGATCCTTGGCGATCTCGGTGGCGATATCGCGGGCTGCGGGCTCGCTGCCGACGATCAGCAGCGCGGCCTTGTCCAGGCCTTGGCGTCGCCGACGGGTCACCACCCGACGCAGGGTCCAGCGGCTGACCATCAGGGCGACGAGGCCGAGTGGCAGCGCGATGCCGAGATAACGCGCGGAGATGTCGATGGACAGCAGCAGCGACATGATCGCCACGAGCCCGAACAACTGCAGGGTGGCAAAGCCGAGGACGACGTATTCCTCGGTGCCGCGGCCGGTGATCCGCGGCGACCAGGTGCCCAGTGCCAGGAAGCCCAACCAGGCGACGCCGAGCGCGACCGAGAACCACGCATAGCTGATGGTGCCGAGGCCGGTCGCGCCGAGCCATAACTCGGCCGTGGTACCGCCGAACACCAAAATATGCACGAAGGTTACGACACAGCAAATGACAGCAACATCGCTAAAAATGATGGTTCGCGCAAGTTTCTTGCGGCGCTGCTCGCCCGGCGAAACCGTGCCGCGCCGGCCCGAGGCGACTCGGCCGGCAGTGCTCGCCCGATCGCCAGCTGTGACCAATCGTAGGTGGTCAAGGGGTATTTTTGCGGTAGGGCGGAGGTCGATCGAGGTCATGGTATGTGCCTTCTCGGTAGGCAGAATCCCAGTTGAGCGGGCCTCCGCGCGCGTGCAATAGATAGCGACTGTAATGAGGTTTGGCAATCCGCACAACAGGACATGATGTGACTCCTACCACCGAGAACTATAAACTAGTGCACCAATAGCAAAGCTGACAACGTTAGCTCTATGGAACTGTGGTGGACCGCAAGTCACCTGCGGGGACGGTCTGGTTACGGCTGGGTGAACGGCGTCTTACTCGGCGGCGCGCGTCGCCGGGTGCACGGCGATCAGCCCGAGCTGTCCGCGGCGCTTGCACATCGCGGCGAGCTCGGCGTACGCCTTGTCGCCCAGCAACTCGGTGAGCTCGGGCGCATACGATTGCCAGACCGGCTTGGCGCCGACATGGGCCGCCGGATCGCCGGTGCAGTACCAGTGCAGGTCCGCACCGCCCTCACCCCAGCCACGCCGGTCGTACTCGGTGATGGTGGTCTTGAGCACATCGGAGCCGTCCGGCCGGGTCACCCAGTCCTGGGTGCGGCGGATCGGCAGCTGCCAGCACACCTCGGGTTTCATGGTCAGCGGTTCGACGCCGAGCTTGAGCGCCTTCGAGTGCAGCGCGCACCCGATACCGCCGGCGAAGCCGGGGCGGTTCAGGAAGATGCAGGCGCCCTTGTACTTACGGGTGCGCAGGTTCGGTTTGCCGTCGTACTCGTCGTCTTCCAGATAGCCTTTGCGTCCCAGCCCCTTCGACCGGAACTGCCAGTCCTCGTCGGTCAGGGTCTTGACGGCGTCGTCGAGCATGGCCCGATCGTCATCGTCGGACAGGAAGGCTCCGTGCGAGCAGCAACCGTCGTCGGGGCGGCCGGCCACGGTGCCCTGGCAGGCCGGCGTGCCGAACACACACGTCCACCGCGACAACAACCACGTCATATCGGCGGAGATCAGGTGTTTGGGATTCTCCGGGTCGTAGAACTCCACCCACTCCCGGGCGAAGTCCAGTTCGACTTCGCCTCCAACACCGCCGACGTGTGACGTCTTCACAGTTGTCAACGGTAAACCCACTAACCTTGGTCGCGTGCGATTGGGCGTGCTGGACGTGGGCAGCAATACGGTTCATCTGTTGGTCGTCGATGCCCGCCGGGGCGGGCATCCGACCCCGATGAGTTCCACCAAGGCTGCGCTGCGGCTGGCCGAGGCGATCGACACGAGTGGGAAGCTGACCCGCAAGGGTGCCGACGCGCTGGTCGAGACGGTCGACGAATTCGCCAAGATCGCCACCAGTTCCGGCTGTGCCGAGCTGATGGCCTTCGCCACCTCGGCGGTGCGGGACGCGAAGAACTCCGAGGCGGTGCTGTCACGGGTACAGGCCGAGACCGGGGTGTCGCTGCGGGTGCTGTCCGGTGTCGACGAATCCCGGCTCACCTTCCTGTCGGTGCGCCGCTGGTACGGCTGGAGTGCGGGCCGCATCATCAACATCGATATCGGCGGTGGCTCTCTGGAGCTGTCCAGCGGTGTCGACGAGGAACCCGATGTGGCGATGTCGCTGCCGCTGGGTGCGGGCCGGATGACCCGGGAATGGCTGTCGGAGGATCCGCCGGGGCGTCGGCGGGTGGCGATGCTGCGAGACTGGCTGGCCACCGAGATGTCCGAGGCCGGTGCGGCCATCCAGGCGGCGGGCACCCCCGACCTGGCCGTGGCGACCTCCAAGACCTTCCGTTCGCTGGCCCGGCTCACCGGCGCGGCGCCGTCCGGGGCCGGGCCGCGCGTCAAGCGGACCCTGACCGCCAGCGGTCTCCGTCAGCTGATCGCGTTCATCTCTAGGATGACAACGGCCGACCGAGCCGAGCTGGAAGGGGTGAGTGCAGAGCGGGCGCCACAGATCGTGGCGGGAGCGCTGGTTGCCGAGGCGAGCATGAAGGCCTTGGGTATCGAGACGGTGGAGATCTGCCCCTGGGCGTTGCGCGAGGGCCTGATCCTGCGCAAACTCGACAGTGAAGCCGACGGGACCGCCCTGGTCGAGACCATTCCAGCCACTCCCAAGGGCAAAACACGATGACAGAACCGAGCGATAACACCTCCACCCGACCCATCTCGGTCGCCGAGTTGCTGGCGAAGAACGGGTCGATCGGCGCGCCCGCGCCCGGTGGACGCCGTCGCCGGCGGCGCGGGAACGCCGACGCGGTTACCGTCGCCGAACTGACCGGTGAGATCCCGATCATCCGGGAACCGATCCTCGATGACGACGAGCCCGAGGTCGTCGCGGAGCAGGCCGTCGTCGACCAGGTGGTTGCCGAGGCACCGACCGCCGAGGAGTCGGTGGTCGAGGAACCGGTGGTCGACGAACCCGCCGAGGAATCTGTAGCAGAGCCCGTCGAGGAAACGGCTGCGGAAGCCGTCGAGGAAGCGGCCGAAGAACCGGCGCCCGAAGCCGACGAGGTAGCCGCCGCCGAGGCGCCGACGGCCGAAGCCGAACCGGTCACCGACACCGTCGTCGATGACACCGTCGTCGATGACTACGAGGCGCACCTGCAGCAGCGTGATGCCGAGCCCGAGCCGGTGCCGTTCCAGGCCCGCCGCCGCGCCCACGGCTTCGGCCGGCGCGGCGCCGAGCCACATGAGGACACCGCCGCGTCCCGTGCGGGCATCGCCGAGGAGATGAGCCCCGATCCACTGCTGGACGAGGCCGACGAAACCGATACCGATGCCGATGGCCCGTCGTACCTGAAATCGCCCGCCGACACCCTGTTCGGTGGTGACTCGGTCGCCGACAAGGCGACCCGGCGCACCCGGTTGCCCGGCCCCGAGGACATCGACTTCGACGACACGGACGAACCGCACGAGGGCTCGCCGTTCATGCGCGGCCTGTGGATCGTGGTGCAGAGCGTGCTCGCCGTGGCCCTGGGTGCCGGCCTGTTCATCGCCTTCGACCAGCTGTGGAAGTGGAACAACATCGTGGCGCTGGCGCTGTCGGTGCTGGTGATCCTGGGGCTGGTGGTGGGTGTCCGGGTGGTGCGCAAGACCGAAGACATCGCGAGCACGCTGATCGCCGTCGCGGTGGGTGCCATGGTGACGCTCGGGCCACTGGCGCTGCTGCAGTCCACCTGATGCCGATCTAGTGCGTCCCGCGATCAAGGTCGGTCTGTCCACGGCCTCGGTGTATCCGCTGCGGACCGAGGCGGCCTTCGAGCACGCGGCGCGGTTGGGTTACGACGGTGTCGAACTGATGGTCTGGGCCGAACCGATCAGCCAAGAGATCGGCGCCATCGAGGACCTGTCGCGCAAGTACGGCATTCCGGTGCTGTCGGTGCACGCGCCATGCCTGCTGATCTCCCAGCGCGTGTGGGGCGCCGATCCGATCGCCAAGCTGGAACGCAGCGTGCGGGCGGCCGAGCAGCTCGGTGCGCAGACCGTCGTGGTGCATCCGCCGTTCCGCTGGCAGCGCCGGTACGCCGACGGCTTCTCCGATCAGGTCGCCGAACTGGAGTCCGGCAGCGATGTACTGGTCGCCGTGGAGAACATGTTCCCGTTCCGGGCCGACCGATTCTGGGGCACCGGCCGGCCGTCGATCGAACGGATGCGTAAACGCGGTGGCCATCCCGGCCCGGCGATCTCGGCGTTCGCACCGTCCTATGACCCGCTCGACGGGGGCCACGCGCATTACACCCTGGACCTGTCGCACAGCGCCACCGCCGGCACCGATGCCCTGGAGATGGCGCAGCGGATGGCTGATGGCCTGGTGCATCTGCACCTGTGCGACGGCAGCGGGGCGTCCACCGACGAACATCTGGTGCCCGGCCACGGTACCCAGCCGGCCGCCGAGATCTGCCGCCGGTTGGCGGCATCGGATTTCACCGGTCACGTCATCCTGGAGGTCACCACCTCCGGGGCGCGTAACGCCGCAGAACGGGAGGCCCTGTTGACCGAGTCGCTGCAGTTCGCCCGGAAGCATCTGCTGCGGTGAGCGTCCTGTTCACCGACGCCATGGTGTTGCAGACCACCGGCGACGGCGCCTACACCGGGGAACTCAACGAGCACTGGACCATCGGGCCGAAGGTGAACGGCGGGGCGATGCTCGCCTTGTGTGCCAACGCGGCCCGCACCGAAATCGCCGATGGCACCGAGCCGATCGTCGTCTCCGGCAATTTCCTGTGGGCACCGGACCCGGGAGTGGTGCAGGTGGTGACCACGGTGCGCAAGCGCGGCCGGCGGATCAGCCTGGTCGATGTCGAGCTGCGCCAGGGCGACCGGGTTGCGGTGCGCGCGGCGATCACCATGGGGACCCCCGAGAACGATGCGCCGCCGATGTTGTCGACCAACCCGGTGGTGCCGCTGATGACCCCGGATCCGCCGCCTGGACTGGAACCGATCGGGCCCGGCCACCCGATGGCCGACATCGTGCATCTGGCGCACGGCTGCGATATCCGCCCGTCGCTGACAACCATGGAGCCGCGCACCGACGGTGGGCCGCCGGTCATCGAGTACTGGGTCCGGCCCCGCGGCGCCGCTCCCGACGTCCTGTTCGCGCTGCTGTGCGGTGATGTGTCGGCGCCGGTGACCTTCGGCGTCAACCGGTTCGGTTGGGCGCCCACCGTCCAGCTGACGGCCTTTCTGCGGGCGGTCCCGGCCGACGGCTGGCTGCGGGTGCTGTGCACGACGACCCAGATCGGTCAGGACTGGTTCGACGAGGACCACGTGGTGGTCGATTCGACGGGCCGGATCGTGGTGCAGAGCCGGCAGTTGGCGTTGGTGCCCACGACCTGATCCTCTCCCGTCGCTTCGCTCGCCCCGGCAGGCGCGTGCAATGCTTTCTCGGTGGCAAGAATTGCGATCATCGGCGGGGGCAGCATCGGCGAGGCGCTGCTCTCGGGTTTGTTGAGGGCGGGTCGTCAGGTCAAGGACCTGGTGGTCGCCGAGAAGTTCCCGGAACGGGCAAAGGTGCTGGCCGAGACCCATCAAGTGTTGGTGACCTCGGTGGCCGATGCCGTCGAGAGCGCCACCTACGTCATCGTGGCGGTGAAACCGGGTGATGTCGCCGCGGTGACCGCCGAGATCGCCGACGTGGTGGCCAAATCCGATGACGAGGGCGACGAGCAGGTGTTCGTCAGCGTCGCGGCCGGCGTCGGCACGACCTTCTTCGAGACCAAGTTGCCCGCCGGTGCACCGGTGATCCGGGTGATGCCGAATGCGCCCATGTTGGTCGGCGGCGGCGTCAGCGCACTGGCTCCCGGGCGGTTCGCGACGGCCGATCAGCTCAAGGAGGTCGCGGCCATCTTCGACACCGTCGGGGATGTGCTGACGGTGACCGAGGCACAGATGGATGCGGTGACCGCGGTGTCCGGTTCGGGGCCTGCGTACTTCTTCCTTATGGTCGAGGCACTCGTCGATGCCGGTGTCGACGCCGGGCTGTCGCGGGCCGTGGCCACCGAACTGGTGGTGCACACCATGGCGGGGTCGGCGGCCATGCTGCTGGACCGCCTCGATGCCGCACCGGAAGGCCAAATGGACACCTCTGCGACCGCTCTGCGGGCTATCGTGACCTCACCGGGTGGCACCACTGCTGCTGGGCTGCGGGAACTGGAACGAGGCGGGTTCCGCAGTGCCGTCGCAGATGCCGTGGCAGCAGCAAAAATACGCTCTGAGCAGCTGGGAATTACATCAGAGTAGTTCAAGAATTTCGGACTGATTAGCCCACACCCGTCGCAATAACCCCAGTGGCCACGCTATTCTCCTCGTGTATGCACGCGTACGTGCCAGCGGTGGGGAAGCCGCTGGCCCGGCCGTGCCTTATGGATTGGGTTGCGATGACGTCAATGAACGGGCCATCGGCTCGGGATTCCGCTGGCGACGGCCAGCCGAAGGCTCAATTTCTCACTGTTGCAGAGGTTGCCAGCTTGATGCGGGTCAGCAAGATGACCGTCTACCGCCTGGTGCACAACGGTGAACTACCCGCGGTGCGGGTGGGCCGATCGTTCCGGGTTCATGCCAAAGCGGTGCACGACCTGTTGGAGACGTCGTACTTCGACGCCGGCTGATTGGTTTCGGGCCGGTGCACCCGGGTAAGGTGACTCGGTCAGTTCACTCATCGGTAGGTAGCGGAGTTCATGGGTTCAGTAATCAAGAAGCGGCGTAAGCGCATGTCGAAGAAGAAGCACCGCAAGCTGCTTCGTCGCACTCGGGTTCAGCGCAGAAAACTCGGTAAGTAGCTTTGCGCTTCGGCCGATAGGCTGGCCCGATGGATGAGCAGGGATCCGAACCCAAGGTAGTGCTGGTGACGGGGGCCTGCCGGTTTCTCGGCGGTTACCTCACGGCGCGCCTGGCAGCCAATCCCGCGATCGACCACGTCATCGCGGTGGATGCGATAGCGCCCAGTAAGGATCTGCTGCGACGGATGGGGCGCGCAGAGTTCGTGCGCGCCGATATCCGCAACCCGTTCATCGCCAAGGTCATCCGCAACGGCAATGTCGACACCGTCGTGCACGCGGCGGCCGCGTCCTACGCGCCGCGTGCCGGCGGTCGCGCCACCCTCAAAGAACTCAACGTCATGGGGGCCATCCAGCTGTTCGCCGCGGCGCAGAAGGCGCCGTCGGTGCGCCGTGTCGTGCTCAAGTCCACCTCCGAGGTGTACGGGTCCAGCTCACGTGACCCGGTTTTCTTCACCGAGGATGGAAGTGCCCGCCGGCCACCCGGCGAGGGTTTCGCCCGCGACAGCATTGATATCGAGGGGTACGCCCGCGGGCTGGCCCGGCGCCGCCCCGACATCGCCGTGACGATCCTGCGGCTGGCCAACATGATCGGCCCCGCCATGGATACCGCTCTGTCGCGGTACCTCGCCGGTCCCGTCGTGCCTTCGGTGCTGGGCCGTGACGCCCGCCTGCAGCTGCTGCACGAGCAGGATGCACTCGGGGCGCTGGAACGCGCCACCATGGCCGGACGTGCCGGCACCTTCAACGTCGGCGGCACCGGCGTCATCATGATGAGCCAGGCGATCCGCCGTTCCGGCCGCGTCGCGTTCCCCGTACCGCGGTCCGCATTGGCCGCCGTCGATTCACTTCGCCGCGCCACCAGATACACCGAGGTCGACCGCGAGCAGCTGAACTACCTGAGCTACGGCCGGGTCATGGACACCACGCGGATGCGAAACGACCTAGGGTATATCCCGAAGTGGACCACCACGGAGGCATTCGACGATTACGTACGCGGTCGTGGTCTGACTCCGATCGTGGACCCGAAGTGGGTACGCTCTGTGGAGAGTCGAGCGGTGGCGCTGGCGCAACGCTGCGGCAGCTAGGGGACGGCTCGAATCCGGGGCTGGGGAGAGGTTGTCACGTGGCGGGTGAATCAAAAGCGAAAGTGATTCCGCTGCGCGCGAATTCGGGCCGGACGTCGGCTGCGAGGCGAGCCGCTCAGCGTGCCGACAGTGCGCGTCGGCATCCTTCGCTGCTGGCCGACCCGGATGCCCGGGCCTCTGCCGAGGACATCGCCGCCGTCGTCCGCGAGATCGACTCACACCGCACGAGTGCCGGTGGTGAGCTAACTGAGAACGGGCCCAACGAACTGTCGAAGGCCATCTCCGCGGTCGCCGAGTTCGTCGGCCGCCGGATGACCGGGGACTACACCGTCGACGAGTTCGGTTTCGACGAGCACCTCAACAACGCCGTCGTATTGCCTTTGCTGCGTGGACTTTTCAACAACTGGTTCCGGGTCGAGGTGAGCGGTATCGAGAACCTGCCGCTCGACGGTGCGGCGCTGGTGGTGGCCAATCATGCCGGCGTGCTGCCGTTCGACGGTCTGATGGCCTCGGTGGCCGTCCACGATCACCACCCCAGACAGCGGGTGCTGCGCATGCTGGCCGCGGACCTGGTGTTCGACATGCCGGTGGTGGGCCAGGCCGCACGCAAGGCCGGACATACCGTCGCGTGCACCTCCGACGCGCACCGGTTGCTCGCGGCCGGGGAACTCACCGCGGTGTTCCCGGAGGGCTTCAAGGGTCTGGGCAAGCCGTTCAAGGACCGCTACAAGCTGCAGCGGTTCGGCCGCGGCGGGTTCGTGTCGGCGGCGCTGCGCGCCCAGGTCCCGATCGTGCCCTGCTCGATCGTCGGGTCCGAGGAGATCTATCCCAAGATCGGTGATATCAAGCTGCTCGCCCGGTTGCTGGGCCTGCCGTACTTCCCGGTCACCCCGCTGTTCCCGCTCGCCGGTCCGCTCGGTGTGGTGCCGCTGCCGTCCAAGTGGCACATCAAGTTCGGTGAGCAGATCTCCACCGACGGTTATGACGAGACGGCCGCCGACGATCCGATGGTCACCTTCGAGCTGACCGACCAGGTGCGCGAGACCATCCAGCACACCCTGTACCAGCTGCTGGCCAACCGGCGGAACATGTTCCTGGGCTAGGCGCTCAGGCGTTCTGCCCGGCCACCATCTTGGCGATCGCGGCATCACGCGCCGCGGCGACCTGGGCGCTGATCTCGCCGGCCTCCTCGTCGTGGGCCGCCTCGCCCAGGACGGTGATGACGCTGGTCAGCACCGGGTTGCCGGCATCGTCAGTGACCTCGCCCCGGACCTCGGTGAGGATGGTGCCGTGCGACTCGATGACCGAATCCAGGTACGAGTCGAACCACAGCTTGTCACCGGCCTTGATCGGGCGATGGAAGGTCAGCTTCTGGTCGCGGTGCAGCATCCGCTCCATGTTGATCGGCACATCGAAGTGATTGAAGATCTCCAGCTGGACCCGGCGACCGGCCACCGCGATGAAGGTCAGCGAGGCGACCAGACCGTCCTGGTGCGCGGGATGTTCGTCCTTGACCGCGGTCGCGAACTCACGGATCTTCTCGCGGCCGACCTCGAAATAGTCGGGGTACCGGTAGTGGGTTCCCACGATCTCTTCGGCAATGCCCATGGCGGGTCAGCCTAGCAGCGCGATCTTCAGTGACCGGCGTCGCGACGGGAGGCCACCGCGGCCAGCGCCCCGCCCACCGCGCCGAGCGCAAGCGCCGAGGGCACCCCGATCCGGGCCGCTTTGCGGGCGGTGCGGAAGTCTCGGATCTCCCAACCGCGTTCGCGCGCCACATCGCGCAGCGCGGCGTCCGGGTTGATCGCCACTGCCGTCCCGACCAGCGACAACATCGGCACATCGTTGAAGCTGTCCGAGTACGCGGTGCATCGGCGCAGGTTGAGGCCCTCCCGGATGGCCAGCGAGCGGACCGCGTGGGCTTTGCCGGCGCCGTGCAGGATGTCGCCGACCAGGCGACCGGTGAAGACACCGTCCACCGATTCGGCGTTCGTGCCCAGCGCCCCGGTCAGGCCGAGTCGGCTCGCGATGGTGGCCGCCAATTCGTACGGCGTCGCGGTCACCAGCCAGACCTGTTGGCCGGCGTCGAGGTGCATCTGGGCCAGCGCACGGGTGCCCGGCCACAGCTTCTCGGCGATGATCTCGTCGTAGATCTCCTCGCCAAGGGCTGTCAGTTCTGCGGTCGACCGGCCCTCGATGAAGGCCAGCGCCTTTTGTTTGCCCTCGGCGACGTCATCGCTGTTTTCCTTGCCGGTGAACTGGAACTTGGCTTGCGCGTAGGCAATTCCGAGGATGTCGCGATACGTGAAGTACTTGCGGGCGGCCAGGCCGCGGGCGAAGTGCACCAGCGAGGAGCCGTGCACCAGGGTGTTGTCGACGTCGAAGAACGCCGCCGCGGTCAGGTCCGGCGGTGGCGGCGGGGGCGTCTCGGACACCGTTCAACATTAAGTCACGCACCCTCGATACTGGGTGTGTGGATCATCAGGTGTTGTTGCTCACACGGGCCGGCTGCAGTTTGTGCGAGAAGGCCGCCGCAACGCTGGCCGGATTGGCCGCCGAACTGGGCTTTGCGCTGAGCGCCACGGATGTCGACGCCGCGGCCGCAGCAGGTGACCCCGCGCTGCGTGCCGAGTACGGCGACCGGCTGCCGGTGGTGCTGCTCGACGGTGTCGAACACAGCTACTGGGAGGTCGACGAACCGCAGTTACGGAAAGATCTCCGGTGATTTGGCCGCCGCGCTGGTAGACGCTACTTTGGAACCCGATCTGGACGACGGGAAGTGTCGAAGGTGATGATGCCGTGAGCGTTTTGCTATTCGGGGTTTCGCACCGAAGCGCGCCGGTATCCGTACTGGAGCAGTTGAGCACCGATGAGGCCGATCAGGCCAAGATCATCGATCAGCTCCTGCAGTCCTCCCTGGTAACCGAGGCCATGCTGCTCTCGACCTGCAACCGTGTCGAGGTCTATGCCGTCGTCGACGCCTTCCACGGCGGGCTGTCGGTCATCGGCCAGGTGCTCTCCGAGCATTCCGGGATGGGGCTCAACGACCTCACCAAGTACGCCTACGTGCGCTACTCCGAGGCCGCCGTCGAACATCTCTTCTCCGTGACCAGCGGCCTGGACTCGCTGGTGATGGGCGAGCAGCAGGTGCTCGGCCAGGTCCGACGCGCCTACGCCGCCGCCGAGGCCAACCAGAGCGTCGGGCGCACCCTGCACGAGTTGGCCCAGCGGGCGCTGTCGGTCGGTAAGCGCGTCCACACCGAGACCGGTATCGATTCCGCCGGTGCCTCGGTGGTGTCGGTGTCCCTGGAGATGGCCGACAAGCGGCTCCGCGGCGGGCAGGAGCGAAGCGACCGGGGGATCGGTTCAGGTCTGGCCGGTCGCACCGCGGTCGTGGTCGGCGCCGGCGCCATGGGCGCGCTGGCCGCCAAGCATCTGGTCCGCGCCGGGGTCGAGCGCATCGAGGTGGTGAACCGCTCGCTGCCGCGCGCCCGGCGGCTGGCCCAGAACATCGCCGAACTCGGCGTGCAGGCGACTGCGCACCTGCTCGACGACATCTCCGGTGTGCTGGCGAGCGCCGACGTCGTGGTCAGCAGTACCGGCGCGGTCCGCCCGGTGATGTCGCTGGCCGACGTGCACCACGCCCTGGCCGCCCGCGACGACGATGACCGTCCGCTGGTGATGTGCGATCTCGGCATGCCCCGCGACATCGACATCGCCGTCGTCGGGCTGCCCGGCGTGCACGTCATCGACATGGAGCGCATCCAGCGTGACCAGCGGGCCCGGGCTGCGGCCACCGATGCCGAGGCCGCCCGCACGATCGTGGCGACCGAGGTCGCCAACTACCTGGCTGGTCAGCGGATGGCCGAGGTCACCCCGACCGTCACCGCTCTGCGGCAGCGGGCCGCCGATGTTGTCGAGGCCGAACTGCTGCGCCTCGACAACAGGCTGCCCGGGCTGGATTCGACGCACCGCGACGAGGTCGCGCGCACCGTCCGCCGGGTCGTCGACAAGCTGCTGCACGCACCGACGGTGCGGGTCAAGCAGCTGGCCGGGGCGCCCGGCGGGGACAGTTATGCCGAGGCGCTGCGTGAGCTCTTCGAGCTCGACCCGCAGGCCGTCGATGCCGTCGCCGGTGGCGAATTGCCTTTGCTCGCCACAGATAACGACACTCTGTGATCCGGATCGGTACCCGGGGCAGCCTGCTGGCGACCACCCAGGCCGGCGTCGTCCGGGACGCCTTGATCGCCAACGGGCACGAGGCCGAACTCGTCATCATCTCCACCGAGGGGGACCGCAATCAGGGTCCGATCGCCGAGATCGGTGTGGGTGTGTTCACCGCGGCGCTGCGCGAGGCGCTGGCCGCCGGCGAGGTGGACGCCTGTGTGCACTCCTACAAGGATCTGCCGACCGCGGTCGACGGACGGTTCACCATCGCGGCCGTGCCGCCGCGTGAGGACTCCAGGGACGCACTGGTGGCACGGGACGGATTGGTGCTCGGGGAGCTGCCCGCCGGGTCGATCATCGGGACGTCGAGCCCGCGACGGGCGGCACAGCTTAGAGCACTGGGTCTCGGTTTGGAAATCCGCCCCCTACGAGGCAACCTAGACACCAGGTTGAACAGGGTTAGCAGCGGTGATCTCGATGGCGTCGTCGTCGCCCGGGCGGGTCTTGCCCGCATCGGACGGCTCGACGTTGTCACCGAGTCGCTGGAGCCGGTGCAGATGTTGCCGGCACCGGCTCAGGGGGCGCTGGCGGTGGAGTGTCGGGCCGGTGATACCGACCTCGCCGGGGTGCTGGCGGAGTTGGACGACGCCGACACCCGCGCCGCGGTCATCGCTGAACGTGTCCTGCTCGCCGAACTGGAGGCGGGTTGCTCCGCACCGGTGGGCGCCATCGCAGAGGTGGTCGAGTCCATCGATGAGGACGGCCGGGTCTTCGAAGAGCTGTCGCTGCGCGGTTGCGTGGCGGCGCTGGACGGATCCGACGTGATCCGTGCGTCCGGTATCGGGACTCCCGAGCGGGCACGAGAGCTGGGGCTCTCGGTGGCCGCGGAGCTGTTCGAACTGGGTGCACGCGACGTGTTGGCAGATGCTGGGAGTGACAGATGACTGGGCACGCAGGACCTCGGGGCCGCAAGATTCGGCCCGGCCGCATCACGTTCGTGGGCTCCGGCCCCGGTGATCCGGGCCTGCTGACAACCCGCGCGCGGGCCGTACTGGCCAACGCCGCGACGGTGTTCACCGATCCCGATGTGCCCGAGGCGGTGCTCGCCCTGGTCGGTTCGGAACTGCCGCCGACCTCGGGGCCCGCCCCGGAGGCCGAGGGCGACACGTTGACCGGTGGCCCCGATGTGCGACCGGCGCTGGGCGATCCGGCCGAGGTCGCCAAGACATTGGCCGCCGAGGCGCGGCACGGGGTGGACGTCGTCCGCCTGGTCGCCGGTGACCCGCTGTCGGTCGATTCGGTGATCACCGAGGTGAACACTCTGGCCCGCACCCACCTGAACTTCGAGATCGTGCCGGGTTTGCCGGATACCACCGCGGTGCCGACCTACGCAGGTCTGCCCCTGGGGTCCTCGCACACCGTGGCCGACGTCCGCGATCCGAACGTGGACTGGGCCGCGCTGGCCGCCGCGCCCGGACCGCTGATCCTGCACGCCACCGCCTCGCATCTGGCCGATGCGGCGCGCACCCTGGTCGAGTACGGACTGGCCGAGTCCACCCCGGCCGTCATCACCGCGCACGGCACCACCTGCCAGCAGCATTCGGTGGAGACCACGCTGGTCGGCCTGGGGGAGAAGTCGATTCTGAACGCGGCCGAGCCCTCCGGTGGCACGCCCGGCACGCTGTCGGGTCCGCTGGTGGTGACGATCGGCAAGACCGTCGCCAACCGCGCCAAGCTGAACTGGTGGGAGAGTCGCGCGCTGTACGGCTGGACCGTGCTGGTGCCGCGCACCAAGGATCAGGCCGGCGAGATGAGCGACCGGTTGGTCACCCACGGCGCACTGCCCGTCGAGGTCCCCACCATCGCCGTCGAGCCGCCGCGTAGCCCGGCCCAGATGGAAAGGGCCGTAAAGGGTTTGGTTGACGGCCGGTTCCAGTGGGTGGTTTTCACCTCCACCAACGCGGTGCGTGCGGTGTGGGAGAAGTTCAACGAGTTCGGTCTGGACGCCCGGGCCTTCTCGGGTGTCAAGATCGCATGCGTCGGTCAAGCCACCGCAGATCGGGTGCGTGCCTTCGGGATCAACCCCGAGCTGGTTCCCGCCGGCGAGCAGTCTTCGCTGGGCCTGCTCGACGAGTTCCCGCCCTATGACGAGATTTTCGACCCGGTGAACCGGGTGCTGCTCCCGCGCGCCGACATCGCCACCGAGACGCTGGCCGAGGGTCTGCGCGAACGTGGCTGGGAGATCGAGGATGTCACGGCGTACCGCACCGTCCGTGCGGCTCCGCCGCCGGCACACACCCGCGAGATGATCAAGACCGGCGGGTTCGACGCGGTGTGCTTCACCTCCAGCTCGACGGTCCGTAACCTGGTCGGTATCGCCGGTAAGCCGCACGCACGCACCATCGTGGCCTGCATCGGTCCCAAGACCGCCGAGACCGCACTGGAATTCGGACTGCGGGTCGACGTGCAGCCCGAGACCGCTGCGGTGGGTCCGCTGGTCGAGGCGCTGGCCGAGCATGCCGCCCGGCTGCGTGCGGAGGGCGCGCTGCCGCCGCCGCGCAAGAAGAGCCGCCGCCGGTAGATGGGGCGAGCGAAGCGACGGGTTGTTTGACAATGGGTTTCCCCAGGCACCGTCCCCGTCGGCTGCGCTCCACACCGGCCATGCGCCGGTTGGTCGCGCAGACGTCGCTGGAACCGCGGCATCTGGTGCTGCCGATGTTCGTCGCCGACGGGCTGATCGAGCCCAAGCCGATCAGCTCGATGCCGGGAGTCGTTCAGCACACCCGGGATTCGCTGCGCCGTGCGGCCGCCGAGGCGGTCGAGGCCGGGGTCGGCGGGTTGATGCTGTTCGGGGTGCCGCGGGCCGAGGACAAGGATGCTGTCGGCAGCGTCGGACTTGATCCCGACGGTGTGCTGAACGCGGCACTGCGGGACCTGGCCGCCGATCTCGGTGATGCGACCGTGCTGATGGCCGATACCTGCCTCGACGAGTTCACCGACCACGGGCACTGCGGGGTCGTCGACGCGGCCGGTCGGGTCGACAACGACGCCACCAATGACCAGTACGTGAAACTGGCTGTGGCGCAGGCGCATTCTGGCGCGCATATGGTTGGCCCGAGCGGCATGATGGACGGTCAGGTGGCCGCCATCCGCGACGGTCTGGACGAGGCCGGTCACGAGGATGTCGCGATCCTGGCCTACGCCGCCAAGTTCGCCTCGGCGTTCTACGGCCCGTTCCGGGAGGCGGTCGACTCCAGCCTGTCCGGCGATCGACGTACCTATCAGCAGGACCCGGGCAATGCCCGTGAGGCGGTGCACGAGATCTCCCTAGATATCGAGGAGGGCGCCGACTTGGTGATGGTGAAACCCGCGATGAGCTATCTCGACGTGGTTGCCGCCGCAGCCGAGATCTCGCCGGTGCCCGTCGCGGCATATCAGATTTCCGGGGAGTACGCGATGATCAGCGCCGCCGCGGCCAACGGCTGGATCGACCGGCGCGCGTCGATACTGGAGTCGCTGACCAGCATCCGTCGTGCGGGCGCCGATATCGTCCTGACCTACTGGGCGGCCGAGGCCGCAGGCTGGCTGTGACCGAACCCGCTTCGGCGGCGGGCCGCCCCGAGGATGTGGACACCGGCATCTGGCTGTGGGCCGGCGCGCTGCCGCTGATGGTGATCGGCTATCTGGTCGATCTGTTCACCGCGCCGATCGCCGTGGCCGGTTACGTGTATGCCGCCTCGATCCTGTTCGTCGTCGTGATCGCCGCGCTGGTGGGCACCTTCACCTGGCTGTTGCGGTACGGGTATCGCTGGCCGCGCACCCTGCTGACCGCCGGTGGGCTGACGGCGGTGGTGTACACGGTGACCAGCCTGTTCACCGTGGACCGTGCCGAGGCGGTACCGGCCTTCGGCTATGCGGTGTGCACGATTGCCGGCTCGGTGCTGATCATCGGCGGTGTGGTGCTGCTGCACCGCAAGGACGCTCACGAATACCTCACCCGCTAGGCTGCCGGGATCATGACCCAACCCACATCGCCTGCGCGTCCGACTATCGTCAACATCGCATTCTGGCTGGTGCTGGTGGGCGCGGTACTGCTGCTGGCCGGCGGGCTGCTGGGTCTCAGCGTCGCCTTCAGCGCCGAGGACGCGGTCTTCGGGAAGAACACCTCCGCCGACGCGGTGCAGACACTGCGGATCCTGCTCGGCGGTCTCAGTGTGCTGTGGGCGTTGGTCGGGATGGCGCTGAGCTTCCTGGCGGGTCGGGCGCGCAACGGCGATCTGCGGTTCCGTCGGGTGGTGGTGTGGATGGCTGTCGCGGTGGTGGTGATGGTGTTCCTGCTGACGCTGCTGGCGCCGTTCACCATCACCCTGCCGGTGCTGTTCGGTGTGGTGCCGTTGGCGATCGGGGCGACGCTGTTCATGCGGCCGGCCGCCTCGGACTGGTTCCTGGAAATGCAATGACGGATCAGGACACGACCGAGCCGGACGCGGCACCGGAGCGGGTGCTCTTCTACGAGCCGGGTGGCACCTGGTGGTGGCTGCTGGCCGGGCCGGTCGCCGGTCTGGCGATGGCGCTCATCCAGGTGTCCGGTGGTGCGGGCTGGCACTTCGGGGTGCCTGCCATGTTCATGATCCTGGTGAGCGGATTCCTGGCCATCCAGATCAAGGCCGCCCGCATCCACACGTCGGTGGAGCTGACGCCCACGACGCTGCGGCAGGGCACCGAGTTGGTCAAGATCACCGATATCGTGCGGATCTACCCGGAGCTCAAGCGCGGCGAGAGCGAGAAGTGGCAGACCTACCGGGCCTTCGGCGAACTGAGCGGCGTGCCGCGGGGGCGTACCGGCATCGGTATCAAGCTCACCGACAACCGGTCGGGTCAGGCCTGGGCGCGCAAGCACCGCACGCTGCGCGAGGCGCTGAATTCGTTGGTCGAGGAGCACGCGTCGTGAAGCGCACCGCAATGATCCAGTTGGTGGCCGCCGTCGTGGCATTGATCGGCAGCGTCCTCAGCTGGGTGGCGTCCAGTTCGGTGGAGAAGCTGCCGCCCATTCTCGAGGGCGAGCCGGCCATGATGACGGTCATCTACTACCCGCCGCTGATCGTGCTTTCCTTGGCACTGGCCACCGCCGCGGGCGTACTGGCCGTGCTGGGCGTGGTGCGGCTGCGAGCCGCCCGGCGTTAAAACGGCGGTGGGTCGTTGTCGGTGTAGGTGGTGTTGGGTCGACCTCGTTTTTGGCGGTCCCCGTCCGACCCTTGTCGGTGGTGCCGTTGGCGATTCTGTTCGAGG
>NZ_JBKFAX010000013.1:0-204191 GCF_053345865.1 Mycobacterium sp. C31M | reverse complement strand
TCCCATCCCGAACCCGGAAGCTAAGCCTACCAGCGCCAATGATACTACCCAACAGGGTGGAAAAGTAGGACACCGCCGAACACAAATTAAGTCCTCGGCCCTCCAATGCAAATTGGAGGGCCGAGGCATTTTTGTGTCTACGCCAATTGGTGGCGCATTTATTTATGTCGATATTCAGTCGAACAATGCCAATTCCGAACGGCTTTTCTCCAAATCGAGAAGCGATTTCTTTCGATTCAGGCCGCCGCCGTATCCGGTGAGACTGCCATTCGCACCGATTACGCGATGACACGGCACGATGATGCCGATCGGATTGTGGCCGTTCGCCAGGCCGACCGCACGAAAAGCAGTCGGCGATCCGACCTGTACGGCGATCTCGCCATAGGTGCGGGTTTCGCCGTAGGGAATGGTCAACAGTGCCTCCCACACCCGGCGCTGAAAGGGTGTCCCGATGAGGTCCAGATCGAGGTCGAAATCTGTGAGGGTGCCGGCGAAGTAGGCCTGCAGCTGGGCGACGGCATCTGGGAACACCGCATCGTCGACCTCCCAGCCGTCACGGCTCGGCTCATAGGTCTGGTCCTCCATCCGGAGGTGTTGCAGTCTGCCGTCGCGGCCCGCCAGCGTCAGCAGGCCCACCGGACTGTCGATTGCGCGGAATTGCATGCCTGCCATCATCTCTCCTCTTCTGTCTGAGTCGGCGGCCACTCGTTGACCGCATGATCCAGTGCCGTCCACAGATGTTGTGTCGCGTACGCGCGCCATGGCCGCCAGCGCGCACTGTGCTCGACCAGATCGTTGGGCTTCGCGGGCAATCCCAGTGCCTGGGCCGCCAATTGCACCCCGAGGTCGGTGACGGGGAAGGCATCGGGGTCGCCGAGCCCGCGCATGGCGATCAACTCCGTCGTCCACGGGCCGATCCCCGGCAGTGCGCCCAACTGAGCCCTGGCTCGGTTCCAATCGGCGCCGGTGTCCAGAACCACCGCACCGTCGGCCATGGCGGCGATCAAAGTGATCAGGCTGCGTCGCCGGGTGGCCGGCATGGCCAGCGCCTCCGGGTCGATGGCGGCCAGTTGCTCGGTGGACGGAAAAACATGGGTGAGGCCGCCGACGGGATCGGTGACGGGTGTGCCGTGCGCCCGGACCAGCCTGCCGGCATGAGTGCGCGCGGCCTTGATCGATACCTGTTGGCCCAGGACCACCCGCACCGCCAGCTCCTGCTCGTCCGGTGTGCGCGGGATGCGCTGGCCCGGGGCCTTGGCCACGACCGCGCTCAGTGCCGAATCGCTGCTCAGGGCGTCGACGACGGCCGCCGGATCGGCATCGAGGTCGAGCATGCGACGACAGCGCGCGATCGCCGCGGACAGGTCGCGGAAATCATCGACCACGAGCGTGCACCGCACATGGTCCGGGAAGGGCGTCAGCGTGGCGATTCCGGCACCCGAAGGCAGTCGCAACGTGCGGCGGTAGGCGCCGTCACGCACCTCCTCGACACCGGGGACCGCACTGGCGGCCAGGTGGCCGAAGACGCCCTCGTAGGCGAAGGGTGCCCGTACCGGTAGCCGCAACGACAGTGTCCCCGCGCCGGCGGGTGCACTTGTTCCCCGGGCCCGAGCATGCCGGCGCAACTCGGTCGGAGTGAGTGCACAGATGGCGCGCACGGTGTCGTTGAACTGGCGGATGCTGCTGAACCCGGCCGCGAACGCGACATCGCCGAAGGGGAGGTTGGTCGTCTCGATGAGGACACGAGCGGACTGTGTGCGCTGTGCCCGCGCCAAGGCCAACGGATTGGCGCCCACCTCGGCCTGCAG
The DNA here is from genome assembly GCF_053345865.1 of Mycobacterium sp. C31M. Classification (NCBI taxonomy): domain Bacteria; kingdom Bacillati; phylum Actinomycetota; class Actinomycetes; order Mycobacteriales; family Mycobacteriaceae; genus Mycobacterium; species Mycobacterium sp. C31M. The sequence goes on along the minus strand of NZ_JBKFAX010000013.1, from coordinate 202,383 downwards.
CATCCGTTCGAGTTGCCGGCTCGTGTATCCCAGGCGGCCGGCCAGCCCGCCGACACCGTCGCGATCGACGGTGCCGTCGGCGATCAGCCGCATGGCCCGGGCGACGACATCGCCGCGCACATTCCATTCCGGTGACCCGGGTGAGGCATCCGGTCGACACCTTTTGCAGGCGCGGAACCCGGCTTTCTGTGCGGCCGCTGCGGTGGGATGGAACTGCAGGTTGCGGGCCAGCGGTGGGCGGACCGGGCAGCTGGGCCTGCAGTAGATGCCGGTGGTCAGTACTGCGGTGACGAACCAGCCGTCGAACCGGGCGTCCTTGGACTGGACGGCCCGGTAGCAGGTGTCGAAATCGTCGTGCATGCCTTCAGCCTTACACCCCGGGTCTGACAGCACTGGCGGGAAACCGACATCGATGTGTCGTGCCGCAAATCGTTCCTGAGTCGCTCCTCAGCGGCCTGTCGGCACACTGGATGCAGTCCGAGATGTCGTGGTCGATGCCGATCGCAGGCCGAACCCCCTCGGAATTCCCCATGCGATCAAGGAGCAGCGCAACCATGACCTCTCCCGATGAGGCCATCGAACTCGACGGTGTGGCGGGCTGGTCCGTCGACATGATGGAATCCCTCGGCGGCCCGGGTGCCGGCCTGGCGATCTTCGTCGAGAATCTGTTCCCGCCGATCCCCAGCGAGGTGATCCTGCCGATGGCCGGGTTCGCCGCGCGCCTCGGCGAACTGTCGCTGTTCAGCGCGATCTTCTGGACCACCGCGGGCTCGGTGCTGGGCGCCTGGATGTTGTACGCCCTCGGCGCCTGGCTGGGGCACGACCGGATCCGCACCATCGTGTCCCGGATGCCGCTGATGGACGCCGGTGACGTCGACAAGACCATCGCCTGGTTCGCCAAGCACGGCCACAAGGCGGTGTTCTTCGGACGGATGTTGCCGCTGTTCCGCAGCTTCATCTCGATTCCGGCCGGCATCGAACGGATGAACTTCATGGTGTTCACCCTGCTGACCGCGTTGGGCAGCCTGATCTGGAACACGGTCTTCGTGATGGCGGGTTATCTGCTCGGTGCCAACTGGCATCGGATCGACCCGTATGCGGCCACCCTGCAGTACATCGTGCTTGCGGGGGCATGTGCCGCGGTCGGCTGGTTCGTCTGGAAGCGGGTCAGGCACCGCGCGGCCGTGGCCTGAATGTCATCGGCCGTCGACGCGGTTGGGTTCGCTGGTCAGCGGCGGGGAGAACATCACCGTCGAGGGCGGCAGCAGCACGGTCGGTGGCGCATGCATTGGTGCCGGCTCGACCTGCTCGATGTGCGGCAGCCCCTGCGCGCACCCGGCGGTGACGATCGCGGCCACCGATGCCGTCAGCAGGACCAGCAGCCGTCGCATTTGTTCATTCTTACGCATTCGAATCGCACTGCCGATTTCTGACCCGCCGGAGAGTCCGCCGCTGCTATAACCGATCTCGAGCCTCGGAGGTGCGGTGATGGCCGGTAGTGCGGTTTTCGTAGGGCGGGTCGGTGCGTTGGCGGTGGCACTCGGCGTCGGCGCGGCGATCGCCGGGGGCACTGCGGTGGCGGGTGCGGACGGCACCGACTCCGGTGATTCGGGCAGCAGCGCGAGTGAATCGAAGCGGGAATCCACGTCGTCGGCGGGTGACACCACCGACAGGCCCGGCCCTGCCGACCGGTCGACCGCGTCTGAGGAGTCCGACACACAGACACCGGAACGCCCGCGCACCAAACGGACACCGCGCCTGGAACGCAAGGCGCCGCTGCGCACGCTGACGGTGCGCACCGCCGAGAAACCCGACCGCGCGGATACGGCGTCGGAACCCGATACCCCGACGCCGGCACCGGCCGAACCCGCCGCTGCGGCCGCGCTCGGCGCCGCCCGGCGCGAGGTCGGCCACGATACGTCGGCGAAGACCGAACTCATGTCGGTGGCTTCGACAACGGCCCCCGCCGAGCCGGTAGTCGACACCACGGCGGTGCCGGCTCCTGCCGTCTCGGCGACCAGCCCGCTCGGTACCCCGCAGCAGCTGCAGGCCGAACGGCTGGCCGCCCGCATCGCCAACTCGCTACCGGTCAAACTGGTGAAACTGTTCTTGCGGGCCGGATTCCAGGCCGCCGCGCAGCGGCAGTTCGACCGCGTCGGTGGGCCCGATTCGGAGAACCTCGCCCGCCTGAACGCTGCGGTCGACGCCTACGCCATGGGCGCGGCCTTCCAGCAGCAGCTGCTCAACTCGGCGCGGCCGACCGTCGTCATGCAGGTGGCACCGCCGCACACTTGGTACGGGCAGTCGGTCGGGGCCTCACGCATCCTTTACGACAACCCGGACACCATCTACCGCTTCATGGGGGTCAACGGTGCGTCGTCCTATGTGATCACCGGCAAGTTCGCCGACCTGGACAATCTGCCCGCCGATACCAGTTTCAGTGTGTTGACCGGGCTGACCGGCAACACCGCCGCCGTCCTGACCAAGGACAAGCTGGTGATCGGCGCCGACGGTAGCTTCACGATCACCGCCGATGCGACCCCGGCCAACGGGCGTGACAACCACCTGCAGCTGACCGCTGACACCACCCTGATCGCCACCCGGAACACCTTGTCGGACTGGGCAACTCAGGAGCCGATGGGCCTGGAGATCACCCGCGTCGGCGGCCCGCCGAACAGTCTGTTCAGCCAGCTGGGCGGATTCGCCATCCCCGGCATCGGCCCGACGGTGGTGCGCAATCCGCTGCTGACCAAGCTGGTGTCGCTGATCCCGCCGCTGCCGTACGTGCCGACGATCCTTCGCGGCACCGTCGCCGCCGTCATCATGGCGCTCGGTGTGCAGCGCGAGGAGACCTATATGAAGGTGGCCACCACCGATCCGACAACCGGTGAGCGCATCGCCCCGAACGTCCTCAAGAATCCGACCCGCAATGCCGAATTCCTGGCAACCCAGTTGCAGAGTGCGGGCTACTTCCAGCTGGCCGATGACGAGGCGTTGGTCATCACGATCGACCGGGCGACCGCGGGCTACTTCGTCGTCCCGGTCACCGACGACTGGACCGTCACCGATGACTACTGGAACGAACAGACGAGCCTGAACAACGCGCAGGCCGAGTCCGACGACGCCGCCCAGAGGGTCTACACGATCGTGGTGTCGCCGACCGATCCCGGCATCGCGAACTGGGTATCCACCGGCGGTCTGAACCAGGGCACCATCTCCATCCGCTTCCAGGATCTCGATCCCGACGCGGCGAGCCTGCCGACGGTGAACGCCCGGCTGGTGCGACTGGAGGATCTGGCCACCGAGCTGCCGCCGGGGACCCGATTCGTCACCACCGCCGAGCGTGCGGCTCAGATCGCGGCCCGCAAGGCGGCTTTCGACAATCGGTTCGCACCGTATCCCCAGCCGTAGCCGAGTCCACCTAAGATCGGCGTTGTGTCTCAGCTGGTGCAGAATTACCTCGACCGCGTCCGTCACGAGTACCGCGCCGTCGACGACGGCGAGCTGGCCGACTACATCCCCGAGCTGGCACAGGTGGATCCGGGCGGATTCGGGTTCTCGTTGTCCTCGGCCGACGGTTATGTCTATGAATCTGGCGATGCCGCACTGGAATTCACCATCCAGTCGATCTCGAAACCGTTCACCTACGCGTTGGCGCTCGACCGCTCCGGTCCGGCCGCCGTCGACGCCAAGATCGGTGTGGAACCCTCCGGTGAAGCCTTCAACGAGATCAGCGTCGACCCGAGCACCAAGCGGCCGAAGAACCCGATGATCAATGCCGGCGCGATCGCCGCGGTGTCACTGGTCCCGGCTTCCTCGGCGCAGCAGCGCTTCGAGCTCATCCGGGACTACTACTCGGCCTTCGCCGGCCGTCGCCTCGAGCTCGACCACGATGTCTACGCCTCGGAGAAGGCCACCGGGAATCGCAACCGCGCGATCGCCTACATGCTGGCCAGTTTCGGCGTGCTCGAAGGTGATCCGGACGACGTCCTCGACGTCTATTACCGGCAGTGCTCGCTGAAGGTGACGGCCACCGACCTGGCCCGGATGGCCGCGACATTGGCGCGCAGTGGGATCAACCCGCTGACCGGTCGCCGGGTCACCGATGCCGCGGTGGTCCGCCGCACCTTGTCGGTCATGGTGACCTGCGGTATGTACGACGGTGCGGGGGACTGGGTGACCGAGGTGGGATTGCCCGCCAAGAGCGGGGTGGGTGGTGGTGTGCTCGCGGTGCTGCCAGGCCAGCTGGGCATCGGCACCTACTCGCCGCTGCTGGACTCGAAAGGCAACAGCATCCGCTCGGTCATGTTGTGCCGCAGGCTGTCCGAGGAACTGGGCCTGCACTTCCTGACGGTGTCGCGTGACTCGCGGGCGACCATGCGGGCCAGCTACGAGCCGCGTCCCGGGATCCGGGTGTTCGAAACCCACGGGGACCTGTTGTTCCCCGGCGCCGAGCAGGTCGTCCGGACCATCGAGCGGGCCTGCCAGGGCCTCGACGTCGCGATCCTGGACGTCACCCGCATCGACGATATCGACGATGCGGCGCGGAGGATCTTCGCGGGGTTGGGCGCCGAGCTGCGCGCCATCGGAAAGGTGAGCTATCTGGTGGACCCCGACGGCATCGTGACCCCGGAGGATGCCGAGACCCGGGTGGTCTACGAGCAGATCCGATTCCGCACCGTCGATGACGCAGTCGAAGCGGCCGCCGCGGAGCTGCGCACGCGTTAGCCGGGGATGGCCAGCCGGGTGGGCTGGTCGAGACCGCGCAGGCTGACCTCCTCGCCCAACGACCAATGGGCGCTCTCGGATTCCGACGCGGCGGCCAGGGTGTCGGCGGATGCCACCAGATGGCCGGGCACCGACTTGGCGTGCTCGCACAACCGCGCCGCCTCGTTCACCGGTTCGCCGATGACGGTGTACTCGAAACGTTCCTTGGCCCCGACGTTTCCGGCGACGACGACGCCGGCGGCGACACCGATACCGGCGTCCAGTTCGGGCACCTCGTCGCGTAATCGGATGGCGATGGCGCGCGCGGCCCCCAACGCCTCGTCCTCGACGTTGGGCAGGGATACCGGTGCTCCGAACACCGCCAGGGCCGCATCACCCTCGAACTTGTTCACCAGGCCGTGGTGACGGTCGACCTCGTCGACGATGACGGCGAAGAACCGGTTGAGCAGGGTCACGACCTCGGCCGCGGGCCGGCTGGTGACCAGGGCCGTGGAACCGATGACATCGACGAAAATGACCGCGGCATGGCGTTCTTCTCCGCCGAGCTGGGGACGCTCCTTCTCTGCCAGCGCCGCGACCTCGCGGCCGACGTGGCGGCCGAACAGGTCGCGGACCCGTTCCCGTTCGCGCAGTCCGTGCACCATCGAGTTGAAGCCACGCTGCAGCTGCCCGAGTTCGGTGCCGTCGAACACCACCAGATTGGTGTCCAGATCGCCCTGTTCGACCCGGTTCAGTGCCGAGGTCACCACCCGCACCGGGGTGGCGGTCAGCCAGGCCAGGATCCACATCAGGATGAAGCCGAAGACGAGTGCGAACAGCGCCAGGATCATCACCGCGACGGCGAACTGGGTCGGCGAGACGATCTGGATCGACAGCGTGATGATGGCGGCGAGCAGGATGCCCAGCACCGGGACACCGGAGCCCAACGCCCACACCGTCAGCGTCCGGCCCATGACCCCGGGGGCGAAGCGGCGCGGTGGGGGACCGACCTCGAGGGCCTGGGCGGCCACCGGCCGCAGGGCGAATTCGGTGAACAGGTAGCAGCTTGCCGATACGACGATGCCGGGAAAGCTGATGCCCAGCAGCACCTTCGGGATGTAGTTGGTGTCCTGTAGTCCGTAGAGCAGAGTCAGCACCACGGTCCCGCCGCCCCACAGCGCGAGTAGTACGCGGGTCAGCCGCCACGGCGCGAAGAAGGTGTTGCGCTGATCCTTCGGTGTCGGTTCGCGTTCCTCGAGGGCCCATCGGACGTTGTTGATGACCCGGTTGGTCGCCCAGATCACCCCGACCACGAAGGCCGCCACGATATAGGCGGGTGCCACCGCGAAGGTGATCCACAGGACGTCGCTGTCGAACACACTCGGCACCGGGAATGTGATCGTGACGACCAGGATCGCCACGCCCACACCGATCAGATTGGCGCCGAGGGCGAATGTGGTCAGGATCGTCTGGATGCGGACCCGGCGGCGGCGCTGGGTCTCCGAGACGCGGCCCAGGATCCACGAGCCGTACTCCGGGGTGTTGGGGACCCGAGCGCTCTGGTCGGTCACCTTCTCCAGCACGAGGCCGAGCTGTTTGGCGCGGTTCTTCTTGGCCGTCATCGTGGCGTCAGCCTAGTGACTCGGGTCGGGCATCTATGGTGGTTCGGTGCGCCTCGTCATCGCCCAATGCACCGTCGATTACGTCGGCCGCCTCACCGCCCATCTTCCGTCGGCCCGTCGGCTGCTGTTGGTCAAGGCGGACGGGTCGGTCAGCATCCACGCCGACGACCGTGCCTACAAGCCACTGAACTGGATGAGCCCGCCCTGCTGGCTGACCGAGCAGCCCGCAGACGGCGGACCTGCCGTCTGGGTGGTGGAGAACAAGGCGGGCGAGCAGTTGCGCATCACCATCGAGGATGTCGAACACGACACCAGCCACGAGCTGGGGGTGGACCCCGGTCTGGTCAAGGACGGTGTCGAGGCGCATCTGCAGGCGCTGCTGGCCGAGCATGTCGAGCTGTTGGGCGCCGGGTTCACCCTGGTGCGCCGCGAGTACATGACCGCGATCGGCCCGGTGGACCTGATGTGCCGGGACGAGACCGGGCGTTCGGTGGCGGTGGAGATCAAACGACGCGGCGAGATCGACGGTGTGGAGCAGTTGACCCGCTACCTCGACCTGCTCAACCGGGACACAGTGTTGGCCCCGGTGAGCGGTGTCTTCGCCGCCCAGCAGATCAAACCGCAGGCGCGGACGCTGGCCGAGGATCGCGGAATCCGTTGTGTGATACTCGATTACGACAAGATGCGCGGTCTCGACAGCGACGAGTTCCGGCTGTTCTGATGGCACGGCGCAATCGGTCCCGGCGCGAGCCGGACCGTCCGCTCGGGGCGTTGTCGTCGCGACGTGTCGAGGCCGGTCCTGACGGATTTGACTACGAGGTCCGGCCGGTATCCGCGGCGCGGGCAGACAAGACCTACCGGTGCCCCGGCTGCGATCACGAGATCAGGCCGGCAACCGCACATGTGGTGGTGATTCCGGTGGATATCGGCGATGTCGACGACCGCAGGCACTGGCATACGTCGTGCTGGACGAACCGGGCCAACCGGGGCCCGACTCGCAAATGGAGCTAGTGCGCCTCGGCGTCGGCGTTGGGCTCGACCAGCTCGATCAGCACGCCGCCGGCATCCTTTGGGTGGATGAAGTTGATGCGTGAATCGGCGGTGCCGCGGCGCGGGGCGTCGTAGAGCAGCCGGATACCTTCGGCGCGCAGCCGCTCGGATAGCGCGTCGATGTCACTGGTGCGGTAGGCGAGCTGCTGCAGACCGGGGCCGCTACGGTCGATGAACTTGGCGATCGTGGACTGCTCGTTGAGCGGGGCCAGCAGCTGGACCTGGGCGCTTCCCTTTGGGGCGCCGCGCACCGACAGCATGGCCTCGCGGACGCCCTGCTCCTCGTTGATCTCCTCGTGCAGCACGATCATGCCGAGGTGGTCGTGGTACCACTTGGCGGCGGCATCAAGATCCGGCACCGCAATTCCGACATGATCGATCGCGGTCACCAGGGCGCTGGCGAGCGCCGGACGGGCATCGGCGTGATCAGTGGTCATGACTTAAAGGTAACCTGATTCGGCGTCTATTGAGCCTGTGGGATGGGCCACATTGTTCCGTTACAGAATTCTTGGAGGATGACTATGACAACCTCGGTGATCGTCGCGGGTGCCCGCACTCCGGTCGGCAAGCTGATGGGTTCGCTCAAGGACTTCTCGGGCAGTGACCTGGGCGCCATCGCGATCAAGGGCGCACTGGAGAAGGCCAAGGTCCCGGCCTCACTCGTCGACTACGTGATCATGGGCCAGGTCCTGACCGCCGGGGCCGGCCAGATGCCGGCCCGCCAGGCAGCCGTCGGCGGAGGCATCCCGTGGGACGTCCCGTCACTGTCCATCAACAAGATGTGTCTGTCCGGCATCGACGCCATCGCACTCGCTGACCAGCTGATTCGCGCCGGTGAATTCGAGGTCGTGGTGGCCGGTGGCCAGGAGTCCATGAGCCAGGCCCCGCACCTGCTGCCCAAGAGCCGCGAGGGCTACAAGTACGGCAACGTGACCGCGTTGGACCACCTGGCGTACGACGGTCTGCACGACGTCTTCACCAACCAGCCGATGGGTGCGTTGACCGAGCAGCGCAACGAAGAGGACAAGTTCACACGGCTGGAGCAGGACGAGCTCGCCGCCGCGTCGCACCAGAAGGCCGCCGCCGCCTGGAAGGACGGGGTGTTCGCCGATGAGGTTGTGCCGGTGCAGATTCCGCAGCGCAAGGGTGACCCGATCGAGTTCGCCGAGGACGAGGGCATCCGCGCCAACACCACCGCCGAATCGCTGGGTGGACTGCGGCCGGCGTTCCGCAAGGACGGCACCATCACCGCCGGCTCGGCATCGCAGATCTCCGATGGCGCGGCTGCGGTCGTGGTGATGAGCAAGGCCAAGGCCGAAGAACTCGGGTTGGAGTGGCTGGTGGAGATCGGTGCCCACGGGGTGGTCGCCGGGCCGGATTCCACCCTGCAGAGCCAGCCCGCCAACGCCATCAAGAAGGCGATCGCCCGGGAGGGCATCACCGTCGAGCAGCTCGACGTCATCGAGATCAACGAGGCGTTCGCGGCGGTGTCGCTGGCCTCGACCAAGGAGCTCGGTGTCGACCCGGCCAAGGTGAACGTCAACGGTGGCGCCATCGCGATCGGCCACCCGATCGGCACCTCGGGTGCCCGGATCACCCTGCACGCCGCACTGGAGCTGGCGCGCAAGGGCTCGGGCTACGCCGTCGCCGCGCTGTGCGGTGCCGGCGGCCAGGGTGACGCGCTGGTGCTGCGGCGGCCCTGACCGCTGAGAATGCCCTCAGTTTGATCAACGACGCAATGTAGTAGCTGGGCCTGCGCTCGGGCACAATGGCGCCCATGGCAAACAAGTATGACGTTCGCAGCGCTGCGGGCTGGTTCCGGATCATCGCGGTCGCCGAGGCCCTCAGTTGGGCGGGACTGCTGGTCGGCATGTACTTCAAGTACCTGGCCGGATCCCCGACCGAGGTCGGTGTGAAGATCTTCGGACCCATCCACGGCGGCATCTTCATGGCGTTCGTGGTGGCCGCACTGGTGGTCGGGATCGCCCGCAAGTGGAACGTCATCACCTGGGCGCTGGCGTTGCTGGCCAGCATCGTGCCGCTGGGAAGTGTGATCTTCGTCATCTGGGCCGACAAGCTCGGACGCATCGACGGCAACGGCTCGGCAGGCGTCACCGCCGGTAGCACAGTGACGGCCCAGAACCCGGCGTGACAAACTTGGGGACGTGACACGACCACGCCCCGTTGGTCCGGCTCTGGCCGGTGCATTCGATCTGTCGGCGCTGAAGGCCCCGCCGCCGCCCCGGGAAGGCGCCCCGACCGCGCCCGCCGGTGCGGTCGAGGTCACCGAGGCCAACCTCGAGGCCGAGGTGCTGGTCCGCTCCAGCGAGATCCCGGTGGTGGTGCTGCTGTGGACCCCGCGCAGTGACGCGAGTGTGCAGTTGGCCGATACCCTCGCCGCTCTCGCCGAGTCCGACGGCGGCACGTGGTCGCTGGCGACCGTCAATGTCGACACCACCGCGCGGGTGGCGCAGATGTTCGGTGTCCAGGCCGTCCCGACGGTGGTCGCGCTGGCCGGTGGCCAGCCCATCTCCAGCTTCCAGGGCCCGCAGCCGGCCGAGCAGCTACGGCAGTGGATCGACTCGCTGCTCAGCGCCACCGCAGGCAAGCTCAGCGGGGTGCCCGAGCAGGCCGAAGAGGTCGACCCGGCGCTGGAGCAGGCCCGCGCCCACCTCGACGCCGGCGAGTTCGAGGCCGCACTGACCGCGTACCAGGACATCCTGGCCACCAAGCCCAATGATGCCGAGGCCGCCGGCGCCGTCCGCCAGATCACCTTCCTGCAGCGGGCGACCACCCGGGCACCGGAATCCCCGGCGCTGGCCGATGCTGCGCCCGCCGATACGGAGGCCGCGTTCGCCGCCGCCGATGTCGAGATCCTGCAGCAGGACGTCACGGCGGCGTTCGACCGCCTCATCGCGTTGATCAAGCGCACCGCCGGGGATGACCGGACCGCCGTGCGCACCCGGTTGATCGAACTGTTCGACCTGTTCGACGCCGCCGACCCGGAGGTCATCGCGGCCCGGCGCAAGCTGGCCAACGCGCTGTATTGATCCTTCTCCGCCGAGAGTGACGTTTTGGCGGATTCCTCTCGACTTCTGGTGCCCGTTTGTTCGTTTGGGCGGTTACAGGTCGGGCTCGAACCACAGCGCGGCCATCGGCGGCAGCGCCATCACTGCCGACGCGGGACGGCCGTGCCAGGGCTCGGCAGTCGCCTCGACCGCACCGAAGTTGCCGATCCCCGAGCCGTTGTAGCTGGTGGCATCGGTGTTGAGCACCTCGCGCCAGGTGCCGGCCTGGGGCAGCCCCAGCCGGTACTGGGCGTGCTCGGTGCCGGAGAAGTTGAACACACAGGCCAGCATCGAACCGTCGTCACCGAACCGCAGGAAGCTCAGCACGTTGTTGGCTGAATCGTTGGCGTCGATCCACGAGTAACCCTCGGGCACGGTGTCCCGTGACCACAGCGCGCGCCGGTCGCGGTAGAGCCCGTTGATATCGGTGACCAGCCGCGAGATGCCGGTGGAGAAGCTGTTCTCGTTCAACTGGTACCAGTCGACGCCACGTTCCTCGGACCATTCGGCGCGCTGGCCGAACTCCTGGCCCATGAACAGCAGCTGCTTACCCGGGTGCGCCCACTGGTAGGCCAGCAGCCCGCGGAGTCCGGCGGCCTTGATGTGGTCGTTGCCCGGCATGCGGCCCCACAGCGTGCCCTTGCCGTGCACCACCTCGTCGTGGCTGATCGGCAGCACGTAGTTCTCGCTGAACGCGTACAGCATCGAGAAGGTGATCTCGTGGTGGTGATAGCTGCGGTGGATCGGGTCGCGCTTGATGAACTCCAGGGTGTCGTTCATCCACCCCATGTTCCACTTCATCGAGAAACCAAGGCCGCCAAGGTTTGTCGGGCGGGTCACCCCGGGCCACGACGTCGATTCCTCGGCGATGGTGACGATGCCGGGGGAGATCTTGTGCACGGTGGCGTTCATCTCCTGCAGGAACTGCACCGCCTCCAGGTTCTCCCGTCCGCCGTAGATGTTCGGGGTCCAACCGTCGGCGGGACGTGAGTAGTCCAGGTAGAGCATTGATGCCACGGCGTCCACCCGCAGGCCGTCGACGTGGAACTCCTGCAGCCAGTACAGGGCGTTGGCCACCAGGAAGTTGCGCACCTCGGCGCGACCGAAGTCGAAGACGTAAGTGCCCCAGTCGAGTTGCTCGCCGCGGCGCGGGTCGGAATGCTCGTAGAGCGGGGTGCCGTCGAACCGGCCCAGCGCCCAAGCGTCCTTGGGGAAGTGTGCGGGCACCCAGTCCACGATCACCCCGATCCCGGCCCGGTGCAGGGAGTCGATCAGGTACTTCAGGTCATCGGGGGTACCCAGCCGCGGCATCGGCGCGTAGTACGACGTGACCTGATAACCCCAGGAGCCGCCGAACGGATGCGCTGCGACGGGCAGCATCTCGACATGGGTGAACCCCTGCTCGACGACATAGTCAACGAGTTCGGTGGCCAGTTCGCGGTAGCTCAGCCCCGGCCGCCAGGACGGCAGGTGCACCTCCAGCGTGCTCATCGGTTCGAACACCGGGTTCTGCAGTGCGCGCCGGGACATCCAGTCACCGTCACCCCAGGTGTACTCGCTGACCGTCACCCGCGATGCGGTCTGCGGCGGGACCTCGGCGGCGAACGCCATCGGGTCGGCACGGTCGACCACCGACCCGTCGGCGCCGTGCACCCGGAACTTGTACAGACCGTCCACCGGGAACCCCGGCCAGAACACCTCCCAGACCCCGGAGGAGCCCAGGCTGCGCAGCGGTGCCTCGTTACCGCCCCAGTGGTTGAACTCGCCGATCAGGGTGACGCCCTTGGCATTCGGGGCCCACACGGCGAAGGACACCCCGTCGACCGGGCCGTCGGGTGTGCCGTAGGTCCGTGGATGGGCGCCGAGCACCTCCCACAACCGTTCATGACGGCCCTCGGCGAACAGGTGCAGATCGACCTCACCGAGGGTCGGCAGGAACCGGTACGGATCGGCGACGGTGACTGCGGGGGCATGCGGGTACTGCACCTCGAGCCGGTAATCGATCAACCCGGTGATCGGCACGGCGGCCGCGAAAAGTCCGGAATCGACATGCTCGAAGGGATGCCGCTCTCCGCCGATCAGGGCGGTCACCGATTCGGCGTGCGGGCGCAGCGCCCGGATCACGGTGTGATCGCCGTATTCGTGCGCACCCAGAATGGAGTGCGGGTCGTGGTGCTCGCCCGCGAGCAGCCGTCCAAGATCCGCGGCCGCGGGGCGCAGATGGTCACTGGTGATGGGATTGGTTCGGGTCAATGTCGTTCACTCCCTACGCAACAGGTTGAGTCGGGCGTCCTGCGGGATCAGCGGCATGTTGAGCACATGTGCGACCGCACGACTGGGTTCCAGGCGGACGTAATTGCTCTGGCCCCAGTGGTACTCCTCACCGGTGATCTCATCGCGGACCCAGAAGCGGTCGTAGTTCTCCATACCCAACGCGCCCATGTCCAACCACACGGTGCCGTCTTCGGGTCCGAATGGGTTGAGCGTCACCACGACCAGCACACAGTCCCCGGTGATCGGGTCGAATTTGCTGTAGGCCAGCAGTGCGTCGTTGTCGACATGGTGGAACTTGATGGTCCGCAGCTGCTCCAGCGCCGGATGCAGCCGACGAATCTCGTTGAGCCGGGCGAGAAACGGTTCCAGCGAATTGCCGGACGCCAGCGCCGCATCAAAATCGCGGGGTCGCAGCTCGTACTTCTCGGAGTCCAGGTACTCCTCGCTGCCCTCGCGCACCGCCTGATGTTCGTACAATTCGTAGCCGGAGTAGACACCCCACACCGAACTGAATGTCGCGGCCAGCGCGGCACGGATGGCGAACATGCCGGGCCCGCCGTGCTGCAGGCTCTCGTGCAGGATGTCCGGGGTGTTGACGAACAGGTTGGGCCGGGCGCAATCGGCGAACTCGGCGATCTGCTCCCCGTATTCGACCAGCTCCCACTTGGCGGTACGCCAGGTGAAGTACGAATACGACTGGGTGTAGCCGAGTTTCGCCAGACCGTAGAGCCGGGCCGGCCGGGTGAACGCCTCGGCCAGGAACAGCACGTCGGGGTCGTCGTTCTTGATCCTGCCGATCAGCCAGGCCCAGAAGTTCGGCGGCTTGGTGTGCGGGTTGTCGACCCGGAAGATCTTGACACCGTGCGACACCCAGAACCGCACCACCCGCAGCACCTCGGCGTACAGACCGGCCGGGTCGTTGTCGAAGTTCAGCGGATAGATGTCCTGATACTTCTTCGGCGGGTTCTCCGCATAGGCGATCGTCCCGTCGGGAAGCACCGTGAACCACTCGGGATGATCCTGCGCCCACGGATGGTCCGGTGCGCACTGCAGGGCCAGGTCCAGCGCGACGGCCAGACCCTGATCCGTTGCTGCGGAGACGAAATCGTCAAAATCATCGACGGTACCCAGCTCCGGATGGATGGCGTCATGGCCACCCTCGGCACTGCCGATCGCCCACGGCGACCCGACATCACCGTCCAACGCGGTCACGGTGTTGTTGCGGCCCTTTCGGTGCACGTGCCCGATCGGGTGGATCGGCGGGAGGTAGACGACGTCGAAACCCATCCGGGCGATGCGCGGCAGGTCCTTGGCGGCGGTGGCGAACGTGCCGTGTACCGGGTTGCCCGCGCTGTCCCAGCCGCCGGTCGAACGCGGGAAGAACTCGTACCAGGAGCCGAAACGCGCCAGCGGTCGATCCACCCACACGCCGTACTGCTGGCCGCGGGTGAGCAGTTCGCGCAGCGGGTAGCGCTGCAGCAGGTCGGCGATGGGGGGCGACAGCGCGGCACCCGCTCGGACGAACGGGTCACCGGGCTGGCGCAGCGCGGCCGCCGCATCGAGTAGCGGCTGGCGGTCCAGCCGCGGCATGCCGGCGGCCGCACGCTCGAGCAGCTGCGCGCCGACCAGCAGGTCGTTGGACAACTCGGATTCGCCCTGACCGGCGTCGAGTTTGGCGACGACACCCTTGCGCCAGGTGGTGATCGGGTCGCCCCAGCCGTCGACCCGGTAGGTCCACAGCCCGACGCGGTCGGGGGTGAACTGTCCGTGCAGCACATCGGGGGTGCGGCCGGGACTCATCGGAAGCTGCAGAGGTTTGATCCGCGGCGGTGCCACCGGCTTGGGCGGTTCGGCCGCGATACCCGGCGGGTCGTCGACCAACCGCGGATAGGCGGTGCCGTGATAGCGCACAACCAGCGTGGCGGCCACGGCATCGTGGCCCTCCCGCCAGACGGTGGCCTTGATCGGCATCACCTCGCCGACCACCGCTTTCGCGGGGAACCGACCGTTGGACAACACGGGCGCGACGTCGTCGACCTCGATTCGACCGGCCACCCACCAACTCCTCACTCGGTGCGGCCGCCCATTTCGGTGACCGCGCTCCGTCTGGTTCCGCTACATGACTCGACGCGCCCATTACCGATCTCTGAGTACCCAACCTAGTGTCAGGAACACATCGACGTGCGCGATGGCACCACTCTGGGTGATCCGTTCAACATGTTCACCGCACCGACCGCCCTCGCCACCGCTGCGACAGTCAGTAAGGTGAAGCCGTGTGAAAGCCCTGAGACGATTCACCGTCCGAGCCCACCTTCCGGAGCGGCTTTCAGCGCTGGAGCGGCTGTCGGTCAACCTGCGATGGTCCTGGCACACGCCCACCCAGGAGCTGTTCGCCGCCATCGACCCGCAGCTATGGCAGCAGGTCGGCGCCGACCCGATCGCCTTGCTGGGTGAGGTCAAGCCGCAACGCCTCGACGAACTCGCCGCCGACGCCGGCTTCGCCCGTCAGGTCGACGCCTGCGCCGAGGACCTGGACAACTATCTGAGCCGGCCGATGTGGTACCAGCACCAGCTGGAGGCCGGCCGGGAGTTCCCCAACGGCATCGCCTATTTCTCGATGGAATTCGGTGTGGCCGAGGTGCTGCCCAACTACTCGGGCGGCCTGGGCATCCTGGCCGGGGACCACCTGAAATCGGCCTCGGACCTGGGTCTGCCGCTGATCGCCGTCGGGCTGTACTACCGGTCGGGCTATTTCCGGCAGTCACTGACCGCCGACGGCTGGCAGCACGACAACTACCCGTCGCTGGATCCGCAGGGTCTGCCGTTGCGCCTGCTGACCGACGCCGGCCAGCCGGTGCTGATCGATCTGGGGATGCCCGACGGTGCCCGCCTCTACGCACAGGTGCTGGTGGCCCAGGTCGGCCGGGTGCCGCTGTTGCTGCTCGACTCCGATATCGGTGAGAACTCCCATGATCTGCGCGGTGTCACCGACAGGCTCTACGGCGGCGATCAGGAGCACCGGATCAAACAGGAACTGCTCGCCGGCATCGGCGGGGTCCGGGCGATCCGGGCGTACACCGAGGTCGAGGGTCTACCCGCGCCCGAGGTGTTCCACATGAACGAGGGGCACGCCGGATTCCTCGGGGTGGAGCGCATCCGTGAGCTGATCGAGGCGGGCCTGGATTTCGACACCGCGCTGACGGTGGTGCGGTCCTCGACGGTGTTCACCACGCACACCCCGGTGCCTGCCGGTATCGACCGGTTCCCGGTGGACATGGTGCGACGCTACTTCGGCGGGACGGATCTGAACTCGCGGCTGCTGCCCGGCGTGCCGCTGGACCGGGTGATCGCGTTCGGTGCCGAGGAGGACCCGTCGAAATTCAACATGGCGCATATGGGGCTGCGGCTGGCCCAGCGCGCCAACGGCGTCTCGCTGTTGCACGGTGAGGTGAGCCGGCAGATGTTCAACGGGCTGTGGGCGGGATTCGACCCGGCCGAGGTGCCGATCGGGTCGATCACCAACGGTGTGCACGCACCGACCTGGGCTGCGCCACAGTGGATCGAGCTGGCCCATGAACTGATCGGTGAGGACCTGGGTTCGCTGTCCGAGGCCGAGACGTGGCAGCGGTTGCAGCAGGTCGACGCCGGGCACCTGTGGTGGATCCGTTCCCAGCTGCGGGCCCGGTTGATCGAGGACGTCCGCGCCCGACTGCGCCGGTCGTGGTTGGAACGCGGCGCCTCGGAGGCCGAACTCGGTTGGATCGCTTCGGCATTCGATCCGGAGGTGCTCACGGTCGGCTTCGCGCGCCGGGTGCCCACCTACAAGCGGTTGACGCTGATGCTGCGCGACCCCGAACGGTTGGAGCGGTTGCTGCTGGACCCCGACCGTCCGGTGCAGCTGATCGTCGCGGGTAAAGCGCACCCCGCCGACGACGGCGGCAAGGCCCTGATCCAGCAGATCGTCCGGTTCGCCGACCGGCCCGAGGTGCGGCAGCGGATCGCCTTCCTGCCCGACTACGACATGTCGATGGCGCGGCTGCTGTACTGGGGATGCGATGTGTGGCTGAACAATCCGCTGCGTCCGCTGGAGGCCTGCGGAACATCGGGGATGAAGAGCGCGCTCAACGGCGGGCTGAACCTGTCCATCCGTGACGGCTGGTGGGACGAGTGGTACGACGGCGAGAACGGGTGGGAGATCCCGACCGCCGACGGGCTGGCCGATGAGACGCGCCGCGACGATATCGAGGCGGGTGCGCTCTACGACCTGCTGGAATCGGCTGTGACACCACGGTTCTACGACCGTGACGATCGAGGTGTTCCGGTCCGGTGGGTCGAGATGGTGCGCCACACGCTGCAAGCGCTCGGCCCCAAGGTGCTGGCCTCGCGGATGGTGCGCGACTACACCGAGAAGTACTACGCGCCGGCGGCGCAGTCGCTGCGCGCCACCCTGGAACCCGACCACGATGACGTACCGTTCGGTGCCGCGCGCCAGCTGGCTGCCTACCGCAAACGTGTGCAGCAGGAGTGGCCCCGGATCCAGATCACCGACGTCGACAGCTACGGGTTACCCGACAGCCCGCTGCTGGGCAGTGAGCTCACCCTGACGGCCACCGTGCACCTGGCCGGACTCGCGCCCGATGAGGTTGTGGTGCAAGCGGTTCTGGGCCGGGTCGACGGCAGCGACAACCTGCGTGACCCGGTGACCGTCCAGATGGCACATACCGGTGGTAGTCAGTTCTCCACCACGACACCGCTGCCGGTGGCCGGTCCGGTGGGTTACACGGTGCGGGTGCTGCCGCATCACCGTCTGCTGGCCGGTGACAACGAACTCGGCCTGGTCACGCTGGCGTGAGCAGGATCCTGGAGGTCGCGGTCCCCGGCGGCCCCTATGCGCTGGCCGCCGGACCGGACCGGGCGATGTGGGTGACGTGTGTGCACAGCGGTGAGATCGCCCGCCTCACCGACCGCGGTGAGGTATCCAGCTATCCGGTGACACCGCAGGCCAAGCCCTCGATCATCTGCGCAGGCAGCGACGGCGCGCTGTGGTTCACCCGCTCCGGTGACGACCGGATCGGTCGGATCAGCACCGACGGCGCACAGAGCGATATCGAATTACCCTCCGGTACCGCACCTTTCGGCATAACGGTGGGGCCGGACCGGGCGCTGTGGTTCACCGCGATGGGCACCGGGACGATCGGGCGCGTCGATGCCGACGGCACCGTCACCGAGGTCGCGGCACCCGGCGGTATGCCCTCGATGATCACCGCCGGACCCGATGGCGCGCTGTGGTTCACCATGAACGAGGCCAACGCCGTCGGGCGGCTCGAACCCTCCGGCGCGCTGCGGGTGCGACAGCTGCCGACCCCGGCCGCCGGTCCGGTCGGCATCGCCGCGACCCATGACGATGCCATCTGGTTCACCGCCATCCGGGCCGACAAACTGGGCCGTATCCCGGTCGATGAGGCCATCCAGGAACTCGACCTGCCCGGTAAGCCGCACGCCGTGGTGGCCGACCCGTCCGGCGGGGTCTGGGTCAGCCTGTGGGGTGCGGATCAGATCGCCCGCGTCGACGCCGATGGCGAATACGACACCATCGATCTGCCTGCCGGCAGCGAACCGCACGGTCTGGCGATCGGCGCCGACGGTGCGCTGTGGGTGGCGCTGGAGTCCGGACTGGAGCACGGCAGCGTGCTGCGAATCCCGCTCGGCTGACACATTCCCCGTGTCTTTGTCGTGGCCAGACGGTTATCTAGGCCCGGTAAGTTTCTGCGCCGAGTGCTGAGAAGGGATGTGCTGTGCCACGACCGTCGTCTGTCGCCGCGACAGTGTGCGCCGTCGCCGTGTTGTGCGCACCGACCGCCTGGGCCGACCCCGGCGCGGACCGCGGTGAGCCGCCCTTCAATCCGGTCGCCCCGCCCGCCATCGATCCGGGGCTGCAGCCGCCGATCATGATGCAGCCCGTCGCGGTCCAGGTGCCGGCGGATCCGGCCCGGCCGGTCTTGCACGGCCTGGTGCCCTCGGCGGCACCGGTCAGCACCGTGACACCCGACGGCTGGACGCTGACCCTGTCCGCGAAGGACGAGACGCAGCTGGTGAATGCGCCGCTGACCACGGCGATCTCATCGCGCAGCTATATCGTCGGCGGCACGTTCAACGGCAACATCACCGGCCCGGACCCGGCCCTGACACCGGAAGGTGTCATCGAGGTCGGCTATCAGATCGGCTGCGGTATCGACATGAGCACCTCCAACGGCGTCACGCTCACCGGCAGCGCGGGCCTGTCACCCTCGGTCGGTCTGGCCGGCGTCGACGTGGCCGACCCGGCCTTGGACGGCCTCATCCCGGTGCTGACCACGCCTGTCACCGGGGGTATCGCGGTGGCGCTGAAACCCGGTGTCATCAATATCGTCCCGGTCACCGAGAAGCAGTTCCGCGGGGCCAACCCATGGGTGCTCATCAGCAATTTCCGGGTCAAGATCGACGGCTGCGTCGGGCAGTCGTTCATCCGTTCCTACGCCTTCCTGACCCGGTCGACCGACGAGTCCGACGCGGTACTGGCCTATTACGGCGAGACCAAGGTGGTCTGAGGCGTTCGGTGAAAATCAGGGGAAGCGCTTGAAACAGCGGTCCGTCTCACCGAGTACGCCGACCCGGAAGGCGTCGATGCGGGAGAACCCGGACGGGACCGACTCACCGTTGACGTCGCTGGCGACCAGACCGTTGAGCAGAATCCCGGACACCGCCTCGTCGACATCGCCGGCGGTCAGCTGAATCGTGTTGCCGTCGGGGGTGTTCACCTCGTCGACGAGTTTCGCGGTGGCGACACCGGTCAGGCACGCGGTGCGCAGTGCCGCCTGCGCGGTGTCGAGTTTCACCCCGCCGTGCTGATGCTGGATCGACTGCATATACCGCGATACCAGCACCGAGTAGGCGGAGTTGTCGCCGGTGGCCAGGCCGGAGTCGTCATCGTCATCGGACTGCGTACCGAGCAGTTGCAGGGCGGGCAGATCCACCGAGATGGTGTTGGTGGTCGGACAGAACGTGACGGGCGCATCGGAATCGGTGTCCGGGCAGTCCGGTCGGTCGAAGGTCAGTTCGGGTGGTTGCGCCGGCTCGAACAGGATGTCCATGGCGTCGACGACCGAACGCACCGAATCCTCGGTGACCCGCAATTCGCCGGACTGGTCCTCGGGCAGCAGCACCGGCAGATCGCCGCGGCGCTGTCTGATCTCGGCGGGATCCATGGCCGCGCACGACGCGGCACCATCGGTGAAGCCGAACTGGAATGCCGACACCCGTTCGAACGCCGACCCGTGCTCGTCCTCGCCGGCCGCCGAATCGGTCTCGCTGAGCAGCGGATCGCGGAATGCGATCATGGCGCCCATCAGATTGTTCAGGCCCTCACCGGTGGACAGGGTGAACCGGGGCGAGTTGCCCTCGGCCACCCAGCGCATGTACACCCCGGCCAGGCAGTCGGCCTGCTGCTCGCTCACCAGCACGGGGGTGGATCTGGAGACCAGGCCGGCCTGCTCCTGGATGGCGTGCCCGTACTCGTGGGCCATCACCATGCTCACCGCCATATCGCCGTTCTCGCGGCGCAGCGAGGGCAACAGCACCCCGCGGTCCCAGCCGATGGTCCGGTCGTCGTGGCAGAAGGCGGCGTTGACCAGGTTGTAGGTGTCGGTATCGCAGAACACCCCGTCGAATCCGTCTGCGTCCCAAGAGATCAGCTCCGAGACCGGGTCGAACTCGCCGTCGAAACTCTCCGGATAGACCTGCTCCCAGAACTCCTCGATATCGCTGATCGCGCTGGCGGCCAGGTGGTCGATGTCGCCGCCGTCGGTGCCGGTGACCTCGCGGGTGGGGTCGGTGGCGTCGTCACGCAGCCCGGTCGGGCCGTCGGTGGCGGGCATCCCGGCGACCCGGAACGGATCGGCGAACACCGATACCGCCGTGCCCTTGACCGGTTGGCCGCAGGCACTGACCAACAGCACCACGCACGCGACCAAGGCCAGCCCGGCCGATCGTGCCTGCCCCGAGCGACTCATCATCGACGGCCCGCCTTTCGCGCGCCCGGACGGGCTGCATCTGGAGTAGAAGAATAGTGAAGATCAGCCGCCGCGCAGTCGAATGAGCGCGTCGCGCACCCGCTGCGGGTCGGTGGTGGCCCAGAACGGTGGCAGCGACGAGCGCAGGAAGCCGCCGTAGCGGGCGGTGGCCATCCGGGAATCCAACACCGCGACCACACCGCGGTCGTCGATCCGGCGCAGCAGCCGGCCCGCACCCTGGGACAGCAACAGCGCGGCGTGGCTGGCGGCCACCGCCATGAAACCGTTGCCGCCGCGCGCGGCGATCGCCCGCTGCCGAGCCGTCAACAACGGGTCGTCGGGACGGGGGAACGGGATCCGGTCGATCAGCACCAGCGACAGTGTCGGTCCCGGAACGTCTACGCCCTGCCACAGCGACAGGGTGCCGAACAGCGAGGTCGCCTCGTCGTCGGCGAACCGTTGCACCAGTGCCGCGGTGGTGTCCTCGCCCTGACACAGCACCGGGGTGGACAGTCGCTGCGCCATCACCTCGGCGGCTGCCTTGGCCGCCCGCATCGAGGAGAACAGTCCCAGGGTGCGTCCGCCGGCGGCGTTGATGAGTGCCTCGATCTCGTCGAGCTGAGCTGTCGAGCCGCTGCTGTCACGTCCTGGTGGCGGGAGATGCTTTGCCACGTAGAGGATTCCGGACTTGGCATGGTCGAAGGGGGACCCGACATCCAGCCCGCGCCAGGAGGCCGCGGTGTCGCCGCCGGACAGCCCCCAGGCCGCGGCCATCCCGTCGAAGCTGCCACCGATGGTCAGCGTGGCCGATGTCAATACCGCGGTCGAATGCGCAAACAGCCTGGTGCGCAACAGTCCTGACACCGTCAGCGGAGCCACCCGCAGGATGGCCCGCTTGCCCGCGCCGCCGCGGTTGTTCTCCTCGTGATCCAGCCAGACCACATCGACGCGGTCGGGGATCGCCGGCCCGAACGAGTCCAGCATCCGGGCGGCGATATCGCCGATCTCGGTCACCGCGGTGACGGCTTCGGTGCGCGCCGCGGCGGCCTGCGGATCCGACGGGGTGGTGTCGATGGCGGACCGGATCACGAAGGCCGCATCGCGCAGTGACGTCAGATAGGTGGCCAGTTCGTCGTCGAGGTGGTCGATCCGGCCGGGTTCGGCATCGAAGATGGCCGCCGCCAGGTTGGCGCCTGCGGCCTCGAACCGCTCGACGAGTTCGTCGGCGACCAGCCTGCCGATGCGGCGCTGGGCGGCGCCCAACGCGGTCGCCGACAGTTCACCGGTCGCGACACCGGTTACCCGGTCGGCGAGTTCATGGGCCTCGTCGACCACCAGCAGATCGTGCTCGGGCAGCACCGAGGCGTCGGCGATGGCGTCGATGGCCAGCAGCGCGTGGTTGGTGACGACGACATCGGAGGTGCCTGCCTTGGCGCGCGCCTTTTCCGAGTAGCAGTCGCTGCTGTACGGACAACGCGACACCCCGATGCATTCACGGGCCGACACGCTGACCTGACCCCAGGACCGGTCCGGCACACCCGGTGTCAGGTCGTCGCGGTCGCCGGTCTCGGTGTCGGATGCCCATGCCGTCAGCCGTTGCACGTCGCGGCCCAGTGCGGTCGCCGCCACGGCGTCGAAAAGTTCCTCCTGGGGCAGCTCTTCGGGCTCGGCGGAACCGCTGTGGATCTTGTTGAGGCACAGGTAATTTCCACGGCCCTTCAGCAGGGCAAAGGTCGGCTTGCGGGGCAGCGACGGTGCCAGTGCATCGCTGAGCCGGGGCAGGTCCCGGTCGACGAGCTGGCGTTGCAGCGCGATCGTCGCGGTGGACACCACGACCGGCTCGTTCGCGGCGACCGCCCGGGCGATGGCCGGCACCAGATAGGCCAGCGATTTGCCGGTGCCGGTGCCGGCCTGCACCGCCAGGTGTTTGCCGGTCTCGAAGGCCTCGGCCACCGCCTCGGCCATCTGCACCTGGCCGGGTCGCTGGGCGCCGCCGAGGGCAGAAACGGCACTGGCGAGCAGGTCGGCGGTGTTCGTCATGTCGCGCGGACCACGCGGGTGGGCACCGCGGGCTCACCCTTGGACAACTTCAGACCGTCCCACGGCAGGCTCGTCAACCCCGCGGCCATCAGGGCGCGGGCCGCGTCGAGGTCGCGGCCACCCACCGGTGCGCCGGCCCGGACGTACGGCACGCTCACCGGGCGTGCGGTCAGGCCGTCTTCGATCTGCGGCGGATGCCCGGCCGGATGTACCACCTCTTCGACGATGGTTCCCGACGGCTTGGCCAGCCGCAGCGCTTCCTTGGCCCCGCCCTGGGACCCCTTGTGCGCACTGCGTTTCTGTACCGCTACACCGTCGACCTCGACCAGCTTGTAGACCATGCCTGCCGTCGGAGCGCCCGATCCGGTGACCAGTGACGTGCCGACGCCGTAACTGTCGACGGGTTCGGCGCGCAGCGCGGCGATGGCGAACTCGTCCAGATCGCCGGAGACCACGATGCGGGTGCTGGTGGCGCCCAGATCGTCGAGTTGGCGGCGGACCTGTCCGGCCAGCACACCCAGATCGCCGGAGTCGATCCGCACGGCGCCCAGTTCGGGGCCGGCGACGGCGACGGCGTTGCCGACGCCCGCGGTGATGTCGTAGGTGTCCACCAGCAGGGTGGTGCCGACGCCGAGCGCGTCGACCTGGGCGCTGAACGCGGCGCGTTCGGTCCGGTCCTGCGCGGCGCGTTCGGACTCGTCCTGGGCGGTGCGCAGGTCGGTGCCCGCCGGGCCGGTGTGCACGAGCGTGAAGGCGTGGGCGCTGGTGCCCAGGGCAGGCACCCCGTAGCGCTGCTGGGCGGCCAGGTTGGAGCTGCCGTGGAATCCGGCGATCCAGGCGGCCCGCGCCGATGCCACGGCGGCCTGTTCGTGGGTGCGCCGCGAGCCCATCTCGATCAACTGCCGGCCGCCGGCCGCCGACACCATGCGCGCGGCGGCCGCCGCGATGGCACTGTCGTGATTGAGCACCGACAGTGCCAGGGTCTCCAGAATGACGCACTCGGCGAAGCTGCCGCGCACGGACAGCACCGGGGAGTTCGGGAAGTACAGCTCGCCCTCGGGGTAGCCGTCGATATCGCCGCCGAAGCGGAAATCGGCCAGGAACGCACATGTTTCGTCGTCCAAGAAGTCCGCCACCGTCGCCAGAGCGTCCTCGTCGAAGGTGAAGTGCGCCAGCGCTTCCACGAACCGGCCGGTGCCCGCCACGACCCCGTATCGCCGGCCCTCGGGCAATCTGCGGGCGAACACCTCGAAGGTGCACCGGCGATGTGCCGATCCGTCGCGCAGCGCGGCAGCCAGCATGGTCAGCTCGTACTTGTCGGTCAGCAGCGCGGTGCCCGTCACGTCGACAACCGTATCGGTACGGTTCCGATTCGGGTGCGAAGTAACACCCCCGGTACTCTGTCGGGCATGGTTACCCCAGCGCGGACTCGGCCGGGTACCCGTGAGGACGAGGCCACCGACAGTCGCGATGCGACCGACAGTCCCTGGGTGACGATCGTGTGGGATGACCCGGTGAACCTGATGTCGTATGTGACCTATGTGTTCCAGAAGCTGTTCGGGTACTCCGAACCGCATGCCACCAAGCTGATGATGCAGGTGCACACCGAGGGCAAGGCCGTGGTGTCGGCGGGTAGCCGGGAGTCGATGGAAGTCGATGTCACCAAGCTGCACTCCGCGGGCCTGTGGGCGACGATGCAGCAGGACCGCTGACACGTGCGGAAATGGAAGCGTGTCGAGGGCCCCGAGGGTCCGCGATTCCGGTCCTCGCTGGCCCCACACGAGGCGGATCTGTTGCGTAACCTGGTCACCTCGCTGGCCGGGATGCTCGACGACCGCGAATCCGGTGCTCCGGCTGACGAACTCAGTGAGATCACCGGTATCCGCACCGGGCATTCCGCGCCGCCCGAGGACGAGACGATGAAGCGGCTGCTGCCCGACTTCTACCGTGCCCGCACCGATCACCCGGCCGGGTCCTCGGCGGCCGACAGCCTCAACAGTGCGTTGCGCAGCCTGCACGAGCCGGCCATCATCGACGCGAAACGGCAAGCGGCGCAACGACTTCTCGACACCTTGCCGGAGGCCGGCGGCAAGGTCGAGCTGGCCGAGGACGATGCGCAGGCCTGGGCGTCGGCTGTCAACGATGTGCGGCTGGCGCTGGGCACCATGCTGGAGATCGGGCCCGAGGGCCTCGACCAGCTGCCCGTCGGTCATCCGATGGCCGGGCACCTGGACGTCTATCAGTGGTTGACGGTGCTGCAGGAGTACCTGGTGCTCGGCCTGATGGGGCAGTCCCGATGAACGGTTTCGGAGCCATCACCGATATTGCCGGGATCCGCGTGGGCCACCATCACCGCATCGACGACGACGCCACCCTGGGTTCGGGGTGGGCCGCCGGCAGCACCGTGGTGCTGGCCCCGGCGGGCACCGTCGGCGCGGTCGACTGCCGCGGCGGCGCGCCGGGCAGTCGGGAGACCGATCTGCTGGACCCGGCCAACAGCGTGCGCCATGTCGACGCGGTCGTCCTCACCGGTGGCAGCGCCTACGGGCTGGCCGCCGCCGACGGGGTGATGACCTGGTTGGAAGAGCAGGGCCGCGGGGTCGCCATGGAGGGTGGCACCGTGCCGATCGTGCCGGGCGCGGTGATCTTCGATCTGCCCGTCGGCGGCTGGGGGTGTCGGCCGACCGCGGAGTTCGGCTACGCCGCGGTGTCATCGGCCGCGGACACCTTCGAGACCGGCTGTGTCGGCGCTGGGGCCGGTGCCCGGGCCGGCGTGCTCAAGGGCGGGTTGGGCACCGCATCGATCCGACTTCCGGAGCTCGGGGTCACCGTCGGAGCCGTCGTCGCGGTGAACTCGGGAGGCAATGTCGTCGACCCCGCCACCGGGCTGCCCTGGATGGCCGACCTGATCGCGGCGTTCGGCCTGAGCGCCCCGCCCGCCGAGCAGATCGCCGAATTCGCCGCCCTGGACAAGAAGAGCGGCCCGCTCAACACCACGATCGCGGTCGTGGCGACCGACGCCGAGCTGAGCCCGGCCGGCTGCCGACGGCTGGCGATCGCCGCCCAGGACGGGCTGGCGCACACCATCCGACCCGCGCACACCCCGGTCGACGGGGATACGGTCTTCGCACTGGCCACAGGTGCGGTGCAGGTGCCGCCGTCGGAAAAGGTGCCGACCGCGATGTCCCCGGAGACAGCGCTGCTGACGGCGCTGGGGGCCGCGGCCGCCGACGCTCTGGCGCGGGCGGTGCTGGTCGGTGTGTTGGCCGCACAGTCGGTCGCCGGAATACCGACCTATCGTGGTCTGTTGCCCGGTGCATTCGCCGAACACAGAACGGAGTCCTGAAGTGCTGGTGATTCGTGCCGACCTCGTCGACGCGATGGTGGCCCACGCGCGTGCGGACCACCCTGACGAGGCGTGCGGGCTGATCGCCGGCCCGGAGGGTTCGGATCGGCCTGAGCGTTTCATCCAGATGGTGAATGCCGAGCGGTCGCCGACCTTCTACCAGTTCGACTCCATGGAGCAGCTGAAGGTGTGGCGCGCGATGGACGACGCGGACGAGGTACCGGTGGTGATCTACCACTCGCACACCGCCACGGAGCCCTATCCGAGCCGCACCGACATCTCGATCGCCGCCGAGCCCGACGCGCATTACGTGCTGATCGGAACCCGTGACCCCGAGGTGCACGAACTGCGCTCCTACCGCATCCTCGACGGCGTCGTCACCGAGGAACCCGTCAGCATCGTCGAAGCCTACGACTCGTAAGACCCTAAGAAAGAGGATCAGCCGTGGCAGTAACCGTTTCCATCCCCACCATCCTGCGCACCCACACCGGCGGCGAGAAGCGCGTCAGCGCCAGCGGTGACACCCTGAGCGCGATCATCAGCGACCTGGAGAGCAACTACTCGGGGATATCGGAACGTTTGATCGACTCGGATAACGCGGGCAAGCTGCACCGGTTCGTCAACATCTATGTCAACGACGAGGACGTCCGATTCTCCGGTGGGCTGGAGACCGTGATCGCCGACGGCGACTCGGTGACCATCCTGCCTGCCGTCGCGGGAGGCTGAGTTGGCCCGGTACGACTCGCTGCTGCAGGCGCTGGGCAACACGCCGCTGGTCGGACTGCAGCGGTTGTCGCCGCGCTGGGCGGATTCCGATGACGGTCCACACGTGCGGTTGTGGGCCAAATTGGAGGACCGTAACCCCACCGGATCCATCAAGGACCGGCCGGCCCTGCGGATGATCGAGCAGGCCGAGGCCGACGGGCTGCTCAAGCCGGGCGACACCCTGCTGGAACCCACCAGCGGCAACACCGGCATCTCACTGGCCATGGCGGCGCTGCTCAAGGGCTACCGGATGATCTGTGTGATGCCGGAGAACACCTCGATCGAGCGACGGCAGCTGCTCGAGCTCTACGGCGCCAAAATCATCTTCAGCCCCGCTGAGGGCGGTTCCAACACCGCCGTCGCGCACGCCAAAGAGCTTGCCGCACAGAACCCTTCGTGGGTGATGCTCTACCAGTACGGCAACCCCGCCAATGCCGCGGCACATTACGAGGGCACCGGGCCCGAGCTGCTCGCCGACCTGCCCGAGATCACCCACTTCGTCGGCGGCCTCGGCACCACCGGCACGTTGATGGGGACCGGAAAGTTCCTGCGCGAGAACGTTCCCGGTGTGCAGATCGTGGCCGCCGAACCGCGCTACGGCGAGGGTGTCTACGCGCTGCGAAATATCGACGAGGGCTTCGTCCCCGAGCTCTACGATCCGGACGTGCTGACCACCCGCTTCTCGGTGGGTGCGTTCGACGCCGTCAAGCGGACCCGCGAGATCGTCGAGGTGGAGGGCATCTTCGCCGGGATCTCGACCGGGGCGATCCTGCATGCCGCGCTCGGGATGGCGGCCAAGGCGATCAAGGCCGGCGAGCGCGCCGATATCGCGTTCACCGTGTGTGACGCCGGCTGGAAGTATCTGTCGACCGGTGCCTACGCCGGTAGCCTGGATGACGCCGAAGACGCGTTGGAAGGGCAGTTGTGGGCATAAGGCAGAGCGTGTGAACCTCCCGAACACCCAGGAGCCGAAGAAGCGGCCGCAGTGGGTGGTCGGTGGGATCACCATTGTCAGCTTCGTGGCGCTGCTGTGGGTCATGGAAGCCGTCGACACCGTGCTTGGTCATCGACTGGACCAGGACGGTATCCGCCCGCTGCAGACCGACGGGTTGTGGGGCATCCTCTGGGCGCCGCTGCTGCACGGCGGCTGGCCGCATCTGATCGCCAACACCGTGCCCGCGCTGGTGCTCGGGTTCCTCATGACGTTGGCCGGGATGGGCCGGTTCATCTCCGCGACCGCGATCATCTGGCTGCTCGGCGGTTTCGGGACCTGGCTGATCGGCAACATCGGGGCGCACTGTCCCTATGTCGGGGTGCAGTGCACCACCAATCACATCGGGGCCTCCGGTCTGATCTTCGGCTGGCTGACGTTCCTCATCGTGTTCGGGTTTTTCACGCGCACGGCCTGGGAGATCGTCGTCGGCGTCATCGTCGCCCTGGTCTACGGTGGCATCCTGCTCGGCGTGGTGCCGGGCACGCCCGGGGTGTCCTGGCAGGGTCACCTGTGTGGTGCGGTGGCGGGATTCGTTGCCGCGTATGTGTTGTCCGGTCCCGAGCGCAAGGCCCGCGAGCGGCGCAAAAGTTCCACCGCGCTGCGCCCCTGAGTCGGATGTGCTGATGTGCGTCGCGCCACTCACGGCTGGCCTTTGCCGCCTGCGACGCTGATCGCCGTGATGACGCCGCGTGTCACGGTGCAGACACAAAATGAAACTTGTCGCCCAATGCGGTGATGCTTTCGTCGCCGCATGGCTCGGCGTGGCAAGCTAGTGGATGTGCGAATCACCGTACTGGGTTGTTCCGGCAGTGTTGTCGGCCCTGATTCGCCCGCGTCCGGATATCTGCTGACCGAACCCGACACGGTGCCGATGGTCCTCGATTTCGGCGGCGGGGTGCTGGGCGCGCTGCAACGGCACGCCGATCCCGGTTCGGTCAACGTATTGCTGTCGCACCTGCACGCCGACCACTGCCTGGACCTGCCGGGTCTGTTCGTCTGGCGGCGCTATCACCCCAATCCACCGGCCGGGCGGGCGATGCTGTTCGGCCCGACGCACACCTGGGAGCGCCTCGGCGCGGCGTCCTCACCCGAGGGCGGCGAGATCGACGACATCTCCGACATCTTCGAGGTGCAGGCCTGGGTGGACAAGCAGGTCGTCAAGTTGGGCGCGCTGACCGTCGAGCCGCGGCTGGTGTGTCACCCCACCGAGTCCTACGGTATGCGTTTCACCGACCGCGACGGCGTGACCTTCGCCTACAGCGGTGACACCGGAATCTGTGATGCCGTAGTCGATTTGGCGCGCGGCGTCGATGTCTTCCTGTGCGAGGCGTCCTGGACGCATTCGCCGGAGCGGCCACCGAACCTGCATCTGTCCGGAACCGAGGCCGGCCAGATCGCGGCCCGCGCCGGGGTGGGGGAGTTGCTGCTGACCCACATTCCGCCGTGGACCTCCCGCGAGGATGTCATCAGCGAGGCGAAGGCCGAATTCGACGGGCCCGTACACGCGGTGGTGTGCGGCGAGACCATCGACGTCAAGCGCCACTGAGCGCACGCGCTAGGGTTGGCGCGTGTCCAGACGAGAAGACGGTCGGCTCGACGACGAACTGCGCCCGGTGGTCATCACCCGTGGCTTCACCTCCCATCCCGCCGGATCGGTCCTGGTCGAGTTCGGCCAGACCCGGGTCATGTGCACCGCCTCGGTCACCGAGGGTGTCCCGCGGTGGCGTAAGGGCTCCGGGCAGGGCTGGCTGACCGCGGAGTACGCCATGCTGCCCGCGGCCACCCATGAGCGCTCGGGCCGCGAGTCGGTCAAGGGCAAGGTCGGCGGCCGTACCCAGGAGATCAGCCGACTCGTCGGCCGGTCGCTGCGTGCCTGCATCGACCTCGCCGCCCTCGGGGAGAACACCATCGCCATCGACTGCGATGTGCTGCAGGCCGACGGCGGTACCCGGACCGCCGCCATCACCGGCGCCTATGTGGCGCTCGCCGATGCCGTGACCTATCTGGCTGCGGCTGACAAGCTGTCCGATCCGCGGCCGCTGTCCTGTGCCATCGCCGCGGTGTCGGTCGGTGTGGTCGACGGCCGGGTCCGGTTGGACCTGCCCTACACCGAGGACTCGCGCGCCGAGGTTGACATGAACGTCGTCGCCACCGATACCGGGACCCTGGTCGAGATCCAGGGCACCGGCGAGGGCGCCACCTTCCCGCGCTCCACACTGGACAAGATGCTCGATGCCGCGCTGGCCGGTTGCGAGGAACTGTTCGCGATCCAACGGGCTGCCCTTGAGTTGCCGTATCCCGGTGTACTGCCCGAGCCCAGCGGCCCGGCCAAGAAGGCGTTCGGAAGCTGACCCGCTTACTGGTTGCCTCGCGCAACGCCAAGAAACTGGCCGAACTGCGCCGGGTGCTCGACAGTGCCGGGGTGTCCGGGTTGGAACTGTTGTCGCTGACCGATGTGCCGCCGTTCGACGAGGCGCCCGAGACCGGCGCCACCTTCGAAGAGAACGCGCTGGCCAAGGCGCGTGACGCCTACGCCGCGACGGGGCTGCCTGCGGTCGCCGACGATTCTGGGCTGGCGGTCGACGCGCTGAACGGGATGCCCGGCGTGCTGTCGGCGCGCTGGGCAGGCGCGCACGGTGACGATCTGGCGAATCTTGAGCTGCTGCTCGGGCAACTCTGCGATGTGCCCGACGACCGCCGCGGCGGGGCGTTCGTGTCGGCGTGCGCGTTGGTCTCGGGCTCCGGTGAGACCGTTGTCCGCGGGGAGTGGACGGGCACGATCGCCCGGTTACCGCGCGGTGACGGCGGCTTCGGGTACGACCCGATCTTTGTGCCGTCCGGTTCGTCGCGGTCGGCCGCCGAGCTGTCGCCGGCCGAGAAGGATGCGGCCTCGCATCGCGGGCGGGCGCTGACGCTGTTGGTGCCGGAGCTGCGCAAGCTCGTCTGACTGTTGCTCGGCGAAACTCGCGTACCCGGGGTGAATCCGGGCGCGGGTACCCCGGGTACGCGGGTTTCGACATTTTGCATAGCGCAACTAACGTGTCATGCTCGCGAGCGTGGCGTCTCCCGATCAGCGACGGCCGTCATCGGCCCATCCGGGCGTGCTCATCGCCGTGCTGTGCGCTGCCGGTATCAGCGTCTCGCTGACCCAGACGCTGCTCATCCCACTGATCCCGGAGCTGCCAAAACTGCTGCAGGCCAGCCCGTCCAACAGTTCCTGGGCGATCACCGCGACCCTGCTGACCGCCGCGGTCAGTACGCCGGTGTTCGGCCGGCTCGGGGATCTGTTCGGTCCGAAACCCATCCTGGTGGCGTGTGCGACGGCGCTCATCGCCGGTTCGGTGATCGCCGCGCTGAGCACCTCGCTGATCCCGTTTGTCATCGGCCGCGGATTGCAGGGTGTCAGCATCCCCATCATTCCGCTGGGTATCAGCGTGCTGCGTGCCTCGGTGCCCGCCGAGCGGGTGGGCAGCGCGATGGGGATGCTCAGTTCCTCCCTCGGTGTCGGGGGCGCGCTCGGGTTGCCACTGTCGGCAGCGATCGCACAGCAGTTCAGCTGGCATACGTTGTTCTGGTTCGCCGCCGCGATCGGGGTCCTGCTGCTGGCCGTGTTCTTGGTGCTGGTGCCGCGGGTACCCGCGACATCGGCGGATCGGCTGGATCCGCTGGATCCGCTGGGTGCCGTGTTGTTGGCGGCCGGGCTGGTGACGCTTTTGCTCGGCATCACCAAGGGCCGCGAGTGGGGCTGGGCGTCGGGACTGACGCTGGGCATGTTCGGCGCGGCGCTGGTGATCTTCGTGGTGTTTACCTTCTGGGAGCTGCGCTTCGATTCGCCGATCGTCGACCTGCGTACCTCGGCGCGCCCGCCGGTGCTCATCACCAATATCGCCTCGGTCGGCGTCGGGTTCGCGATGTTCGCGCTGACACTGATCGCGCCGCAGGTGCTCGAGCTGCCCGTCGAGACCGGCTACGGGCTGGGCATGTCGATGCTGGAGGCCGGTCTGTGGATGGCGCCGGGAGGCCTTGCGATGATGGTGATGGCACCCATCGCCGCGCGGGTGGCGGCGGCGCGCGGCCCGCGGTTCACGCTTTTCATCGGGTGTGCCGTGATCGCCGCGTCGTATCTGGCCGGGCTGTGGTTGTTGGGTGGCGGTCCGCAGGTGCTGGTGTTCAACGTGCTCGTCAGCATCGGGGTCGGGTTCGCTTATGCGTCGATGCCGGCGTTGATCAACGCGGCGGTGCCGGTATCGGAGACGGCCGCGGCCAACGGCCTCAACGCGCTGGCGCGATCGCTGGGTACCTCGATCTCGAGTGCGGTGATCGGCGCCATCCTGGCCGGTATGACGATGGCGGCCGGCGGGCATCAGGTGCCGACGCTGGACGGCTTCCGGGTGGCGCTGATCGTTGCCGCCGGGGTGGCCGCGGTGTCAGCGGTCGGGGCGCTGCTGATTCCTGCGGTGCGCGAGCCCGCTCAGGTCACAGACCGAAGCGCTTCTTCACGTCTTGCGTCTGGAAGTGCTCCACGATGAGACCCAGTACCGGGACGGTGCCGGAGATCAGGGTGCCGAGCGCGCGGCCCAGCGGCCAGCGGACCTTGACCGCCAGGTTCGCGGTGGCGATCAGGTAGGCGAAGTACACCCAACCGTGCACGACGGCGATCCAGCTCAGCGAGTCGTCGTTGAAGCCGTACTTCATCACCATCTCGTAGCAGAGCGCGATGAGCCACAGGCCGGTCGCCCACGCCAGCACCCGGTAGCTGGCCAGCGCCTTCTGGATGGAGGCCAGCGGTACGATGGGCTGCTGAGTTTCCTGGCTCTCCTGGCTTTCGGGTGTGCTCATTACTTCCTGTCCTCAGGGTTGTCGGATTTGGCCAGCTCGGCCAGGTAGGCGTTGTACTCGCGAAGGGTCGGATCGTCATCGGTGGCTGTCGCGGCCGTCGTGGCCGTCGGGCGTTCGGGCAGCAGGCCGGCCGGGATCTCGGTGGCGCGGGCGGTGTCGGTCGGCTCGTCGTAGGTCGGCGGGGCTTCCTCCAGGCGGACGAACTTGAAGTACGCGTACACGCAGAAAGCGGCGAACATCGGCCACTGCAGTGCATAGCCGAGATTGAGGAAGGTTCCGCTATTGGATTCGTAGCGGGTCCACTGCCACCACGCCAGCAGCAGGCAGCCGCCGGCGCCGATGGCGGCCAGCGCGATGAGCGCCGGTCTCCTACGTCGTGTAGTGGACATGGGACAACTTTACCGTCCGACCAATTCAGGCCTTGGGGCCGATGAACTGGTCCAGCCGTGCGGTCGCTGCCTTGCGGTAGACGGCGATCATGTAGCGGCTGTTCTGGGTCCATGGGATGCCGAGGTGGTCGAGGGCCGCGCAGAACAGATTGCGGATATCGGTCGAGTGGTTGGTGAAGTGATAGCGCACGCTGGCGACACCGCGGTCGTTGGCCACGACGCGGCACCCGTCGCTGTGGATGAGGCCGCGGATGAAGTCCTCGGTCGCGGCGTCGACGTGGGCCTGCTGCCAGGGCTCCAGGACGATGGGGCGGAGGTGCTTGGGTCCCGGTCCGTGTTGGGGGAAGAGGCATGGCCAGTGCTTGGAATAGAGCGAGACGTCGACGCAACCAATCGCCCTCGGAAACACTGTCGCCGATTGCCCGAGCATGATCTTGTCGATCGCGTCGCGGCAGCTGTCGATGATCCCAGGATATTTTTTGTCGAGGGTTATTCGGAGGCGCCAGACAGAGCGGCAGCGGCTGATGTACCCATCGCCCAAATACATGCCCAGGAGGTAGGCGTAATAGTCAGACGGCAGGTATTGATAGTTGTGACCCTCACAACCCGCTTGCCGCGGATTCGTCAGACTGGTCGGTGGGCGCGCTCGCCAGTCGCATACGGTGCGCCTGGAGACTCCGGTCTGCCTTTGGATTTCGCAATCGTTGAGACCGGCAGCGATGAGCCGGTGCACCAACTCGAAGTCGTCGATTGAGTGCATCGTGCCTCCTACTGCCTGACGCCGACTCTAGATCGCCGCACCGACAGGAGCTGCCGGGCTCAGAAGCGGTAGCATCTGGAACGCGCGCGGGCGTGGCGCAATTGGCTGACGCGCCGGCTTTAGGTGCCGGTGTTCGAAAGAACGTGTGGGTTCGAGTCCCACCGCCCGCACCATCGATTGCTTACTGCAATCGTCACGAGATAGATTCGTGCTTCTGCGTCATCTGCGCGCAGAGGCCTGTTCGTTCAAGTGACTGACGGTCAAATTGTGTGGCGAATAGGACGTCCGAGGAACGCAGGACGGGCCTGTCGGAATGCCGTCCTAGCATCTGGACATGGATAGCGCCTTCGCTGAGCTCAGTCGCGCCAAGGTTCACCGTGAGCGCTTCGCCGAGGCGGTCAAGGCGTTCGACGCTGCTAATCCGTACGACTGGACCTTCCACGAAGTTGAGCCGCCACCCCATCCCAGCCTGGCCAAGTATGAAGTCAGAGCCTGCGTAAAGAGTTAGTTCACCGACGAGTGGTGCCTAATCATCGGCGACATACTCACCAACCTCAGAGCAGCCCTTGATCACGCGCTATTCAATCATGTGGAGAGCAGACAGACGCTGACTGAGAAGCAGGAAAGTCAGCTCCAGTACCCAGTCGTCATCGATGCCAGGAACTGGTTCGGTGCCCCTGCCGTGCCAGCCACACCTACGGCCCCACCTAGCGCGAAAATCGAGAGCAAGCGCGACAAGCTCGCGCCATTCGTGAGCGCCAAGGTACTGACCGCGATCGAGAAGACCCAGCCGTTCAGCCAGAGTCGAGTTCCGCCGCCGCACGCCCCGCTCGCAATTTTGGCCACGTTGGTCAACCATGACAAGCACCGTCGCCTACAAGTCGTCAGGTGGGTGAATGAGGAATTCACAGTGCGCCACTCTGATTGGGAAGTCATTGAGGTCAATACGGATCAAACCGTGCTCACCGACGGAGCCCTCATGGCGACGGTGACCGTCAAGCGGAAAACCGTATTCCCGTGGCAACAAGCCAACTTGCGCGGCGGCGTGTTTGACGTATTGACCGTCTACGGACCAGCCATCAGAGTGCCCGATGGATCGCTGATTCCGGCGGGGACGATCTGCCATTACTTCATACGAGACGTAGAACGCGCCGTGCATGCCGTGAGACGCGCAAGCCGCTAGCCTGCGCAGAATCGCGCGGAGAGAGTTCAGGACGTAAGTCATAGACCGAATGCAACCAAGATGGCGCAAGCCTTGCCTGCACTGGCGAAGGAGTTGTCCGCAAGGAGCAAAGGAGAGCAGCAGCGGACAAATATGCGGCCTAGGTTTCGCGGTCGTGTGTTTCGCGCGTCTTATCTCCGCGCTTCTCGAGCTGATGCCAGACGGTGCGTTGGTCAACGCCGACGTGTTTGGCCGATGCGAGCGACCGATTAGCCTGCTGCGTAGAGCTTCTCGGCTTCGTCGATCTACCCGACCGTGAGACCGCGTTGGTGTAGCTCAACGCCAGCCCGCGTGAGGGTGGCAGTCACAGTCGTGGGGTGAACACCAAGATCCGCGGAATGACCGAGGCGTTGAGCTGCGGATTTGTGATTGCAGTAAGACTGCAGCACCCGCACTCAAATCGGTGACTGCTGCCGTGTACCAAAAGCAAACGGGTGACGCAGCATCCTCTGCTGCGCCACCCGCCGGGTGCGTGTTCGGTGTCAGCCCGCGGCGCCGCCACGGAGTTCGGCGGTGGTGAGATCGAACGAGGCGACCTGCCAAGCCTTCATGAACTGGTCGAGCGGCACGGCGAGACCCTGTCCCTGCCGGGGCGCACTGTCATTGATGTAGACGACACCCTTGGTCATGTTGACGCTGAGCACGGTGACGGCGTGGTTGGCCTTGTCGCTCACTCCGTCGTACCACCCCCAGTTCTCACCGAAGTACTGCTTGTTCCACGCGTCATAGATGAGCTTGTTGTTCACGGTGACGATCACCGACTGCTTCTGACTCAACGCCGCGGTCATGTTGTCGAGCGCCAGCGACCCCTCGGTCTTGAGGTAGGTGGTGTGGTCGGCGTTGATACCGAACTTGTTGAGCAGCGTGACGACATCGGATAGATACGTGCCGCCGAGACCTTCGGTGTACATCGACTGGCCGACCTTGATACCGCTCGGCAATGTCTCGGCAAGCTTCTGGACTTCCGCTGCCAGCGTGTCCATGTCGACCGGTAGGCCGTTGCCGGTCAACTGCGCAATGACCGCGGCGGTGGACATCAAGGCGCAGGTGCCGAAGTGGCCCTGGTACTTCCAATACTGGTAGTTGGCAAGGTAGTTGCCGTATTCGATGTCACCGATGCTCGGCGGGTCGATAGGCTCCGGCCGGGCCACGCCGAATGTGCGCGACAGATCGTTGCCGAGGTCGGTGATGTTCTCGGAGAAGATCTGAACCTGGTGCACGAAGGCCGCCGCGACGCCCGCCGCGACGTGCTGAGCCGACGGCAACTTCCACACCCATTTGGACTTGGAGTCCGCAGGCGCCACGTTCGGTGAACTTGCCAATTGGGTGGTGACCAGCTGATAACCCTGATCCGCCCATGCGCCCATGAAATCGTCGTAGCTCATCGCCAGGCCCTGGCCGTCGGCGCGGGTCGGGTCGTTGACGGTGACGGTGCCATTGACGTTGTCGACGCCGAGGACGACGACCGACTTGACCAGCGGGCTGGTGTGACCGTCCACAAGTCCCCTGATCCCCACGATCATCACCTTGGTCGGATCCTGCAGGCCGTTGGTCAGGTCGTTGAATGCATTGCTCCACTGATCTCTGCCGTAGCTACGCATGATGATGCGAACGTCCTTGTCCTGCAGCACTTCGTAGCTGTCGGGCCAGTAGACGATGCGAGTGGACGGGCCCAGGACCTTGCTGCCGAGCGTGACGATGCTGTCGGTGTTCGCGGCGGCGTCGAGGAAGCCCTGCAGATCGACGACGGTCTTGGTCAGTTGCCCGTAGGCCATCGCGACGGTGGCAAGCGCCCCGGTGACGTAGTTGCCGGCAGTCGCGAAGTACTGCATGGTCGCGGTCGGATCACCGAACGGCAGCGCTCGGGTGATCACCTGCTGGGTGAACCCGAGAATGCCGCGCACGTCGTCGCGCAGCGCGGTGAGGCTGCGCTGCAGCCCATAGAATTGGTTCATCATGGTGACGTACAGATTGGCGCCGAGTTCCTGTAGCCCGCGCAGCAATTGACTGGGAGTCGGCAGATCGAAGGGCGCGCGCGCCGCGGTGGCCACGGCGGACGGAACAGCGGTCGCTGACACGGCCGCGGTGGTCGTTTTTGTGCCGACCGTGGACGCAGTGGACGTCACCGGCTGGGTGGCGTCTGTTTCGGTATCCGACGAGTTCTCTGAGATCAGCTGCGCAGCAGGGGATGTACCGTTGTCGGACGGCGATTCGTCGATGACGGGCGACGTCTCGGACGTCGACGAACTGCTGGTGTTGGCCGATGAAGCATTTTCGGCGAACGACGGAGACGCTTCCGGTTCGGTCTCTGCTTCGTGCTGATCCTCGTCAACGGGCGAAACAGTTTCGGAATCAGTCTGTTCGGTGTCGTTATCGTCTGGCGTCCTGTCATCGGAGCCACCCGTCGAGTCGTCGGACGTGTCCGTGGATTCCGATGCGGCATCCGAGTCGTCATCCTCAGATGTCCCGGCGGTCCGGACGTTTGGCCGCTGCCGGACGGCGCCGTCGGCACTGTCCCGGCCGTTGGCACCGGCGGCCGAACCCGAATTCGATGACGGTGAGTCGGAACTGTCGCTGGTGCCGTCCCGTGACGATCCCGATGTCGACTCGCCGGGATCGGCGACCGCGATGGCCGCGCCGCCGAGCATGGCGGCCCCCATGCCGAGGGTCATCGCACCCGCGCCGAGCCAGAGGCGCACCTGCTGGGCACGCCTCTCCGAGCCTGGGCACACGGGATGCGCCTCCTGCGTTCCGTCCACCGTCACCGATTGCTTCCGATCGTAGATTGACGCTTGCGTTAAATCTTGCAAGCGAGCAAAGGATACGCAGATTTGCTGGCAATGCGCAGGTCAAAAGCGTAAGTCCGCTACGGATTAACATTCAGCAAAGATTCACAACGCAAATATTGCATCGGATACTCGACTTTGCCACGTCGATGCCGAGCCTTGGCTAAATCGGGCAATTGAGTGTCGTGGCCGCTGCAGTGGGCGGTCCGATCCTCAGCGAGGTCCGTCGACGGCGAAAGTACCGTTGTCGTCGGTGAACTCGACGTACACCTGCCGGATGGTGCCGTCGATCTCGACCTCGCAGGTGAAGCTGTCGCCCTTGACCGCCGACGGATCTTTTCCGCCATTGCACCGCATGGCGCTGATGGCGTTGGCCCCGTAGCCGTTGATCGGGTCGGACAGGATCGTGCGCACCCCGGCCTCGGCCGTTTCGACCTTGATGACCGCGCTCTGGTGGAACGCCACCTGCCAGACGCCGACGCCGATGACCACCGCCGCCAGGACCCCGATTCCGGCGATGATCAGCGTGCGCCGGTTGGTGGATTTTCCGGACTGCTTACGGTGGCCGGCGGGCTGTTGCTCGGGGCGTAGCGTGTAGCGGTGCGGGTCGACCTGCTGCGGGCGCGGCGGTGCGACCGGCGGTGTCGGCGGCGGATATGGCGACCGCTGCTGCGGCGGTGGTGGATACGGCGGCCGGGCCTGCGGCGGCTGTGGGTACACCGGTCGCGGTGGCTGCGGGGGATAGGCGCCCGGCGGCGGTGTCGCACCACCCGGTCGCGCCCACCACGGTTGTGCCTGCCCGGGTGGCTGATTCGGATCGGGCGGCCGTGTCACGAGTCGCTCATTCGCCGAACCTCTGATAGCAGGCGTCTGCCTCACCACGCAGCCCGGCACGGTAGGCCAGAATCCGGGTGAACCCGGCCGGTGCCGTCGCACCGTTGACATCGCTGGCGGTCAGCCCGTTGGTCAGCAGCCCCGAGATCGCCTCGTCGGTGTCACCGGCCGACAGCATCAGGGAGCTGCCGGGCTCGGCCATCTGCCCTTGCGCCACACCGGTCAGACACGCAGTGCGCAGCGCGGTCTTCGCCGACTCCAGCGGGTAGCCCTGTTCCTTCTGCACCGCCAGCGCGTACCGGGACGTCACGATCGACAGCGCGGTGTTGTCACCCTGCAGCAGCACGCCCTGATCTTCGGCCCTGGGGGTGCCGAGCTCCTGCAGCGCAGGAAGATTCACGTTGACGGTATTGGTGGCCGGGCAGTACGACGCGGGTGAGATCGTCTGCGCGTCAGGGCAAATCGTCATCTTCAGATTGAGTGACGGGGGATCGTTCGGGTTGTACACCGTAGCCAAGGTGTCCATCAGATTGGTCAGCAGCCGTTCGTCGACCGGGCTGTCACCGGCCGAGGGATCGCCATAGGAGTCGTATGAGAGAAACTGCGGCAGATCGCCCTGGCGCTCCGTGATCTCGGCCATATCGATGGCGGCGCACTGGTCGGCATTGCCGGCGAAACCGATCTGGAACGCACTGATTCGGTCGAGCGCGGAGCCGTGCGCATCGCCGGTCAAGATCGCCTCTTCCTGGGTCATCAGCGGGTCGCGGATGTAAATGGCCCCGGCCAGAACGTGATTGAGGCCGTCACCGGTGCTCAGGTCGAAGCGCTTGGACTGCCCGGAGGCCACCCAGTGCAGGTACACACCCGCAAAGCAGTCGGCCTGCTGCTCCTTCACCAGAACCGGGGTGGACTTCTCGATCAGGTGCGCCTTCCACTGCACCGCGTGGCCGAACTCGTGGGCGATCACCCCGACCACACCCATGTCGCCGAAGTACTGTGCCGCACCAGGAATGAACTCGCTGCGATCCCAGGCCATCACATCGTCGTCGAAACAGTAGAAGGCGTTGGCCAGTTCGTAGAGGTCGTTACCGCAGACGACCGGTCCGTCCGGGTCATAGGCGTCATAGGACACCAGACCGGAAACCGGCGTGAAGCTGCTCCCGGCGAGTGCGCCCTCCCAGTTCTGCGACCAGAACTCCTCGAGGTCGTCGACGGCATGCATCACCAACTGATCGACCGGGCCGTTGTCGCTGTTCTCGGCGATACGGGTGGGCGGCGGTGCGTCCGGGCGGGGTCCGCTGGGACCATCGTGGGCGGGCAGCCCGCCGGCCTTCTGCGGGTCGTACAGCATGGACACCGCCTGCCCGTCGAGCACCGTTGTCGAACATCCGGCAACGATCAGGACGATGCTCAGCACTGCGCCGAGCCAGGCGGTGCGGCGTCCGGCCCGTCGATACATAGTCGAAAGGCTAACAAGCAACGGCCGCCGACCGGCGACCGAGATTGTCAGCCGTACCGGGTGGCCAGCGCTTTCCGGTGCCTCGCCGGACTGCCGAACAGGGCGCGATTGAGCGTCGCACGCTTGAGATGGACGTGGATTCCGCTCTCCCAGGTGTAGCCGATTCCACCGTGTAGCTGCATCGCCTTACCGGCGACGGCCACCGCGGTGTCGGTGGCGTACGCCTTGGCCATCTGGGCGTCGACGCCTGCGTCACCCCCGCCGGCCACCGCGTCGACGGCGGCATCGACGAGCTGTCTGGTCACCCTGATCTGCACCAGCATGTCGGCGCAGGCGTGTTTGACGGCCTGGAACGAGCCGATGGGGCGGTCGAACTGGCGGCGCATGCCGACGTAGTCGACGGTGCCCTGCAGCATCGCCTCGGCCACGCCGAGACTGTCTGCGGCCACCGCGACCGCGGCCCGGTCGAGTACCGCGTGCAGGGCGGCATCGCTGGGAAACCGCCAGACCCGATCCGGGCGGTTGCCATCGGCAGTGACGGTCGCGAGGCGGTGGGTCTCGTCGAGCACGGGTTGCGGCGTGACGACGAGGCTTTCCGGTGCGGTTTCGGCCAACACCGCAGCGCCATCGGCATCGCGGGCCACCACCAGCAGCCTGGTCGCCGTGGCGGCGTCCGGGACGAACTCCGCGCGGCCGCTGAGCAGTTCATCGTGGCCCAGCGTGAAGGTGATGTCCGGATCCTCGCCGGTGGGCAGGACCGCCACCGGAACGCCGGATCCGTCGACGGTACCCGCCAGGAGCGCGTCGCGGGCATCGTCGGCCGGCAGCCCCAGCAGCGCGCCCACCCCGAGAGTCACACCCAGATAGGGGCTGTACGCGGCGGCCCGTCCGATTTCTTCGGTGACCACCGCGGTCTCGGCGAAGGACACCCCGGAGCCGCCGAGCGACTCGGGGATCTCCAGCCCCGGCCACCCTGCCTGGGTGACCAGCGCCCAGTCCGGCTCACCGGTCGCCAGCAGATCTCGTGCCACCGAACGAAGTTCGGGGTGAAGGTCGGCAAACTCGCGTGCCATCATGCTCCCGCCGGTTCGCGGGCCATGCCCAGCCCGCGCTCACCGATGATGGTGCGCTGGATCTCGCTGGCGCCGCCTGGAATGGTCCACTCCCAGGATCCGATGAAATCCAGTACCCACGCGCCGGACTCCCACCCGCTGGAGATCGGTTTGGCGAGCACCGTGTGTCCCGCCAATCCAGTGATCTGTGCGCCGAAGTCGGTCATCCGCTGCAGCAGTTCGCTGTAGAACAGCTTGATCACCGAGGCGTCGGCGGGTCCGGTGGATCGTCCCTCGACCAGATCCCGGCACAGGCCCCGCAACCCGGAGATCTCGATCTCGAGCTGCGCCAGCCGATCTCCGACCAGCGTATCGCCGAGGATGCCGGCACGTGCGCATTCCTCGACGAGCCAACGGAATCCGGCGTTGCCGAGGCGTTCGGCGAGTTCCAGCATCGTCATACCGCGCTCGGCGCCCAGCGTCTCCTGCGCCACCTGCCAGCCCTTGTTCTCCGGGCCGATCAGATTCGCCGCGGGGATGCGTACATCGTTGAGGAACACTTCGCAGAAGTGCGACTCGCCGGTGGCCTGTTTGATCGGCCGGACTTCGATGCCAGGGCTGGTCATGTCCATCAGGAAGTACGAGATGCCATGGCGTTTCTTGGCATCCGGATCGGTACGCGCCAGCAGCAGACACCAGTCGGCATGTAGTCCGCCGCTGGCCCATACCTTCTGTCCGTTGACCACGTAGTCATCACCGTCACGTCGGGCGGTGGTGCGCAGTGCGGCCAGATCGGACCCGGCCTCCGGTTCGGAGAAGCCCTGCACCCAGATCTCGCCGTCCAGGATCGCCGGCAGATGACGACGGCGCTGTTCCTCGGTGCCGGCGGCCAGCAGAGTCGAGGCGGCGTGATGGATCCCGACGAACGCCAGGACCAGGCGCGGTGCGTCGTGCGCGGCAAGTTCAGAGTACAGCACGATCTGTTCGGCGACGGACATGCCGCCGCCCCATTCGGCGGGCCAATGGGGTACTGCGTATCCGGCTGCATGCAACTCGGCGAACCAGGACTTCTGGAAACGCACGTACTCCTCGTCACCCACCCCGGTCTGCGCGGTGCGCCAGTCGGCGGGCACATGTTCGGCGCACCAGGCGCGGACCTGACTGCGGAACTCGTCCAGATCCCCGGTCACGTTGCGGCGCTGTACAGTCCGGTCAGGCCGCGGGTGCCCAACAGTTCGGTCAGTTCGGCCCGCGTCGCCGACAACCCCAGCGGCAGTCGCCGCAACGGCTGGCTGTACCGGGACAGCCAGGACAGCACGGTCTCGTCGCAGAAGCCCACCGCCCCGTGCAATTGGTGGGTCACCCGGAACACCACCTCGGCGGCCTCGATCGCCGCCAGCCGCAACGCCATGGCATCGGCCAAACCGTCCGGGCCGGCGACCGTGGACAACGCGTAGCGGGCCAGCATCTCCAACCCGCTGCGCTCCACCTCGGCGTCGGTGAGCTGGAACTGCACACCCTGGAATCCGGACAGCGGTTGCCCGAACTGCTTGCGCAGTTTCACATGCGCGACGGTCAGATCGAGGGCACGATCCAGCATGCCCAACAGTGTCCAACACGGCAGCACCAGCGCGAGCGCGATATCGGATGCCCCCGCATCGTCGAGGTCGGTCAACTGCAGTGACGTGACGAAGGCGGTCCGGGGATCCGAGGTGACCGTTATCCGAGACCGATGACCGTCCAAAGTGACTGCCGCCCAGTCGCCGTCGATGCCGGCGAGGGTAGCTGCCGGGGCGGGCCCGGCGACCACGACCAGCCCGTCGGCCGCGATATCGGACGGGCGGGCAAGTCGTTCGGCCAGTGGGTAGGGCAGCCCCCAGTATCCGGCGCTGCGGCACAGCGCGGCGGCCGCTTCGGCCGAGTCGACGTCGGCGCGCGGTTCCAGGTCCCAGGCACCCAGACCGTCCAACACCGCTGCCACGAGCGATGTCCGGGTGGTCGGGTCCGCCTCGGCGCGCTGCAGCAGGGTGTCACCACCGGCGGATTCGAAGGCGCGTGCGGCCTGCTCGCCGTACTCGCGAGCCTCCGGGCTCAGATCGATGTTCATGATGCTGTCAGCAGGGTCCGGGCCAGCAGGATGCGTTGCATCTCGATGCTGCCGGAGGACACCGTCGACGGTTGCGAGTACCGCCAGTGGTCCTCGACCTCGGCCGCGAAGGTCTGGGCCTGCCCGGCGGGCAGGGCCGCAGCGATCTCCATGAGCACCTCTGCGCTGTCCTGATCCAGTTTGGTGACCGCGATGCGGTAGGCGGCCGAATCCGTCGGTCGCACTTGGCCTTCGGCTTGCATGGCCACCAGCCGGTATGCCATCAGCCGGGCGCGGCGGCAGTGCAGTAGCATCCGCGCCCACCGGCCGCGCAATTCATCGGGCAACGAATCCCACCGTTCGCCGAGGGCCTCGGGCGTCAGGTGCAGCAGTCGTTCGCAGCGGGCGTAGCGGGCGATGCCGACGCGTTCAAGCGCCAGCACACTCTGCACCACCGTCCACCCGTCGTCGACGGTGCCCAGGACGTCGGCGTCGGTGACGCGCAGGTCGTCGAAGAACACCTCGTTGAGGTGGTGCGGGCCCATCATCGTCTGGATGGGCCGCACGGTGATCGCCGGATCCGACATGGGCACCAGGAAGATCGTCAGGCCGTGCTGTTTTTTTCGAGCCGATTCCTCTCCCATCTTCGATGTGCGCGCCAGCAGGAAGCACCACTGCGCCATGGTCGCGTAGGAGGTCCAGATCTTCTGGCCGTTGATCACCCACCCGTCACCGTCGCGCACCGCCGACGTGCGCAGCGACGCCAGATCCGAACCTGCTTCCGGTTCGGAGAATCCCTGACACCAGATCACCTCGCCGGCGGCGATGGGTGGCAGGTGGGTCTGCTGCTGCTCGGGGGTGCCGTGGCGCATGATGATCGGCCCCACCCAGTTGACGCCCATGTACTGGGCGCCGCGCGGCTCGTGATGCGCCCACATCTCCTCCCGGACCACTGTCTGTTCCCACGGCGAGGAGGCCCGGCCGCCGAACTCCTCGGGCCAGGACATGCACAGCAGGCCCCGCTGGGCCAGCAGTCGGCAGAACGCCTGTGCCACTTCGAGGTCATCCGGGTTGTGCGTGAAGGCACCCAGATAGTCCTCGGCGATATGCGTTTTCACCAGGTCGCGAAGTTCGCCGCGCAAGGCGGCGGCATCCGGGCCCATTCCGAAGTCCACATCGGCGATCGTAGGTCAATCCTCATAAGGATTGCTAGTATTTGTGTCATGCGAATTCCGCAGCAACGCATCGCCGAGACGGTGGCCGGAGAATTGCGGGGCCGGATCCTGGCCGGGGCCGACCGGCTGCCGACCCAGGACCAGCTGGTCACCGAGTTCGGTGTCAGCTACCCGTCGGTGCGCGAGGCGCTGCGCATCCTGGAGACCGAGGGACTGGTCACGGTGCGGCGCGGCAGCGTCGGCGGTGCCGAGGTGCACCGGCCCGACGAGTCGTCGGCCGCCTATCACCTGGGTCTGGCACTACAGGGGTCCGCGGTATCGCTGGGCGATCTGGCGGCCGGCCTGCAACTACTCGAGCCGCTGTGCGCGGCCGAGGTCGCCCGTCGGCCCGACCGGCTGCGCACCGCGGTGCCCGCGCTGACCGCCAATGTCGACGCCTGCGCCGAGGTCGTCGCGGACG
Organism: Mycobacterium sp. C31M; assembly: GCF_053345865.1. Lineage (NCBI taxonomy): Bacteria > Bacillati > Actinomycetota > Actinomycetes > Mycobacteriales > Mycobacteriaceae > Mycobacterium > Mycobacterium sp. C31M. Next base: position 157,407 of record NZ_JBKFAX010000013.1, on the reverse strand, counting down.
GGGCGGCCTTCACCCGCATCGCACGCGAGTTCCACGATCTGATAGTCGAATTCACGCCGAACGCGACGGTGCGCCACGTCGTGGGCAGCCTCGTCGCGCTGTGGTCGGTGCAGGAGGAGAAATGGGCCGACGCCCGCGTCAAACGGGGCGAGTATCCGTCCCCGGCGCAGGCGCGCGGCGCGGTACGCACCCACCGGCGCATGATTGAGGTCATCGCGTCCGGTGATGCCGCCGAGGCCGAGCGCATCGCGCGCAAGCATCTCGCCGCTGCCCAGGCCGTCCTGCTGGAACGCTTCACCGATGACGTGGTTCGGGCAGCGCGTGGCGCAAAGCCACACCAGCGACGCGGTTGCTGACCTAAGTTCTCCCACCATGGGAGCTGTGGTGGTCACGGGTGCGGCATCGGGTATCGGACGGGCGAGTGCCCAGGCGCTGGTCGCTGACGGGCGGCGAGTCGTGTTGTGGGACATCGCGCCTGAGGTCCTCGACGTCGCCGCCACACTCGGAATGCCGGGTGCGGTCGTCGATGTCACCGATACTGCAGCGGCGGCCGCGGAGCTGGCCGGGCTCGACGATGTCGACGGACTGGTGCACGCTGCGGGCCGGGTCGCCCCCGAACCCGTCGGCGCCTACACCCAGGAATCCTGGGACGCGGTGCTCGACGTCAACCTGCGCGCCCACGCCCTGCTGGTCCAGCTGCTGCTGCCGTACTTGGAGGCGGCGGCGCGGGCCGGCGGCGCCCCAGCGGTGGTCGGGATATCGAGTATCGAAGGGCTGACGGCCAATCCGTTCATCCCGGCCTACTGCGCATCCAAGGCGGGCCTGCTCGGTCTGACACGGTCGATGGCCGCCCAGCTCGGCCCGGCGGGCATCCGGATCAACGCCGTGTGCCCGGGTTTCATCCGGACCCCGATGCTGCAGATCGCCCTCGATATCGACGAGGTGCGCGAAGGGTTCGAGCAGGCCGCCCCGCTGGGCCGGATCGGCAACCCCGAGGAGGTGGCGGCGGCCGTTGCGTTCCTGATGTCGCCCAAGGCGTCGTTCATCACCGGGACCTACCTGGTGGTTGACGGGGGAGTGACCAGCCGTCACCCCTGAGGCAGATCCAGGATGCGCCGGGTGACCTTGAGGATCTGGGTGCGCAGCGTGTCATCGTCGACGTCGGTGACCAACGGGTGCATCACGGCCGCGCTGAGCGCCCCGGACATCACGGCGGCGTTGACCCGAGCCTCCACACCGGCGCCCTCGCCCAGCAGCACCTGGTAGAGCCGTTCGATGAACTCGGCGAAGGGTCGGTGCTCGGCGAGCAGGCGCACCACCACGGGGTCGAACTGCAGCACACCGGTCAACTGGCGGCGGGTGACGGCCATATCGACCACACGGGTCAGCAGGACGTCGCGGGCGGCGACCTGGTCCGGTTCGGCCTGTGCCGCGTCGACAGCGTCCTGCAGGGCGGCGAGCTCGGTCTCGGCGACCGCGATCACAACATCGTCCTTGCTCTTGAACTGGTGGTAGACAGCCGCTTTCGTGACACCGATGGCGTCGGCGATCATCTGCAGCGAGGTGCCGCTGACGCCGTGGGTCCCGAACAGATCGAGCGCGGCGGTGATGACACGTTGCTGTGCCGCGCTGTAGGTGGTCGGTGTCAGTCTGCCCGCGGTGCTCACCTCGTCAGGGTAGCCGTGCGGCTAGCGGTGGCGCCGTTTCGTGAAGACGTGGCCCACCTCGGGTGGTTATGAGTCAGGTCACATCATGTTTGCCGGACGCAGGAACGCGGTACCAAGCAGCAGTTCAGGTAGGTGCTCAGAGAAGAGGATCACGGAAGATGAATGTCAAGAAGCTGATTGCCGGCGCCGCTGTGGCCGGTGGCCTGATCGTCGCGCCGATTGCCGCGGCGGGGATGGCGACCGCCGAGCCCGCCCCGATGCCGCCGGCGCCGCCGGCCGGTCCGTCCGTGGGCACCGCACCGGCCTGGGCCCCGCCCAAGCCCGTCGACCCGGCCTGGGCGCAGGGCAATGCACAGGTGTGGGACAACGGCTGGAATCACTGGGGCGTGTGGATCAACGACGTCTTCGTGCCGACCTACTGATCCACCGGATTCGCGAATGGCTGCTCCCTCGGGGGCAGCCATTCTGCGTTTCAGAGTGTGGGAGGTTCAGCGTCCGGGCGGCCGGGGCACGAACCGCGACACCCGATCCACCACCTCTTGATAGGCGGGACGCCGCTGCAGACTGCGCTGCTCCATCATCGGGATGCTCGCACCGAGGAACATCGCCAGGATCGCCAGCGCGCCGAGGCAGGACAGCCACCACAGCTCGGGTGCGGCGGCGATGCCGAACAGGGCCAGCGCGGCCCAGAAGCTGAACTCGCCGAAGTAATTCGGGTGTCGCGACCATCCCCACAGCCCGCGGTCCATGGCCTGTCCCTCGGTGCGTTCGGCGACAAAACGGTGCATCTGCACATCGGCGACGAGTTCGAGCGCCACTGCGGCCAGCCCGATGACGAACGCGATCCAACTCAGCCACACCACACCGGGAGCCGGGTGGGTGATTGCGATGTACACCGGCACCATCGCCAGGAACACCTGCAGCGTGGGCACCAGATGGATGGCCACCAGATCGGCCACGATCTCGAAACGGCCGGCGCGAGCCTTGAACATCGGGTAGCGCCAATCCTCGTGGTGCAAACCCGGGAACGCGTACACCCAGTTGGCCGTCAGGCGGATCGCCCAGGCCAGCATCACCGCGGTGATCAGCCAGGCCCGCAACGGGTCCACATCCGGTGCGCTGCGATACCACCAGTACAACAGCAGCAGTGGCGGGATGACGCTCCAGTAGGCGTCGTAGAAGCTGGAATTGCGGTAGACCCGACTGAACACGAAGATCACCAGCGTCGCCAGGATGTCGGCGATCAGGGTGTCCAGCCACAGTCGTCCGGTCGCCGGCCCCCACCACAGCCATACCACGGCGACCGCGATCGCGACGATGTACGCCGCGCTGACCAACCAGAGGGAACGCGCTTTGCTGACCGTCGTCATCTCTGGAGCTTAGACAAGCTCCATTGTTCAGTCGCTGGCGGGCAGCGGCTTGGCTTCCTTGATGTTCAGCGCGGTGGTGCCGATGCTCAGGGTGCCTGCGCCGGCCTTGGTCACCAGGATCTCCGCGCCGCTGTCGTCGACATAGCGCTTACCCATCAGATTGCCGTCGGACAGTGCCGGATCCAGCGTCAGGCCCGCGGTGGCCTCGCCGCCGACCGGGATCAGCGGTGCGCCCCCCGCACGCAGATCGTCGAGGGCATCGGAGCTGCGCACCACGATGACCTGGGTGTCGCAGACCTGGCTCTGCAGGCGGGTGCCGTTCTTGATCATGCGGGCTCCTTATCGTTCAGTTCGCTGACAAGCTCCCGGCGTAGCACTTTGCCGGTCGCGTTGGTGGGCAACTCATCACGGAAGACGACACGATCCGGTGTGCGGGAACCGCGCAGCTGGGCGCGCACGAAGTCGCGCAGCTCCTCGGGCTCCGGCGCGGCACCCGACACCGGGACGACGACGGCGACGATGATCTGACCCCACTCGGGGTCCTCGGCACCCACGACCGCACAGTCGCGCACGGCGGGGTGCTCGACCAGGACGTCCTCGATCTCGGCCGGCGCGATGTTCTCACCGCCGCGGATGATGGTGTCGTCGGAACGGCCGCCGATGTAGAGGTAACCGTCCTCGTCGAGGGTGGCGACATCCTTGGTCGGGAACCAGCCCTGGGCGTCCAGAACCGATCCGATTCCGGTGTAGCGCCCGGAGACCTGCTCGCCGCGGACGAACAGCTCGCCGGTTTCGCCTGCGGCCAAGACGGTTCCGTCCTCGCCGCGGATCTGTACCTCGATACTGGGCACGGGCTGGCCGACCGAACCGAGGCGCTTGGCTACCGCGGAGTCCTCGGAGCCCAGCGCGACACGATGGTCGTCGGGGGTCAGCACCGCGATCGTCGAACTGGTCTCGGTGAGGCCGTAGGCGTTGACGAATCCGACGTCGGGCAGCAGTTCCAGTGCCTTGCGGACCAGCGGCAGCGCCACCTTGGATCCGCCGTAGGCCAGGGTACGCAACGTGGGCAGCCCGGTGTTCTGGTCTTCGAGCACGGTGACGATGCGGTCCAGCATGGTCGGTACCACGGTGGCCGAGGTGACGCCCTCGCTCTCGACCAGGCGTACCCACTCGCGGGCGTCGAAGTGCCTCAGGTACACCATCTTTCGGCCCGCGTAGAGGTTCGACAGCGCAGCCGAGACGCCGGCGATGTGGTACGGGGGCACGCAGATCAACGCCGCGTCACCGTCTTGGGCCGAGGCGAACTCGACGGTGCCGGTGATATAGCTGGTGAGGTTGTTGTGGGTGAGCTCAACGGCTTTCGGGGCCGAGGTGGTACCCGAGGTGAACAGGACGACGCCGACCGAGTCGGGATCGGGGAATTCGGCAGCCGGTTCGGCGGTGCCGGCGGCGGCGAGGAACTCTTGTGAGCTCATCACCCGGTAACCGTCGCCGACGGCGGCGCGGTACTCGTCGTCGACGACGACGAGCGGGTCGGGTAGCCGGTCGATCAGCGCCCGCAGGCCGTCGGCCGAGAGTCGGTAGTTCAGCGGCGTGACGGCCACCCCGGCGCGCGCGGCCGAGAACAACAGCAGCGGCAGCAGGGCGCCCCCGGTGCCGACATAGGCGACGTGGCCGGCGCCGGAGGCGGCCACCACACCGGCGCCACCCTCTGCCAGCGCGCTCAATTCCGCGACGGTCAACCGGAGCTCACCCGACACGATCGCGGTGGCATCCGGATTGGCCGACGATGCCATCTCCAGCAGCAGCGAGATACTCATGACTTGTCCACGAAGATATCCCAGATGGGGTCCTCCCCACCGCCGTAACGGGTCAGGTCGGTGATCCCGGCATCGGCGAGCACATCGGCGTCGATATAGGTCTTGCCGTTGGCGTCCTTGGCCGGGCCGGTCAAGATCTGTACCGCGGCATCGGCCATGATCTCCGGGCTGCGCGACGAGGACGCCAGGTGGTCACCGTCGGCGAGATTGGTCACCGCGGAGGTGGCGATATAAGTCTGCGGCCACAGGCAGCTGAAGCCAATGCCGGCATCTTTGTATTCTTCGGCCCAGCCCAGCGACAGCAGTGTCATGCCGTACTTGGAGACGGTGTAAGTGGGATGAGCGCCCAGCCAGTACGGGTTGAGGTTCAGCGGCGGTGCCAGGGTGACGACGTGTGCTCCTGCCTTTTGTGCTCCTCGCGTGCGCGCTGACGACTTCTGTAGGTGCGGCAGCGCGGCCTTGGTGAGCAGGAATGTGCCGCGCACGTTGATGTCCATCATCAGGTCGTACTTCTTGGCCGACAGCTGTTCGGTCGTTTCGGTGGCGATGGCGCTGGCGTTGTTGATCACGATGTCGATACCGCCGAAGGACTCGACCGCGGTGTCCACCGCGCGCTGGACGTCCTCTTCCTTGCGGACATCGCCGACGACGGCGACGCCCTTGGCGCCGACGGCCTCGACATCGGCGACGGCCGTGTGCACGGTGCCGGGCAGCTTGGGGTGCGGTTCGGCGGTCTTGGCCAGCAGCACCACATTGGCGCCCTGCTTGGCGGCGCCGAGCGCGATGGCCAGTCCGATACCGCGGCTGCCGCCGGACACCAGCAGCGTGCGATCGGCAAGCGGACGTTGCTCGCTGGACATAGTGACTCCTTGGACGAAGGGGCCGTACCCTCTTGATGGTATTGGCATTCTCATTTTCGGCAAGTGTCATAATCGCGCATGGCCAGCGACGACGGCGCGGCGGGGGCGGGTTGGGGCGCTCGGGAGTCCGTGATGATCATGCTGCCGAGGCTCCCAGGGTGCACGATTTCCGCTAGCGGTATTGGTATTCTCATTGTTTAGAAGTACGTTATCCGGTGATGGGCAACGCGGTATCGGCTGCGATGTCCCCGAGAGGCGAGGTGCCCGGCTGATGAGATTAGGCGTGATGATCGGTGCCGAGCGTGGCGATATGGCCCGCAAGGTCAAGAAGCTGATCTCCGATATCGAGTGGGCTGATTCGGCGAGCCTTGCCACTGCGTGGATGCCGCAGGTGCCCGACGATTTCGACCTGCTGAGCATGGTGGCGTTGATGGCATCGCACAGCACCCGGATCGAACTGGGGACTGCGGTGGTGCCGTTGCAGGCGCAGCACCCCATTGCGCTGGCCCGGCAGGCGTTGTCGGTGCACGCGATCAGTGGCGGCCGGCTCGCACTCGGCGTCGGCCCGTCACACCACTGGATCATCCGGGACATGCTGGGCCTGCCGTACGACAAGCCGGCCGCCTACACCCGCGACTATCTGCAGGTGTTCAACGCCGCGATCGCCGGGCCCGGCCCCGTCGATGTGCAGAACGACCATTTCACCGTGCGCAATCCGACCGCGCTGGGTGCCGAGACCCCGATGCCGGTGCTGGTGGCCGCACTGGGGCCGGTCATGCTGCAGATCGCCGGTCAGTATGCCGACGGCACCTCGTTGTGGATGGCCGACGAGAAGGCCATCGGCGAGCACATCGCGCCGAAGATCAACAAGGCTGCCGCCGATGCGGGCAAGCCGGCCCCGCGCATCGTCGCCGGCATCCCGGTCACGTTGTGCGCCAACTCCGAGATCGAGTCGGCCAAGGAGCGCGCCAACCGCATCCTGGCAGAGGCCGAGACCTCGCCGAACTATCAGCGCCTGCTCGACCGTGGGGATGCCCGCACCGTCGGTGACCTGTGCGCCGCCGGTGACGAGGAGTCGATCCTGAAGCGGTTCAAGCAGTTTGCCGATGCCGGTGTGACGGACCTGTCGGTGCGTCTGCTGCCCATCGGCGACACCCGTGACGAGCTGATCGCTTCTAAGTATCGGACCCGTGAGGTCATCGCCGAGTTGGCCAAGCAGGTCAACTGACCTGCCGCACCCGTCGTCTGTGTCATCGCGCGGATCAGGTGTCGTCGTAGTCGACGGTCAGCGGGCCCGGCTCGGGAATCGCCTGGCAGGTCAGCACATAACCCTCTTCGACCTCGTCATCGTCGAGTGCGTCGTTGACCTTCATGGTGGCGCTGCCCTCGGTGAGCTTGGCGATGCAGGTGCCGCAGTTGCCGGCCTCGCAGGCGAACGGCGGTGTCAGTCCGGCCCGCCGTGCCGTCTCCAGCAGCGTGTCACCGGGCGTGGGCAGCACCGTGGTGCTGGCGCCGTCGAGCAGGATCGTGACTTCGTCGGCGGGCACTGGTTCGGCCGTCATCGAGTTCTCCTGGGCAAGGGATTCTGACTATTGGAGAATATCATTCTCCGAAGCGGATAAGATAGCGGCTTGATGGCACCCGAGAACAAGCCGGTACTCGCCTTCGAGGACCGCAGCTACACGCTGGCCGACATCGACGCACTCGCCGACGGGATGGCGGCGACCATGCGTGCCCGCGGCGTCGGCGCCGGTGACCGGGTGGCGCTGATGTCGACGAACCGGCCCGAGTTCGTCATCGCCCTGCACGCGGTGTGGCGCCTGGGCGCCGCGGTGGTGCTGGTGAGTTCGGGGTGGAAGCGCGCCGAAGTCGCGCACGCGCTGGCGCTGACCGACCCGGTGCTCGGCGTCGGTGATGTCGCGATGCTGGGGGAGTTGCTTCCGATGCTGCATCTCGACGACCCGATCACCGCGGGGGCCGGCGACTGGGATGCGGTGGACGACGGGGCCGATGCGCTGTTCGTGTTCAGCTCCGGGACCACCGGCCTGCCCAAGGCCGTCCGCCACACCCACGCGGGTTTCGCTGCCGCGGTGCGGCATTGGCGGACCGCGCTCGGGCTGACGGCGGCCGACCGCATGCAGATCATGACGCCGCCCAGCCATATTCTGGGCCTGCTCAACATCGCCACCGTCCTCGATACCGGGGCGTGGATGCGCCTGCACCCCCGATTCGACATCGACCGCATGCTGCGCCACATCCAGGACGACGGCATCACCATCGAGATGGCCGTCGCCCCCATCGCGCTGGCGATCGCGGCGCACCCCGACCTGGAGAGCTACGACCTGACGTCACTGCGCTACATCATGTGGTGCGCCACCCCGGTGACCCAGAGTGTGGCCGATGCCGTGACCGAGCGGATCGGCGTGCAGTGGGTGTCGGCCTACGGGGCCAGCGAACTGCCGGTGATCGCCTGTTGCCCGCTCGGTGAGGCGCGGTTGGACACCGTCGGCAAACCGGTACCCGGCGTGCGCGTACGCATCGCGGCATCCGGTGAGATCCAGGTGCAATCGGATTCGGCGATGTCGGGGTACCTTCCCGTCGCTGACACGGCCGCCGCGTTCGACGACGGGTGGTACCGCACCGGGGACATCGGCGAACTCGACGACGAGGGCTGGCTGCGCATCACCGACCGGCTCAAGGAGATGATCAAGGTGCGCGGCTTCCAGGTGGCGCCGGCCGAGGTCGAGGCCGTGCTGCACGGCCACCCGGCGGTGCGCGACTGTGCCGTGTTCGGGGTGCCCGACGCCGTCGACGGTGAATCGGTGATCGCCGCGGTATCGGCGGACGGGGTTACCGACACCGAACTCATCGACCTGCTCGGGGAGCGGCTGTCGTCGTACAAGCGGCCACGTCGGGTGGTGTTCGTCGACGAGATCCCGCGGTTGCCGTCGGGCAAGGTGTTGCGCCGGGTGCTGCGGGACAGGTTGTCTGCGCGCTCAGAAGGTCAGTGACTCCGAGCGCTGCACCGTCCCGGTGATCCCGGTGCCGTCCTGGCCGGCCAACAGAACCGCGGCCCGGCCCATCGCCTCGGGAGGTTCCACCATCTCGGCCGGGATCTCGATCCCGCCGCCCCCGGCCTGCCAGCCCTCGGTGAGCACCACCCGCGACGGGCTCAGGCAGTTCACCGCGATGTTGTCCGGCTTCAGGTCCTCGGCCAGGCCGAGGTAGAGCCGTTCGGCTGCGGCCTTGGACACCCAGTACGCGTTCGATCCGGGCATGCCGACCCCGGTGGTGGTGACCGCGATCAACGATCCGGCGCCACGGGCGCGGACATGCGGGATGACCGCCTTGGTCACCAGGAACACTCCGGTCAGGTTGACGTCGAGGCAGCGCTGCCAACGCTTCAACGGGGTCGACTCGATCGGTCCAAGCCACAGCACGCCGGCGTTGGCGACCAGGATGTCGATCCCGCCGAATTCCGAAACCGTCGCCGCGACAGCGTCGTTGACCGATTCCTCGCTGGTCACATCGCAGGGGATCGCCAGTGCGCGACCGCCGTTGTCGGTGATCGCGGCTGTCACCGACCCGATGGTGCCCGGCAGTCGGCCCTGCTTCTCGGAGCGGGCGGCGACCGCCACCGCGGCACCCGCATGCGCCAGCGCTTGGGCGATGGTCGCGCCGATGCCTCGGCTGGCGCCGGCGACGAATGCGGTCCTGCCGTGCAGATTCACTTGGGCGGGAAGCGCAGCGCCCCGTCGAGGCGGATGATCTCGCCGTTGAGGTAGTCGTTCTCGATGATGCTCTGCGCCAGCTGGGCGTATTCGGTCGAGCGGCCCATCCGCTTGGGGAACGGGATCTGCGGGGCCCAGTACTGCTCGAGCTGGTCGGCAGCCTTGCCATAGGCCGGGGTGTTGATGGTGCCCGGCGCGATGGTGTTGACGCGAATGCCCAACGGGGACAGGTCACGTGCGGCGACCAAGGTCATACCCAGCACACCACCCTTGGCGGCCGCATAGGCCAACTGGCCGATCTGGCCCTCGTATCCGGCGATCGATGCGGTGTTGACGATGACGCCGCGGCCACCCTCCTCCAGCGGCTCGGTGCGGCCGATGGCCGCCGCGGCCAACCGCATCACGTTGAACACGGCCGTCAGATAGAACTTCACCGTGGTCTCGAACCCCTCGAGGCCGTGCGGTGATCCGTCCTTGCCGATCAGCCGGCCGCCGGCTGCGGGGCCGCCGTGGGTGTCCACCGAAATGCGCAGCGGTGCCAGGGATTCGGCCTCGGCGATCGCCGCGTTGACGGACTCCTCGGAGGTGGCGTCGGTGCGGACATAGGGGATACCGAGTTCTTTCGCCAGTGCGGTGCCCTTGTCGTCGGCCATATCGGCGACGACAACCTTGGCCCCGGCGGCATGCAGGCGGCGCACGGTCGCCTCCCCGAGTCCTCCCGCGCCACCGACGACGAGCGCGGAGCTACCGGCGATATCCATGTGTTCCCCTTCGCGTAACTGAGACTCTCGGTCGCGAGAATAACATTCTCTCCATCGCGCGAAGGCGGCCCCGGGCGGTGGACGGGTCCAGGTCATCGCGCAAATGAGAATATGGTTTCCGATTGATAGAAATGCTACTGTACGAATTCGTTAATGAATTCTTCCGCCGGTAGCCGAGGAGCCCGATGCAGAAGGCGCTTGCCCCCGAAATCTCCACCTGGCCCGATGAGAACCCGCAGCTCATCGGCAGTCGATGCGGCACCTGTGCGGCGACTGCGTTTCCGGCGCAGGATCACTGCCCGAAGTGCAGCGGCGCCGACGTGTCGGAGGTGTTGCTGCCACGGCGTGGCACCGTGATCGCCTGGACGACGCAGGGTTTCCCGCCCGGGGCGCCGTACTCGGGATCCACCGGCAAGGACTTCGTGCCGTTCGGTGTCGGGTTGGTCCAACTCGGCGATGAGATCCGGGTCGAAGGGCGCCTCACCGAGAACGACCCGGCCAAGCTGGTCTTCGGCCAGGAGGTCGAGCTCACCATGATCCCGTTCACCACCGATGCTGACGGCAACGAGATCGTCACCTTCGCCTTCCAGCCGGTCTAGCTAGAGGAGCAACTCAGATGAGCAATGACGTCGCGATCATCGGTGTCGGCCTGCATCCCTTCGGGCGCTTCGACAAGCCGGCCGTGCAGATGGGCGCCGAGGCCATCCGGTTGGCCCTGGCTGATGCCGGAGTCGAATGGAAGGACATCCAGTTCGGCTTCGGCGGCAGTTATGAGGTCTCCAACCCCGACTCGGTGACCCGGTTGGTCGGCTTGACCGGGATCACCTTCACCAACGTCTTCAACGCCTGTGCCACCTCGGCGTCGGCCATTCAGCAGACCGCCGACACCATCCGGCTGGGCAAGTACGACATCGGTGTGGCCGTCGGCCTGGACAAGCATCCGCGCGGTGCCTTCACCGACGACCCGGCCAAGCTGGCGCTGCCGCAGTGGTACGCCAACAACGGCCAGTTCGTCACCACGAAGTTCTTCGGGATGAAGGCCAACCACTACATCCACAAACACGGCATCTCCGAGGAGACGCTGGCGCGCGTCGCGAACAAGAACTTCCGCAATGGCGAACTGAACCCGAACGCGTTCCGCCGCAAGGAGATCTCCGTCGAGGAGATCATGGCGTCACCGGTGCTCAACTACCCGTTGCGGCAGTACATGTTCTGTGCGCCCGACGAGGGTGCGGCCGCGGTGATCATGTGCCGGGCCGATATCGCGCACAAGTACACCGACAAGCCGGTCTACGTGCGGGCCAGTGAGATTCGCACCCGCACCTTCGGTGCCTACGAGGTGCACGCCACGTCGGCGCCGCTGGACGAGGATCCCTCCCCGACGGTGTTCGCCGCCAAGGCCGCCTACGAGGCCGCCGGAGTCGGGCCCGAGGATGTCGACATCGCGCAGCTGCAGGACACCGATGCCGGCGCCGAGGTCATCCACATGGCCGAGACCGGGCTGTGCGCCGATGGTGAGCAGGAGAAGATGCTGCTCGACGGGGCCACCGAGATCAGTGGTTCCATTCCGGTCAACACCGACGGCGGGCTGATCGCCAACGGCGAGCCGATCGGTGCGTCCGGGCTGCGGCAGATGCACGAGCTGGTCCGGCAGTTGCGCGGCGAGGCGGGGGAGCGGCAGGTCCCCGGGAACCCGCGGGTCGGCCTGGCGCAGGTGTACGGCGCGCCGGGGACCGCCTCGGCGACCATCTTGTCGTTGTAATCCCTTCCGGCGAACGGGAGGTGCCCCCAGCTCGCGGGATATCAGGGGCCGCACGGTAACGGCATTCTCATAGGAATAGAGTCCCACTCATGTCTGCTGATGATTCTGAGTACCGCTTCGTCACCTACGAAACCCTGGACGAGGGCACCATCGCCCGGATCATGCTGAACCGGCCGGAGGCCAGGAACGCACAGAACCGCGGCATGCTCGTCGAGCTACACGAGGCCTTCCTGCGCGCCGAGGCCGATGACACGGTGCGCGTCGTGATCCTCGGCGGGCACGGGCCGATGTTCTCGGCCGGTCACGACGTCGGGTCGAAGGTGCAGATCGGCGAGTACTCACCCGGGCCGAATCAGCATCCGAGCTTCGCCGTGAACGGCGGAACCCGCGACGGTGCGGAGAAGCTGATGCTGCAGGAGTGGCATCACTACTTTCAGAACACCTTGCGCTGGCGCAATCTGCGCAAGATCACCATCGCCTCGGTACACGGCGACGTCTACGCCGCGGCGTTGATGCTGATGTGGTCCTGCGACCTGATCGTCGCCGCGGAGGGCACCCGGTTCACCGATGTCGTCGGCACCCGGCTCGGAATGTGCGGCGTCGAATACTTTGCGCATCCATGGGAATTCGGTGCCCGCAAGACCAAGGAGCTGATGCTCACCGGTGACACCCTCTCGGTCGAGGAGGGGCATGCGCTCGGCATGGTCTCCAAGATTTTCCCGGCCGACGAGCTCGCCGACAAGACCGTCGAGTTCGCCCGGCGGATTGCTCAGGTGCCGACCATGGCGGCGCTGCTGATCAAGGAATCGGTGAACCAGACCCAGGACAACCAGGGGTTCTACAACTCGCTGAACGCCTGCTTCACCATGCATCAGCTCAACCACAGCCATTGGTCGCAGGTGCACGAGAACAAGTTCCCGGTGGGGCTGGCCGAGGATGGCCTGCTGGACTGGCGCACCGCAGGCCCACCGGAACCGGCGGTCAAGGACCAGCCCTAGTCTTTCCCTTGCGATTTGTGGAGTCGTACCCGTAGTCGTTACGGGTACGACTCCACAAATCGCTATGGGGTGGGGGCGGATTCGCCGGTTGCGGCGGTGTACCCACTGCGGTAGCCAAAGGTCATCGCCGGGCCGAGCGTGCCGCCCGCCCCGCCGTAGGCCTTACCGGTCACCCCGGCCATCGCGTTCCCGGCCGCGAAGAGTCCCGGAATCGGCTGACCGTTGACGTGCAGCACCCGACCGTCGCGGTCGGTGCGCGGACCGCCCTTGGTGCCCATCGCCCCGATGGCCACCGGCACCGCATAGAACGGCGCGGTGTCGAGCGGGCCGAGCGTCTGCAGCGCCGGCGACGTCGCCGACGGATCACCCCAGTACCCGTCGTATGCGCTAGCGCCGCGGCCGAAATCGGGATCCTGCTCGTGCTCGACACTGGCGTTCCACTGGTCGATGGTCCGGCGTAATCCCTCGGCGTCGATCCCGAGCGTCTCGGCGAGATCCGCCAGGGTCGCGGACCTGTGGAACCAGTCCGGCGCCTCGCCGCCCGGTTCGATGCCCAGGAAGCCGTACCGCTTGAGGTGCTGATCGTCGAACACGATCCAGGCCGGGTCGTTGAGGTAACCGGCGCGCGGGTCCAGGTGATGGAACGGGCCGGCCATCGAGTTGTACTCGCCGGCCTCGTTGAGGAAGCGTTTACCGGCGCGGTTGACGATGATGCTGCGCGGCCGGGTGCGCTCCAGTCGGACACTGCGACTGCGTGGCTGCCCGCCGAGGGTGTCGCCCGGAATTTGCACGATCGGCACCCACCACGCCTCGCCCATATTGGCCAGATCGGCGCCGTGGGCCATCGCCATCCGCAGTCCGTCGCCGGTGTTGTTGGGCGGTGACACCGGCCCGCGCATCGGTCCCCGCAGATAGGCCTCCACCAGTTGCGGGTCCCATTCGAAACCGCCGGTACCCAGGATGACGGCTTTGTCGGCGCGCACGCGGATATCCCTGCCGCCGTGCTGGATCCGCACGCCGGTGATGCCCTCGGCCGATCCGTAAAGTTCGACGGCGCGGGCACCGGTGACCGGTTCGATGCCCAGGTCGAGCAGACCTTTGAGCAGGCCCGCGATCAGCGCGGTACCGGCCACGCAGTAGTCGCCGTCCAGATCGTCGACGGCGGCGTGGATGCGCGCCCTGGTCTCGGCATCGATGCCGACATTGCTGAAGTCGACCGGGAAAGCGGTGATGCGGTCATGCCAGGGGCCGAGGGCGGCCAGGTCGAACGGTTTGGCGTTGAGCGAACGTCCGCCGCCGGGGCGGCCGCCGGGCAGCTCGGGTTTGTAGTCGGGGAATCCTTCGGCGATCTCGAAACGCAGGTCGCTGTGTTGTTCCAGATGGTCCAGCATGGCCGGGCCGGTGCGCACGAAGGTCTCGACCAGATCGCGGTCCATGGCCCCGAGCGATTGTGCTTCAAGGTATTTGAGCGCATCTTCGACCGACAGTTCGGCGCCGGCGAGCCGACCGTGCGCGGGGATCCAGACGATACCGCCGGACACCGCGGTGGTGCCGCCGACGGTGTCGGCCTTCTCGTAGAGGGCGACACTCGCCCCGTTGCTCGCTGCGGTGAGTGCGGCCGACAGGCCGGCTCCGCCGCTGCCGAGTACGACGACGTCGACCTCGCGGTCCCATGAATCAGGCACGGGCTCAGTCCTTTCAGATGTTCAGCCGAGAATCTCGGACAGTTGCTTGGCCGCGGCGATGACGGCGTCGCGGCCCTTGATCACGACATCCTCGCGATGCGAGATGAGATTGATGCAGGTCGGTGGCGACGGAGCGCGGCGCCGGACCGGGACGGCCAGGCCATAGGTGTCCGGTTCGATCTCCCCATGGGTGATGACCCAACCCTGCTCGCGCGCTTGGCGGACCAGGTCACGTTCGCCGGGACGGGCGGGCATGCTGGCCAGCAGCGCGATGCCCGCGGCCCCGCGTTCCAGGGGGTGTCGACTGCCCTCGTGAAAGGACAGTTGGTAGAACACCAGCGTCGGCACGATCACCGCGATCGCAACCTGTTGATCACCCTCGGCGACGAGCAGTGACACTGTGGTGCCCAGATCGTCGGCCAGCAGGCGCAGGGTCGGCACCGCGAGTTGGCGCACGTTGTTGTCGAAGGATGCGCCGAGCACGGCGAGTGCGGCGGCGGGTCGATACTTGCCGTCCTGACCCTTGGTGATGAACCGGGCCTGCGCCAGCGTGCTCAACAGTCGGTAGGCGATTGTCCGGTGCACGCCAACGTAATCGGCGACCTCGGCCGCGGTGACGCCCGACGGTGCGCTGCTGACGGCTTGGAGTGCGGACAGGCCCCTGGCGAGGGTCTGTGAGCCGGCCGGGGAGCGGTCGGTCAATTCGCGCTGGGCGCCGGGGCCAAGTCCCTTGACAGACGTCATCGTGAGAGTGATGCTCTATAGATAGTGCACATTAATGTGCGATTTTAGCACAGATGATTGCCCTAAAGCGAGAATCATATTTCCGCTGGTCTGGTTCGGTGAGGAGAGGCATGGCAGTGACGCCGGTGCACGAAAGCGTCTGGAGCGACCTGCAGGGTGTGGGGTTCTCGCAGGGATACCTCATAGCCGGCGGGGTGCGGACCCGCTATCTGCACGCCGGTGATCGGGACAAGCCCGCCCTGGTGTTGTTGCACGGATCGGGCGGGCATGCCGAGGCGTATGTGCGCAACCTGGAGGCGCACGCCGAGCACTTCTCCACCTGGTCGATCGACATGCTGGGCCACGGATATACCGACAAGCCGGGCCACCCACTGGAGGTCGCGCACTATGTCGACCACCTACTCGCGGTGTTCGATGCGATCGGCGCCGACCGGGTGCATCTGTCCGGTGAGTCGCTCGGGGGATGGGTCGCCGCGCGGGCGGCATCCGACCACGGGGACCGTATCGAACGCCTGGTGCTCAACACCGCGGGTGGCTCGCAAGCCGATCCCGAGGTGATGAAGCGCATCATCACGCTGTCCATGGCAGCGGCCGAGAACCCCGACTGGGACACCGTGCAGGCCCGGATCAAATGGCTGATGGCCGACAAGTCGAAGGGGTACGACGATATCGTCGCGAGCCGGCAGAAGGTCTACCAGCAGCCCGGATTCGTCGCGGCGATGAGCGATATCATGGCCCTGCAGGATCCGGAGATCCGTGCCCGTAACCTGCTGGGGCCCAGGGAATACGGCGCGATCACCGCGCCGACGCTGGTGCTCTGGACCAGCGACGACCCGACCGCCGATGTCAGCGAGGGTCGGCGTATCTCGGAGATGATCCCCGGGGCGCGGTTCGAGGTGATGCCCGACTGCGGCCACTGGCCCCAGTACGAGGATCCAAAGACCTTCAACCAGTTGCACATCGACTTCCTGCTGGGGCGGTCATGACCGCAGACGTCGACGTCCTCATCGTCGGGGCCGGGCCTGTCGGTCTGACACTGGCCAACATCCTGGGACTGCAGGGTGTTTCGACGTTGGTTGTGGAGGACCGCGACACCCTGATCGACTATCCCCGCGGGGTGGGGCTCGACGACGAGTCGTTGCGGACCTTCCAATCGATCGGACTGGTCGAGGAGATCCTGCCGCATACGGTGCCCAACCAGATCCTGCGGTTCTACGACGCCAAACGCGGCCTGCTCGCCGAGATGGCGCCACCGGACGCCCGATTCGGTTGGCCCAAGCGCAACGGGTTCGTCCAGCCCCTCGTGGATGCCGAGTTGCTCCGCGGATTGCAGCGCTTCGAGCAGGTGCAGGTGCGCTGGAGTACCCGGATGGAGAACTGCACCCCCGATGACGACAGTGTGACGGTGGATCTGCTGACCGCCGGTGAACCCGGCAGCGTCCGGGCCCGGTACGTCGTCGGCTGCGACGGCGGGCGCAGCGCCACAAGGCATCTGATGGGCGTGTCGTTCGAGGGCACCACCTCGGCGACCCGCTGGCTGGTGGTCGATCTGGCCAACGACCCGCTCGGTCATCCCAACAGTGAGGTCGGTGCCGACCCGGATCGGCCGTACGCGTCGATCTCGATCGCACACGGGATCCGGCGCTTCGAGTTCATGATCCACGCCGACGAGACCGACGAGCAGGTCGACCAGCCGGACTTCATCCAGCGCATGCTGGCCCCGTTCGTACCGCATCCCGACCGGGTGGACATCATCCGGCACCGCGTCTACACACATCATTCGCGGATCGCGGGCACCTTCCGAAAGGGCCGGATGCTGCTCGGTGGTGATGCCGCCCACCTGATGCCGGTCTGGCAGGGCCAGGGCTACAACAGCGGTATCCGCGATGCGGCGAACCTCGGCTGGAAGCTGGCCGCGGTGGTCAACGGGACGACCGGTGACGCACTACTGGACAGTTATGACGCCGAGCGCCGCAAACACGCCCGCGCCATGATCGATCTGTCCACACTGGTCGGCAGGGTCATCTCGCCGACCGACCGGCGGGTGGCCGCCCTGCGCGACAAGGTCATCCGTGCGGCGTCGGTGGTGCCGACCCTGAAGCGGTACGTGCTGGAGATGCGGTTCAAACCGATGCCGCGTTACGACACCGGTGCGGTGGTCCACACCGAATCTCGCTCAGCCGTACCGCCGGTGGGCACACTGTTCATCCAACCGCATGTCGACACCCGGTCGGTGCAGAACATCCTGCTCGACGAGGTCCTGGGAACCGGTTTCGCGGTGCTGGCGTGGAACAACAATCCGCGCGCGCTGCTCTCCGAGGCGACCCACGCCCGATGGAAGGCGCTCGGTGCCAATCTCATCGAGGCCCGGCCGAACACCCAACTGCACTGGACCGGGCACGACGATCCCGATGTGACCGTCGTCGGTGACCGGACCGGAGCGCTGAAGAAGTTCTTCGACGCGCACGCCGAGTCGGTGCTGTTCCTGCGACCGGATCGGTGTATCGCTGCCGCGTGCATCGCCCAGTTGTCGGACGAGACCAGCAGCAAACTGTTCGAGGTGCTGGCGCTGACCGAGGGAGGTGAAATCGATGTCCCAGATCGCCCTGTGCTGCATGTCGCACAGCCCCCTGCTTAGTCTGCCCGGGCCGGGAGCCGAGCTGCTCGACGATATCCACGCACAGCTGGAACGGGCCAAGGCCTTTGTCGCAGAATTCGATCCGGAACTCGTCGTGGTGTTCTCCCCGGACCACTACAACGGCTTCTTCTACCGGCTGATGCCCCCCTTCTGCATCGGTACCGCCGCGAGCGGGGTCGGCGATTACGGCACCCGGTCCGGCCCCTTGCCGGTGGCCGCCGAGACCGCCGCGGCGATGGCCGCCGCGGTCTGGGATTCCGACGTCGACGTATCCCTCTCGGCGGCAATGGATGTCGACCACGGAACGGTGCAGCCGCTGGACATCCTCTTCGGCGACGACACCCCACCGATCGTGCCGGTGTTCATCAATTCGGTGGCGACCCCGCTCGGACCGCTCAAGCGGGTCCGGGCCCTGGGCAGTGCCATCGGCGCGTATCTGTCCGGCCTCGACAAGCGGGTGCTGCTGCTGGGTTCCGGTGGCCTGTCCCACGACCCGCCGGTGCCGACGCTGGCGACCGCGCCACCCGCGGCGCTGGAACGGATCGTCGGCGGCGCGCCGATGACCCCGGAGGGCCGGGCGGCGCGACAGCAGGCGGTGATCGCCGCTGCACACGACTTTGCGCACGGCGAGAGTCCGTTGCAGCCGCTCAACCCGGACTGGGATGCGGCATTCCTGGATCTGCTCGACGGCAACCGGTTGGCCGAGGTCGATGGCTGGCGCAACGAGTGGATCGCCGCCGAGGCCGGCAACTCGGCCCACGAGGTACGCACCTGGGTGGCGGCCTTCGCCGCGCTGGCGGCCCATGGCGGTTATCAGACCGAGCAGCGCTACTACCGCGCCGCTCCAGAACTGATCGCGGGCTACGCGATCCGGACGGCGGTACCCACGTGACAGACAATCGCTTCGACCACACCGTCGATGTCCTGGTGATCGGATCCGGCGGTGGCGGTATGACGGCTGCGCTGAAGGCCGACGCCGCCGGGCTGGACACCCTGGTGATCGAGAAGTCGGCCAAATTCGGTGGTTCCACCGCATTGTCCGGTGGTGGGATCTGGGTTCCCGGTGCGCCGTCGCAACGCCGCGCCGGATACACGCCGGATCCCGACGGGGTGTTCGAGTACCTCAAGACGATCACCGACGGTCTGGTCAGCGACGCCCGGTTGCGTACCTACGTCGACGTGGCCCCACAGATGATGGACTTTCTCGAACGGTCCAGCGACTGGTTCGAATTCGTCTGGAAGCCCGGTTATGCCGACTACTACCCGGAGCTGCCGGGCGGGTCGGAGCGGGGCAGCACCATCAACGTGCCCGAGATCGACCTGCGCACGCTCGGCGCCGAGGAACAGCACCTGCTGGCGCCGCTGGCGCTCGCGCCGAAGGGGATCTGGTTTGCCCCCAAGGATCTTCGGTTGTTCTACCAGGTGCGGCAGAACTGGCGCGGCAAGGCTGTGCTGCTCAAGCTGATCTGGCGGATGGTCCGCGCACACGTGTTCGGTGACCGGATGGCGGCCATCGGCCAATCGCTGATGGCACGGATGCGGCTCGCGCTCGCCGAGCACGGCATCCCGCTGTGGCTGTCGGCGCCGATGACCGAACTGATCACCGATGTCGACGGCCGTGTCGTCGGCGCCGTCGTCGAGCGCGACGGCACATCGCTGCGCGTCGCGGCCCGCGGCGGTGTCGTGCTGGCCACCGGCGGTTTCGACCATGACATGACCTGGCGGCGGCAGTACCTGCCGCTGCTGGACAAGGACTGGAGCTTCGGCAACCCCGCGTCGATGGGCGACGGTATCCGAGCCGGTGAGAAGGTCGGCGCGGCCACCGATCTGCTGGATGAGGCCTGGTGGTTCCCGGCGATGTGCTGGCCGGACGGACGACTGCAGTTCATGCTCAACGAGCGGATGATGCCGGCACAGTTCGTGGTCAACGGGGCGGGCGAGCGCTTCATCAACGAGGCCGCCCCGTACATGGACTTCGCGCACGCCATGATCGACGGGCACCGCAGATGGCTGGACGAGCGAAGCGAGGGGGAGAGGGCTTCACCCCATGTGCCGTGCTGGCTGGTCACCGATATCGGATCCTTCCACCGCTACGTCGTCGGCGGCCACCTGCCGATCCCGAAGGTGCCCTTCGCCCCGGTACCGACCGGTCGGAAGATCCCGCAGGCCTGGCTGGATTCGGGCATCGTGAAATCCGCCGACAGCTTCGAGGAGTTGGCCACCCAGATCGGCGTCCCGCCGCAGGGGTTACGCGCCACCGCCGACCGGTTCAACACGCTGGCGCTGGCCGGCCATGACGACGACTTCAATCGCGGTGACAGTGCCTACGACAACTACTACGGGGACCAGACTCTGCCCAATCCGAATCTGGCGCCGCTGGGCAAGGGGCCGTACCTGGCCTTTCAGATCATCCTCGGTGATCTGGGTACCTCGGGCGGGCTGGTCACCGACGAGCACGCCCGGGTGCTGCGTGACGACGGCACCGTCATCGCCGGGCTCTATGCCACCGGCAACACCTCGGCCGCGGTCATGGGCCGCAGTTATGCGGGGGCCGGCGCCACCATCGGACCAGCCATGACGTTCGGCTACGTTGCGGCACAACATATTTCTGAGAACTCCAATAGAGAGGTAACCGCATGAAGATCTCGCTGTTCTACGAGTTCGCGCTGCCGCGGCCGTGGTCCGACGATGACGAGCACCAGATGTTCCTCGACGGCCTCGACGAGGTCGAGGCCGCCGACAAGGCCGGCTTCTCCACCGTCTGGCTCACCGAACATCACTTCCTGGAGGAGTACTGCCACGCCACGGCGCCGGAGATGTTCCTGGCCGCGGCGAGTCAGCGCACCAAGGACATTCGCCTCGGCTTCGGCGTCATGCATCTGCCGCCCCCGATCAATCATCCGGCCCGCATCGCCGAGCGGGTGTCGACCCTGGACCTGATCTCAGGAGGCCGTGTCGAATTCGGCACCGGCGAGGGTTCCTCGGTGGCCGAACTCGGCGGGTTCAACATCGACCCGGCCGATAAGCGCACCATGTGGGAGGAGGCCCTCGAGGTCTCGATCCGCTGTATGACCGAGGCGCCATTCACCGGTTTCAAGGGTGAGCACGTCGAGATGGCCGCCCGCAACGTCATCCCCAAGCCGCTGCAGGATCCGCACCCGCCGGTGTGGGTCGCCTGTACCCGGCCCTCGTCGGTACAGATGGCCGCCCAGAAGGCCATCGGCGCACTGAGTTTTGCCTACACGGGTCCGGAGGCACTGAAGGACCGGGTGGACGGCTACTACCGGGATTTCGAGGAGCAGGGCACCCCGATCACCCCGGCGATCAACCCGAACATCCTGGCCATCGGCGGGGATCTGTCGATGATGGTCGCCAAGAGTGACGATGAGGCGATCAAGCGGCTCGGTATCGGCGGCGGGTTCTTCTCGTTCGGCATCATGCATTACTACCTGACCGGTATGCACACCCCCGGACGCACCGGCGTGTGGGACCTCTACGAGCAGGCCGTCAAGGATGATCCGACGCTCGCCTACGGTCCCGGCCGCGGTGCCATCGGTGGGCCGGAGACGGTGCGGGAGTTCCTGCGCGGTTATGAGGCCAGCGGTGTCGACGAGATCATCCTGCTGCTCAACCCGCGCAGCCACGAGGGCACCATGGAGTCCATCGAGATCATGGGCAAGGACATCCTGCCCGAGTTCATCGAGCGTGACGAAAAGGCCCGGGCCGCCAAGGCCAAGCGCCTGGAGCCGGTGATCGAGAAGGTCGAGGCGCGCCGGCAGTCCTGGGACGCACCGATGTTCGACGAGACCTACTCCTTCGGTGGGCTGCCGACCGGCCGCGGTGGTAAGTTCACCGCGGGCGAGATCCCCGAGGCGATGGCCGAGATCAACGAAGGTCGCGTGAAGGCCGCGCAGCTGGAGAAGGAACAGCGCGGGGCCGCAAGCTGACCATGGGTGGCGAACTCTGGCGTTACGACGGACGCCGGGTCGTGGTGACGGGGTGCGCGTCCGGGATCGGTGCGCACCTCGCCGCACAACTGGGCGGCCTGGGGGCGTATGTCACCGGGCTGGATCTGCGTCGCCCGGAACAGCTTCCGGATCACTTCATCGAAGTGGACTTCGCCGACAGCGGCTCCATCGACGCTGCGGTCGCGGGCATCGAGGGCCCGGTCGACGCGCTGTTCAACGTGGCCGGGGTGTCCTCGGGCATCGGCAAACCGCTGCTGGTGGTGACGATCAACTTCCTGGGCATGCGGCATTTCACCGAGGCCCTGCTGCCCAGGATGGCGCCCGGTTCGGCGATCGCCAACGTGTCCTCACTTGCCGCGGCCAACTATCGCGAGAGCGCATCGGTGACCGCCGGGCTGCTGTCGACCACGTCGATGGTGGACGGAATCGACTGGTGCGAAAGTCATCCGGAGGCACTCGCCGACGGCGGGTACCGGCTGTCGAAGGAGGCGATCATCCTCTACGGCATGACACGCGCGCTCGACCTCGGTGAGCGTGGCATCAGGATCAACTGCACCGGGCCGGGTGTCACCGAGACGCCGATCCTCGATCAGCTGCGCTCGGCCTACGGACAGGACTACCTCGACTCGTTCCCGACCCTGCTCGGGCACGTGTGCGAACCGATCGAGCAGGCCTCGGTGCTGGCTTTTCTGAACAGCCCGGCGGCAAGCTACATTTCGGGCCAGGTGATCTGGGTGGACGGCGGCAGTGTCGCCAACCGGTTCGTCGCCACACTGCCGTCGGGAACGGCCGATCTGCCTCAGAAAGGACGTGACTAGATGGCCACCATGACCGATTTCCGCCGGGTCGCCGACGATGTGCGCAACTGGGGCCGCTGGGGTGACGACGACGAACTCGGCACCCTCAACCTCATCACCGACGACAAGGTCGCCGAGGCGGCCGCCCTGGTGAAAAAGGGCAAGGTCATCTCGCTGGGCGGTGACTTCGGATCCAACGGCCCGCAGGGCGCGTTCAAGTTCCGCTTCAACCCCATCCACGTGATGACCGTCGACGGCGGTGATGCCCAGACACTGGTCAAACACGCCCCGGAATGGGCCCGCAAATCGGTGGCACAGGAACTCAGTTCGTTCTTCGTCGACAACATCTTCCGGTTCAACGACGACATGATCACCATGTCGCTGCAGGCCGCCACCCAGTGGGATGCGCTGTCCCATGTCTACTACGAGGACAAGCTCTACAACGGGTTCCCGGCGGACTCGGTGACCAGTTTCGGAGCGCGTCACCTCGGTATCGAGACCGTCGACGGCAAGGGCATCGTGTCGCGCGGGGTGCTGCTCGACGTGGTGGCCCACCGCGGTGAAGAGGTCTTCTGTCAGCCCGGAAACCCGATCACCCCCGCCGAACTCGACGATATCGCCGCCAAGCAGGGGGTACAGATCCGCAGCGGTGACATCGTCGTCGTACACACCGGGTGGTGGACGCGCTTCCTGTCCACCGGTGACGGGCAGGAGGCTGGTTCCGGGCTGGATTGGACGTGTGCGTCCTGGCTGCACGATCACGAGGTGGCCGCGGTGGCGGCCGACAACCTGATGGTCGAGGACCCGGATCCGGAGAACGGTGTCGAGGGCACCTTCCTGCCGATGCACATGCTGTGCCTGCGCGATATGGGCTTGATGTTCGGGGAGTACTGGGATCTGACCGGCATCGCCGCCGATTGCCGAGCCGACGGGGTCTACGACTTCCAGCTGATCGCGCCACCGCTGAAGGTGGTCGGGGCCGTCGGTGCACCCGTCAGTCCGATTGCGATCAAATGAGTTTCGAGCGCAAGACGATCACCGTCGACGGACTGACCACCAGCTACCTGGAGGCCGGGGCCGGTGATCCGGTGGTGCTGTTGCACGGTGGCGAGTTCGGTGTCAGTGCCGAACTGGGCTGGGAACGGCTGATCGGCGCTTTGTCCGCGCACTACCGGGTGCTGGCACCGGACATGCTCGGCTTCGGCGGCAGCGCCAAGGTGATCGATTTCAACGACGGCCGCGGGATGCGGATCCGGCATATCGCCCGGTTCTGTGAGGTGCTGGGGACCGGCCCCGCGCATTTCGTCGGGAACTCGATGGGCGCGATCAACCTGCTGGTCGACACGACTTCCGAGAATTCCGTGTTGCCGGTGCGCAGCCTGGTGGCGATCTGCGGTGGCGGCGAGATCCAGCGCAACGAACACACCGCCGCGTTGTACGACTACGACGCGACACCGGAGGCCATGCGCCGCATCGTCACCGCCTTGTTCTTCGATCCGGCCTATGCCGCCGACGATGCCTACGTGCAGCGCCGCTACGAGTCGAGTATCGCGCCGGGGGCGTGGGAGACGCTGGCGGCAGCCAGATTCCGACGGCCCGGGGCACCGACACCGCCACTGCCGTCATCGCAGCGGGCCTACGAGCGCATCGACGTCCCTGCCCTGATCGTCGAGGGTGCGGGCGACAAACTGCTACCGTCCGGATGGGCGGCAGAGATCGCTGCACAGATCTCCGACGGGTCGTCCGCGGTGATCGACGGCGCCGGGCACTGCCCGCAGATCGAACAACCCGACGCGGTGGCGCAGGTGCTGTTGGACTTCCTGAAAGGTGCGCCATGAGCATGGAACTGGATGGCAGGGTCGCCGTCATCACCGGCGGCGCCGGCGGGCTCGGCGAGGGACTGGTGCGCCGCTTCGCGGCCGAGGGCGCCCGGGTGGTCTTCGGTGACGTCGATGCCGAACGCGGTAAGGCCCTGGCGGCCGAACTCGGTGACACCACCCGGTTCGTCACCACCGATGTCACCGATATCGCGCAGATCGCCACGCTGATCGCCACTGCCGTCGAAGAATTCGGCGGGCTGCACATCATGGTCAACAACGCCGGGGTATCGGGGACCATGCATCGTCGGTTCCTCGACGACGATCTGGCCGATTTCGATGCGGTGATGCGTGTCAATGTCCGCGCGGTGATGGCGGGCACCCGCGACGCCGCCCGGCACATGGCCGAGCACGGCGGCGGATCGGTGATCAACCTGACCTCGATCGGCGGCATCCAGGCCGGCGGCGGGGTGATGACCTATCGCGCCTCCAAGGCCGCGGTCATCCAGTTCACCAAGTCCGCGGCGATCGAACTGGCCCACCATGAGGTGCGGGTCAACGCGATCGCCCCCGGCAACATCCGCACCGCGATCGTCGCGAAATCGGCCTCGGGGGAGGACCGAGAACGGCTCGAGGAGTTCGAGGCCAAGATCCGTGCCCAGATGCGCAACGACCGGCCACTCAAGCGGGAGGGCACCGTCGACGACGTCGCCGAGGCGGCCCTGTACTTCGCCACCGACAAGTCGCGCTACGTGACCGGAACGGTGCTGCCCATCGATGGCGGCACGGTGGCCGGCAAGGTGCTCGTCCGCAAGGGCTGACCAACCGTCGAGACGAACGTTCGGGCGGATTTTTCTCGCACTTCTCGGCCCGTTTGTTCGATTGGGCGAGAATTAAATCAACTGCTTGACTTAATTACAGGAGAGGCGTTGACTGTAACGGTGACCGCAGCCAGACCTCTGCGGACCGAGCGGGCCAGTATCACCCGTGAGGCCATCCTGACCGCCGCCGAACGGCTCTATGCCGAACACGGTGTCTTCGCGGTGTCCAACCGGCAGGTGAGCGAGGCCGCCGGGCAGGGCAACAACGCCGCCGTCGGCTACCACTTCGGCACCAAGACCGATCTGGTGCGCGCCATCGAGCAGCGTCATCGTCAGCCGATCGAACTGATCCGCGAGCGACTGGTGGACCGCACCGATGAGCACACCGACCTGCGCGGCTGGGTGCGGTGCCTGGTCCGGCCGCTCACCGACCATCTCGCCGAACTGGGAGAGCAGACCTGGTACGCCCGGTTCGCCGCGCAGGCGATGACCGATCCCGCTTACCACGGCATCGTCGTCCGGGACGCGCTGAGCTCACCATCGCTGGTGCAGGTCATCGACGGGATCAACCGTGCGCTGCCCGACCTGCCCGCCGAGATCACCTATGAGCGCAACATCATGGCCCGAAACCTGTTGATGCACAGCTGTGCCGACCGGGAGCGGGCGCAGACCTCCGTGCCCCGGGTGCGGCCGTGGAGCGCTGTCGGCGCCGGGCTGATCGATGCCATCGTCGGGCTCTGGCTGGCACCCGTGACCGAAGGTGACGCATGAAAGTCTCCGTGCACCAGGACAAATGTGTGTCGTCGGGACAGTGCGTCCTGAACGCCATGGACGTGTTCGACCAGCGCGACGAGGACGGTGTGGTGGTCCTGCTGGAACCGAGCCCGGGTCTCGACCAGGCCGACAACGCCCGCGCCGCCGCGGCCGCCTGCCCAGCCCTTGCCATCGACATCGAGGAATGAGATATCCGCCCATGACCGAAGCGCTGACCGAAACCCAGACTCCTGACTATCCCATGGAGCGTGATCTGCGCTGCCCGTTCGCGCCGCCGCCACAGATGCTCGGCAACGCCAAAGGGCTGTCCCGGGTGAAGATCTGGAACGGCGACACACCATGGTTGATCACCGGCTACGAAGAGGCCCGAGCCCTGTTCGCCGATCAGCGGATCAGTGTCGACGACCGCCGGAACGGCTTCCCGCACTGGAACGAACACATGCTCTCCACCGTCGACAAGCGACCGCGCTCGGTGTTCACCGCCGATGCCGAGGAGCACACCCGGTTTCGGCGGATGCTGTCCAAACCGTTCACCTTCCGCCGTGTCGAGGGGCTGCGCCCGGTCATCCAGAAGATCACCGACGAGTGCATCGACGAGATCCTGGCCGGACCCCAGCCCGCCGATATCGTCGACAAGCTCGCGCTCCCGGTACCCACCGTGGTGATCAGCGAAATGCTCGGCGTTCCTTACGAGGACCATGAGTTCTTCCAGGAGCACGCCAATGCCGGTCTGGCCCGCTACGCCGCGGCCGACGCCATGCAGAAGGGCGCGATGAGCCTGCACCAATACCTGATCAACCTGATCGAGAAGAAGCAGTCCGAGCCCGCCGAGGATGCGGTGTCGGATCTGGCCGAGCGGGTGAACGCCGGCGAGATCAGCGTCAAGGAGGCCGCCCAGCTGGGCACCGGCCTGCTGATCGCCGGGCACGAGACCACCGCCAACGTCATCGGCATCGGCGTGCTGGCCCTGCTGGAGAACCCCGAGCAGGCCGACTTCCTGCGTAATGCCAACGACCCCAAGGTGATCGCCAACGCGGTCGAGGAGCTGATGCGCTACCTGTCGATCATCCAGAACGGCCAGCGCCGCGTCGCGATCGAGGATATCGAGATCAGTGGTGAGACCATCAAGGCCGGTGAGGGCGTCATCATCGACCTTGCCCCGGCCAACTGGGACGCCAAGGCCTACCCGGACCCCGACAAACTGGACCTCAGCCGCGAGGCGGGCCAGCAGCTGGGCTTCGGCTACGGCCGCCACCAGTGCGTCGGCCAGCAGCTGGCCCGCGCCGAACTGCAGATCGTGTTCCACACCCTGCTGCGGCGCATCCCGACCATGGAGCTGGCAATTCCTTTCGACGAGGTCCCGTTCAAGCACGACCGACTGGCCTACGGCGTCTACGAACTTCCGGTGCGCTGGTAGCGCACCTAGAACTCCATTCCCACAGCCCAATTGGAGACCCAAAATGTCGACTCAAACCGCCACTCTGTATCCGCCCGAGGGGTTCGGCGCCCCCAAGAACCGCCGAGGCCACGCCTCCAAGGACGGACTGGCAGGGCTTCCCAA
Source organism: Mycobacterium sp. C31M (assembly GCF_053345865.1). Lineage (NCBI taxonomy): Bacteria > Bacillati > Actinomycetota > Actinomycetes > Mycobacteriales > Mycobacteriaceae > Mycobacterium > Mycobacterium sp. C31M. Next base: position 129,633 of record NZ_JBKFAX010000013.1, on the reverse strand, counting down.
GGGAACCGAGATCTTCTCCGCCGACAACCACATCTCGGTGGCCGATGACATCTTCTACGACCGCTTCCCCGAGGAGCTCAAGGGTGCCGCGCCGCGGATCTGGTACGAGGACGGCGCCTATATGGTCGGGATGAAGGGCAAGGCCTGGACCGGCGGCGATTTCGGCCGGGTCCTCATGCAGTACGACGATCTGGCCGGTGCGGCGTCGAACAACATCGCGGCCCGCGTCCGCGAGCTCAAAGAGGACGGCATCGACAAGGAGCTGGCGTTCCCGAATGCGGTGCTCGCACTGTTCCACTACCCGGACAAGGGAATCCGTGAGCGGGTCTTCCGGATCTACAACGAGGTGATGGCCGAACTACAGGAGAGCTCCGGCGGGCATTTCTACGGAGTCGGGCTGATCAACTGGTGGGACCCCAAGGGGACCCGCAGCACGCTCGAGCAGCTCAAGTCGTTGGGCCTCAAGACCTTCCTGCTGCCTTTGAATCCCGGTAAGGATGACGAGGGCAACATCTACGACTACGGCAGCACCGAGATGGATGCCGTGTGGGACGAGATCGAGGCCGCCGGCCTGCCGATCAGCCACCACATCGGCGAAACCCCGCCCAAGACCCCGTGCCAGAACAACAGCGTCGTGGTGGGCATGATGGTCAACGTCGACTCGTTCCGCGAACAGTTCGCCAAGTACGTGTTCTCCGGCATCCTGGACCGCCACCCGTCACTGCGGCTCGGCTGGTTCGAGGGCGGTATCGCCTGGGTGCCGACCGCCCTGCAGGATGCCGAACACATGCTGGCCTCCTACCGGCACATGTTCAACCACGAGTTGCAGCACCCGGTGCGGCACTACTGGGACCACCACATGAGCGCGTCGTTCATGGTGGACCCGTTGGGCCTGCGGCTGATCGACGATATCGGCGTCGACAACGTGATGTGGTCCAGTGACTACCCGCACAACGAATCCACCTTCGGCTACTCGGAGAAGTCCCTGGCGACCGTCGTCGACGCGGTGGGTCCGGAGGCGGCCGTCAAGATCGTGTCGACCAATGTGCAGAAGTTCCTCGGTCTGACGTCATGACGACGTCGACGGAATCCGGGGTCACTCAGATCGCACGGACCGGATACAGCTGGCTGGACATCCCCGCCGAACCCGATCTCGGCCGGTTACGTCGCGAGGTCAGCGTGCGGCTGCAGGCGGCGATGGCCGAGCAGGGCGTGGACGCCCTGGTGCTGCTGGGCAACAGCAACGTCATGTACGCCACCGGAATCAGTTGGCCGCTGGCCGATGCCGGGCTGTCGCATATCGAACGGCCGGTTGCGGTCGTGCTGGCCGGCGACGCGCATCCGCACCTGTTCCTGCCGTTCCGCGAGGGATCGGCGAGCGAGTCCGGGCTGCCCGACGACCACCTGAACGGCCCCGTCTATCTGGAATTCGACGAGGGCGTCACCGAATTCGCGAAGTTACTCGCCGCCCTGCTGCCCGCCGGGGCGACCATCGGGGTCGACGAGCTGACCGGCTCGATGCGCCGGGCCGGCAGTGCGCTGTTCCCGAGCGCCCCGGTGGATGCCGCCCCGGTGATCGGTGCGGCGAAACTGGTCAAGACGATCGACCAGATCGCCTGCATCCGGCGGGCCTGCCAGATCACCGAACAGGCCGTCGCCGAGATCCAGAAGTCGCTGGCCCCCGGGGTGCGCCAGATCGATCTGTCCGCCGAATTCGTCCGGCGCACCTTCGAACTCGGCGCCACCACCAACATGTTCGATTCCATCTGGCAGGTGATGCCCACCTCGAAGGCCGCCGGAACGTGGACCACCACCGGCGATCTCGCGTTGCCGTTGCTGACCACCGAACGTGAGGTGGCCGGAGGGGATGTGCTGTGGACCGATGTGTCCATCGCCTACCACGGCTACTGTTCCGACCACGGCCGTACTTGGATCGTCGGTCAGGACCCGACCGCGGCGCAGCAGGCACAGTTCGACAAGTGGCGCACCATCGTCGACGCCGTACTGTCGGTGACCAAGGCCGGTGCCAGCTGCGGTGATCTGGGGCGGGCGGCGACGGCCGCCGCCGGCGGTGCGAAACCCTGGCTGCCGCACTTCTATCTGGGCCACGGTATCGGCACCAGCGCGGCCGAAATGCCGATGATCGGAACTGATCTCGGCCAGGAATGGGACGACAACTTCGTCTTCCCGGCCGGCATGTTGCTGGTGTTCGAACCGGTGGTGTGGGAGGACGGCACCGGCGGCTACCGCGGTGAGGAGATCGTGGTGGTCACCGAGGACGGCTGGATGCCGCTGACCGCATATCCCTACGATCCGTACGAGGTGTCCGGTGGGAACTGAGATCGAGGCCGACGGCCGCGCGCTGCGGGTCAGCCGCCGGGAGCGCGCCATCGCGCAGATGGAGGCCCACGACCTGGACATCCTGGTCCTCGGTCGCCAGGCCAACGTGCGCTACATTTCCGGCGCGCCACAGCTGTGGGTAGTGGGCACCCGGCCCTTCGGACCGATCTGCTCGTACGTCCGGGCCACCGGGGAGATCCATCTGAACAGCACCTGGGACGAGGGCATCCCCGAGGAGATCCCGCACGAGAATCTCTACGGGTTCGCCTGGAACCCGATGACCCTGGTGGGCATCATGTCGAAGATGAAGGGTGCCGACACCGCCCGGCGGGTCGGAACCGACGCGCTCACACCGATGTTCGCCAAGCTGCTGCCGATGGTGTTCCCCAACGCCGAACTGGTCGACGCCGAACCCGCCATGCGGGCCGCCCGACGGGTCAAGACGCCCGAAGAGATCACGGCGCTGCGCCGCGCACTGGCTGTCGCCGAGCAGGGCCTGGCCAAGGGCGCTGCCGAGGTCAGGGCGGGTACCACCGAGCAGCATCTCGCCGGGGTGATCCTGGAGGCCGAGGCCGCCGGCGGGGTGAGCACCCCGGCGACCCAGGACGCGGCGTGGGTGACGTCCAGGGAACACCCGTGGCGACGCGACCCCGGCGACGGACGGGTGCGCGACGGCGACCTGGTCGCACTGTCGGCCGGTGTCCTGGCCGACGGCTATGTCGGCGAGGTGGCACGCACGTTTCATGTCGGCGAGCCCACCGATGCCGCAGCGGCGCTGTTCCGGCGCCGGGATGACCTGTGGGGCAGGCTCATCGACGCCTGTCTCCCGGGGAACCGGACCAGTGCGCTACTCGACGCGTATCAGCTGGCGGGCGAACCGCTGCCGGCCATTCCGGTCGCGCACGGCCTCGGGCTCGGATTCGACCCGCCCGTGGTGTCACCGAGCCTGCGCGCCACCGCCGAGCAGGATGTCCTCGAAGAGGGCGTCGTGCTGGCCTTGACCAGCTACGTGTGGGAATCCGGGGTGGGTGCGGTGTTCACCCGTGACGCCGTCCTGATGGGTGCGGACGGACCACAGGTACTGACTCACACCCCGGTCGCCGGCGCCGCCGTCGGCTGACCCGTTCCACCCGAATTCGTCACTGCTGCAAAGGAGCCTGTTGATGGCGGATCGCCCCACCCCCGAAGAGATCATCCTCTACGAGAAGGACCGCAAGACCAAGATCGCGACCATCACCTTCAACCGGCCGGAGTTCCTCAACGCGCCGACCTCGATGGCCCGGCTGCGGTACGCCGACATCCTGCGTGCGGCCAACGCCGACAACGATGTCAAGGTCGTCATCATCCGCGGGGTGGGGGACAACCTGGGCAGCGGTGCCGATCTGCCGGAGTTCATGGAGGGCAACGACAATCCGGCGGCCCGGCTCGCCGAGCTCCGGTTGGAGGATGACGGTGTCGGTGAGGTGACCTACCCGCCGAAGGGCACCTTCCGCAACGGCGCGACCATCAGTTCCTGGTACGCGAACTCGCAGGCCGGCAACCGGGCACTGCAGGATTTCAAGAAGATCAGCATCGTCGAGGCCAAGGGTTACTGCTACGGCTGGCACTTCTATCAGTGCGCCGACGCGGACATGGTGATCTCCAGCGACGACGCCCTGTTCGGGCATCCGTCGTTCCGGTATCACGGTTGGGGACCCCGGATGTGGACCTGGGTGCAGATGATGGGCCTGCGCAAGTTCCAGGAGATGGTGTTCACCGGCCGTCCGTTCACCGCCGCCGAGATGTACGACTGCAATTTCCTGAACAAGGTCGTCGCCCGCGATGCGCTGGAGGCCGAGACCGAGAAGTACGCGTTGGCCTGTGCCCGGAACCGACCGGTGGACACGGTGTTTCAACAGAAGATGTTCTTCGAGATCTTCAAGCAGCAGCAGGGCGAGTACATGGGCAGCCTGTTGTCGGCATTCTTCGAGTCGATGGGCAATGGTGTCGCCAACGACAGCGATGACGATCTCGACATGTTCGAATCGATCGACTCGGGGCTGTCGGCCGCGGTGAACGACAACGACAGCAAGTTCCCACCCGAGTTCCGGTTGTCGAAGAAGAACCGGGCGAAGCCCGAGTAGTCATGAGCGCACCACTGTCTGGATACACCGTCATCGACCTGTCCAGCGGTATCGCCGGCGCGTACTGCGGCAGAATCCTGGCCGATGGCGGCGCCGACGTCGTCAAGATCGAGTCATCCGAGGGCGACCCACTGCGCCGTTGGTCGGCGTCGGGGGCCGAATTCGACGGCGACGGTGCCCTGTTCACGTACCTGGCCGGCGGGAAGCGCAGCGTGGTCGCCGACCCCGAGCTGTTGGAACGGCTGCTGGCATCGGCAGATGCGGTCATCTGGTCACCGGGGTCGCCGGTGTCACCGCAGGATCTGCACTCCCGGTACCCGCACCTGATCGTCACCGCGATCACTCCGTTCGGTCTGGACGGGCCGTGGCACGACCGGGCGGCCACCGAATTCACCCTGCAGGCCTGGTCCGGCGGCGCGATCGGGATCGGGCGCGGATCCCAGGACCGCGCGCCCGTGCACGTCGGCGGCCAAGTGGGGGACTGGGTCACCGGTGCCTACGCGGCCGCGATGATCCAGGCGTTCCGGATGCGCGCCTTGCGTGACGGGCACGGGGAACTGATCGACCTGTCGTCGTTGGAGGCGCAGATCCTGTGCCTCACCTACTATCCGGTCACATATTTCGACATGCTGGGCAGGCCGTGGCGCACCGAGCGGCGGCCGACGGTGCCCGGGGTGGCCGAGGCCGCCGACGGTCTGGTGGCCCTGGGTTGCGGTACCGCTCAGCAATGGCATGACCTGTGCGCGATGTCCGGTCACGACGAGTGGATCGACGAGACCACCTCACTGACCATCACCGAGCAGGCCAATCTGCACGCCGAGGAACTGTACGACTGGTTGCGGGACCAGAAGATCGACGACGTCCGGGACCTGGCCTCTGCCTTCCGGATACCGAACTCCCCGGTCGGCAACGGCGAGAACGTCACCGCCATGGACCATTTTGTCGAACGCGGCGCGTTCGTCGGTAATCCGGCGGGTTTCGTCCAGCCGGGGCATCCCTACCGCATCGGCGGGGTCTCCCTGCGCGACCCGCAACCGGCACCGGCGCTGGGCGAACATACCGCCATGACGGCCACCGCTGTGCCGGCACCGAAACCGGCGCCGGAGGGACCGCCGGATCGGGACCGGTTGCCGTTCAGCGGTCTTCGGGTCTTGGACATGACCACCTTCTGGGCCGGTCCGTCGTGCACCCACGTGCTGGGGATGCTCGGCGCCGATGTCATCCACCTGGAGTCGACCGCGCGTCCCGATGGAACCCGGCTGATCGCCGGCATACCGGCGACCGAGGAACTGTGGTGGGAACGTTCGCCGATCTTCTCGGCGCTCAACACCAACAAGAAGTGTCTGACGCTGGACTTCCAGACCGAGGCCGGCCGCGATCTGCTGCGCAGGCTGATCGCCACTTGCGACGTGGTGGTCGAGAACTTCACGCCGCGGGTCATCGATCAGATCGGACTGGACTTCGAGACCGTGCGCGGCCTGCGCGACGGTGTGATCATGCTGAGGATGCCCGGGTTCGGCCTCGACGGTCCGTGGCGGGACAACCCGGCCTTCGCCTACATCATCGAGGACGCCACCGGCTTGAGCTGGCTCACCGGATTCCCGGACCGCACCCCGTTCGAGCCGTATTCGGTGGGCGATCCGAACGCCGGAATCCACGCGCTCAATGCGCTGCTGCTGGCACTCGAGCACCGCCGACTGACCGGCGAGGCCGTGCTGGTCGAGTCGGCGATGGCCGATGCCGCCCTGAACATCGCCGCCGAGCAGGTGATCGAGCACTCCGCTTACGGTGCACTGCTGCAGCGGGCGGGCAATCGCGGACCGGGTGCGGCGCCGCAGAACATCTACCGCTGCGCCGATATCGACGAGTTCGGCCGGGCCGACAGTTGGGTCGCGATCGCCGTGACGACCGACGAACAGTGGACTGCCTTGCGCACGGCGCTGGGCAACCCGGCCTGGGCCACCGATCCGGTGTTGTCGACGCACGCGGGCCGGCAGGCGCAGCACGACCTGCTCGACGAGCATCTGGAAAGCTGGTGTGCGACCCGCGGCGGCGACGAGATCGTCGAGGCACTGTGGCCGGCCGGCGTCCCGGTGGCCAAGGTGATGCAACCGCACCGGCAGACCGAACTGCCCCAGTTGCGACACCGCAGGTTCTTCGAGTTCGTCGGGCACCCGGTGAATCCGGCGGCACCGCACAGCACGCTGCCGATCACGTTGGCCAACGGACCTTCGGAGTTGCACCGCAGGCCGGCGCCGATGTTGGGGGAGCACAACCGGGAGCTGCTCTCTGCGCTGGGCCTGACCGACGAGGAGATCGACGACCTCGAAGAAGACGGCGTGATCGGTACCGAACCGGGTGTGGGCGGGCACAAGAAAGCCGTCCGCTAGTGGCCCGTCGGTAGCCGGTCAACCAACGCACCGAAATCCTCGGTGTCCCAAAGATACAGCGCATTCGACAGCATCAACAAGGGCGCGCGTACCCGCTCGACATCGCTGATCCGCGGGTCGTGGCGGTCGGTCACCGGCTGCAGATCCGGCACCGCGGAACGGATGACCTCGGGAACGTCGAGCAGCCAGGCCGTCGCCATGACCGCGATGTAGAGCATCAGTTGGGTGCGCAGCACCTCGAGGTCCAGCGGCGGGCCGCCGGCCGTGGCGAACTCGACGGCGAAATGGTCCAGCAGTCGGTCGAGGTGATCGGCCCACAGCCGCGTCTCGGCGCTGCACAGCGCACCCCAGAGCGCCATCGACACATTCATCGCGCTGACGCAGCCCCAGTCCATCAGTCCGCACTGCAATACGTCGTCGGTATCGCGCCAGAACCACGCATTGTCCACATTGGCGTTCCAGTGGCACAGCGCATTATGAGCGCTCGAGTCGTGCAGCCAGGCCATGATGTCGTCCTCGGCGGCGGCGATCCGTCCGACGTCGGCAACCATGCGGTCGACGAAGATGCTGTTGTGCAACACATCCGGTAGTAGGCCCGGGTGGTCGGCGGCGAACTCCGCGAGCCTGCCCACACGATCGACGAGGGTGGCGTGATTCGGACGAGCCCGATGGCTGACGCCCACCTTGTCCGCATCGAAACGGAATTCGACGTCCACCGATGCCGGTAACCGACCGCCGCGGTGCGCACCTGCGAGCCGGGCGACGCTGCTGAGCAGTGCCTCATAGTGACCGACGTCATCAGGCATCGCGTAATCGAGGCATTTTTCGTAATGGGGTTCGATGCCATCGGACCCGTAACCGATGCGCTCGGTGATGAGGATGCCGGTGCCGGTGTCCTCTTGATAGGCGGCGAATACACAGGCGGGGACCGCAACCGGCAGTGCTGTGCGTGCCGACAGCACGCCGAATCGGACTTCGAGATCCATCTGCCACCGGCCGCGGTCCCGACGGGGATCGTCGAAGTCGCGGGAGAACTTGACGAACAGGTCCGTCGGCGGGCCGGGTCGGGCATAACTGACCTCCAGCGCCGCCTTGCGACCGGTGCTACCGCCGCCGCATTCGCGAAACCCGGTGACCGCGGTGACCGAGTTGTCGGGCGACAGCGTGCCGAACTGACGCATCGCAGTGGTCAGAAACTCCGCGCCGGCATCACGTAGCGAGTCCGGTTCGGCCGGGAACAACAGCCCGGATTCCGCGGTCGCCCAGCGTGTCACGAACGTTGATCGGCGAAGAACCGGACGGCGCGCTGGATGGAATCACGCACCGGTTCGGGTTTCCAACCGAGTTCGCGCACCGCCTTGGAATGGTCGAGCCGTCCCATGTTGGTCACGATGCGCATGCCGACCGCGGCAAACGGGAGGTCACGATCGAGCACGCGGGCCGCCAGATCATTGATATGCGCCCCGATATAGAGCACCGGCAGCGGGACCCCGATCCGTGGGGCCCGCACCCCGGCCGCATCCGCTGCCACCGCGTGCAGTTCCTGGGAGCTCATGAAACGGTCGGAGATGATGTATCGCTCACCGTCGCGGCCACGTTCGGCTGCCAGCAGCATCGCTCGCGCAGCGTCCTCGATGCCCACCACTTCGAGCGCATAGTCGAAATAGAACGGGAACCGCCCCGCGGCGACCATCGCCAGTGCCCCGCCGTGTGGGGTGGGCTGCCAATCGCCCGGGCCGTAGGTGGTGGAGATGCACAACGCCACGGCCGGCAGCCCGCGATAGTGGGCGTAGTCCAGCACGAGATTCTCGGCGGCGCGCCGCGATTCGATATACGGTCCGCCGCCGTCCCAGTCGGCTGCGTCGTCCTCGGTGACGGCCCGCTCGGGCCGGGACGCGGCCAGGGTGCCCACCGTGCTGGTGAAGACGAACTTGCCGATGCCGGTGGCCAGCGCGGCGTCCAGGACGTGTCGCAGGCCCTCGACGTTGGTGGAGAACAACGCGCCGGGATCACGCAGCCACATCCGGGCATCGACGACGCAGTAGTAGACGACGTCGACCCCGGACATCGCCGACCGCAGGGCCTCGTCGTCGAAAAGGTCGCCGTAACAACGTTGTACGTGGAGATCGTCGATACCGCGGGTGTCGCTGGTCTTGCGCAGCATGACCCGGACATCGTCGCCGCGCGCGACCAGCTGGCGGGTGACGTGCGAGCCGAGGAATCCGCTGGCTCCCATCACGAGTACCGTCATGCCGGCACGGTGTCCAATCCGGTGTCACCGAGTCGGGCGCTCAGCGCGCCCCAGGGGTCGGCGTACCGGCAGGAGGCATTGCGGTATGCGCCCTGACGTTTCACGAAGGCACGCGCCAGCGGGGCGATCAGCCGGGATGGATGACGCTTCCAACCGGTCTGCGCCCGGATCTCGTCGAGCATGTCCGGCCAGGAGTGGTGCTGGAACCTCAGTGCTTCCTGGGCGCGGGTGGTGTCCATCCAGTCGGTGATGAACCAGTCGTCATCGCTGTCCGGGTTGCCGGGCCGGCCCGGCGGCAGTACACCGGGCAGACCGCGGGCCGCGGCCAGCGCTGCCCCGACGTCACCTTGCCGCATCCGGTGGGTGTCATCGCCGGCGATCAGCAGGATCTCACCGACGACATCGGCGACCGTCGCGGTGGCGAAAGCACTTGCGACATCGCGGACGTCGACCATGTGGATGCGGTTGTCGACCGGTAGTGCGCTCTCGAAGTACAGCGCATCCATCGTGAACGGCAGGGCCGACAGGTCGGTGCTCATGACACCACCGAGGCGTAGCACCACCCAGTCCAGGGCGGAGGCACGGACGTAGACCTCGGACTCCAGCTTGTGCTGACCGTAGAGCTCGGTGGGCCGAGGGGGAGTATCCGCCCGCACCGGATCGGGATTGCGGTGCGGGTTGCGGGACCCGTACACCGCGTTGCTGGAGGCCTGTACGAAGCGTGGTGGCCGGGCTGCTGCCGCGGCGGTGTCCACCAGTGTCTTCGTGGCGTCGACGTTGACCTTGCGCGCCAGCCCGCGGGATCGATAGATCGGCGGCGGGATGACGGCGGCCAGGTGCACGATCGCGTCGGGTGCCACCTCGGCGATCAGGCGGGTGACGTCGTCGGGTCTGGTCAGGTCGGCCCAGTGCGCGCGTGCGCCGGCCGGAAGTGACTGGGCCTTGGCACGATTCGCGTCGGTGCCGAGGTCGGTGGCCACGACAGAGCGCCCCTCCGCGGCCAGTGCCCGCACCGTGGCCGAGCCGACCAGACCGAACGCCCCGGTGACCAGGACGGTGTCGGACATCGGCTACTTCAGGCAGCTACCGGCATCCACCGGCAGGGTGACACCGGTGATGTAGCGGGCCTCGTCGGAGGCCAGGAACAGCACGGCGTTGCTGATGTCGACGGCGTTGACCCACGGGATCGGCAGGGTGTGGAACATCTGGCAGATGGGTGCCATGTCGTCGGGGCCCGGGTTCTCCAGGTCGGGACGGAACATCTTGAACGTGCCCTCGTTGTGCAGCATGTCCGTGTTGACGTGCGTGGGGTGCACGGTGTTGGCGCGGATGTTGTGGTGGCCGAGTTCGACCGCGAAGCCGCGCATCAGGCCGACGACGCCGTGCTTGGCCGAGACGTAGTTACCGCAGTGCGGGTAGGCCTTCAGCCCGCCGACCGAGCTGGTCAGGATGATGGAGCCGCCGCGGCCACCGGCGATGATATGCGGCACAGCGGCTTTGACGGACTTCCAGACACCCGACAGGTTGATGTCGATCATCTCGTCCCAGTCCAGCTCGCTGGTCTCGTGCAGCGGGTCGCCACCGTTGCCGATGCCGGCGTTGGCAACCACGATGTCGAGGCGGCCGAGCTGTTCGACACCGCTGTCGACGGCGGCCTTGAGCGCGGCGGCGTCGCGCACGTCGACCTCGGCGGTGACGATGCGGCGGTTCAGGCCCTTGACCAGGTTGGCGGTCTCGGCCAGGTCATCCGGGGTGGAGGCCGGGATGGCGGTCTCCACGCCGGGCCGGATCGGTCCCGCGATGTCGATGGCGATGATGTCGGCGCCCTCTTCGGCCAGCCGGACGGCGTGGCTGCGACCCTGTCCGCGTGCCGCGCCGGTGACGAATGCGACCTTGCCTTCTACCCGACCTGCCATCGTTCCTCGATTCTCAGCGTGTTCTGCGGCCTGCTTGGCACTCGCTCAGCACTCTGTCACCGGGTGGGTACCCGTGTCAACGACAGACTCAAATCGGGATATTTATACTCTCTGTTTACAAGAACATGATTCTCGGAGAGTGTCACCGAGAGCACACAAAACGCGGACGGGCGCCGGATCATCGTCCGGCATCCGTCCGCGTTGTGCGACGAAAGTGAGGATCAGTCCTCGGTGGTGAAGCCGTGCGCCACGAAATCCCAGACCTCGTCGGCGGTGATGGGCTTGTTGGTGGCGTCATCGCTACCGCTGGACTGTGCGACGAACATGACGGTCTGCATGGTCATCGCCGCCATCCGGCGCGGGTTGATCGTCGGCCGCAACCGGCCGGCCTCGGAGGCATCTTCCATCAGCTCGGTTAGCAGCACCAACAGGGGTGCGTGGGCCACCTTCACCTCCGACGGATGCGATACCAGCAGGCGCGGCGCGAAATCGGTGAACAGTGGCCGCTTCGCCGTCGGATCCGGCCGGGACGACTCGAACAGCAACTCAATGGCCACCTTGAGACGTTCGATCGGATCGGTCTGGCTCGCAGTGGCGGCACGGATCTGATCCGCCGAGCGACTCAGCGCGTCCTCGAAGAGCGCCAGCAGCAACTCGTGCTTACCGTCGAACTGAAGGTAAAAGCTGCGCAGCGACTGCCGGGAACGGTCGACGACCTCTTGCACGGTGAAGTCCGTGCTGCCCTTCTCGATGATGATCGACTGGGCGGCGTCGAGGAAGCGCTGAACGCGTTGGGCAGCACGCAGCTTCGCGGTCTTGATGGACCGTTCGACGGCACGCTGCTTCCAGGCGGGTTCCTCGCTTGCGCTGGTCACCGGCGCCTCACCAGTGGGGAGAACATGAATGGACTGTACCGGAGAATGCCTGGGCATTGCTTCGCTCCACCCCCTCGCGACGTACGTGTCGGAGACTCTAGCTTTCTCATGACGAGAATACTATTCTCATTTCCGCAGTTTCAGAAGACCTACCGGAAAACCGGCTTTCCCTGAACTGCGATTCCTGCCGAGACTACGATTTGTGGCACGAAAACAGGTGCGGAGCAGCACAAACCGTAGCGTCGGCGATGAGATCTAGAGCTGTGCGAGGCGCGGAGCGGAGCCGCGGGCACGCAGGCCGGCGCCGGCCTTACGGGTGAGTTCGCGGGAGTTTCCGAGCAGTCCGTCGAGGACCATCACCCGCTTCACATGGTGGTGCAGATCATGTTCTTCGGTGAACCCGATACCGCCGAGCACCTGCTGGCAATGCTTGGCCGCGGTCAGTGCGGCCTTGCCTGCGGCAGCCTTGGCCAGCAGTGCGGTCAGGTCGGGGTTGTCGGCACCGGGCAGCAGCAGCGTCGCCTCGGCACCCTCGATGGCGACAAGGGTCTCGGCGAGCCTGTGTCGTACCGCCTGGAAGCCGGCGATGGGCTTGCCGAACTGGACGCGGTCGAGGGCATGCTGACGTGCGAGGCTGAGCATCGCTCGCGCGGAGCCGACCAACCACCAGGACACCGCGACGCGGGCCTCAGCCAAGCGCAGCAGTTCGCCCTCGTCCACCCGCCGCAGCGGCAGTCCGCCCAGGACGTCGAGTGCCGTGGAATTGTCGAGCACCCACTTGTCGATTTCATCGGTGACAGGTCGCTCCCACACCACCTGGATCCCGCCGGCGTACGGGAGCACCGGGAGACCGCCCGGCGGGCGTCGCGAGGACTGCAGCACGACGTCGTTGAGAATCGATGCGTGCGAACCGGTTTCGCCCAGCAACCGGAACACCAGGGCGATCGCCTGGTCAGGTGCGTCGGCAAGCATGTCGGCCCAGCCCAGTTCCACCAGCGCCACATCGAGATCCGGGCCGGACTTCGTGAGCATGGTCCTGCGCAGGCCGTCTTCGAGCAGATCGAGGTCCGAGTTTCCCGCCACGTTCACTCCTTACCGAGGTCCAGCAGGCGGCGCGCGATGATGTTGCGCTGCACCTCGGCCGTTCCGCCGTAGATGGTGGCGGCCCGCGAGTACAGGAACTCGGTGCGCCACTCGTTGTCGTCGAGTTCGATCAGTCCGGGCTGCAGATCGCGGACCGTGTCGTAGAGGCGTTGTTCGGCACCGGCCAGCAGGACCTTGTCGATCGAGGTGTCGGGGCCGAGCTTGTGCCCGTCCGCGAGTCGATGCTGGGTGGCCCGGGAGCGGCAGCGCAGGGTGTGCAGTGCCAGATAGGCCTCGCCCAGGTCGGTATCCGCTGCCTGGCCCTGACGTTTCACATCGTCGATGAGCACGTCGAACCGCGAGTACAGGTAGGCGATGCGCTGCCAGAAGCAGGTCGAGCGCTCGTAGGGCAACAGATCCATCGCCAATTGCCAGCCATCGCCGGGCTTTCCGAGCATGCGGCCGGCGTCGACCACGACATCGTCGAAATAGACCTCGCAGAATTCGTCCACACCATGCATGGTGTGCAACGGGCGGATGGAGATTCCCGGGGTGTCGGTATCGACGAAGAACGCCGTGATCCCCTGGTGGGGCGAGCGAAGCGACGGGGATTCAGCAGAGTGGCCACCCGTGCGGGTCAAAAGGATGCACCGGTGCGAGAACTGCGCGAAGCTGGTCCAGACCTTCTGGCCATTGATTATCCAGCGGTCGCCGTCTTGGACGGCGCGGGTGGTCAACGACGCCAGGTCACTTCCGGAACCGGGTTCGGAGAATCCCTGGCACCACTGCTCCTCGCCGGAGAGCAGTTTGGGCACCATCTCGGCGGCGAGCTCGGGGGAGGCGTAATCGATCATGGTCGGTGCCAGCACCTCGAGCATGGAGTACGGGCCGGGCTCGGCGAGGCGCCGGCCGACCACCTCTTCGCCGACGATGGCTCGCAGCATCTCGGGGCCACCCAGTCCGCCGGCGTGCTCGGGCCACCCGTAGCGGCTCCAGCCGGCGTCGTAGAGGGCCTTCTGCACCCGCGCGAACTGGCGGATGTGACCTTCCAATGAATCGTCGTCGGGCGCGGTCAGATCGTTTGCGCCGAGCCACTCCTGGAGCGCTGCCCGGAACTGCGTGGGGTCGTGTAGCTCGGTCACGCAGAAGGCCGTCCGATCGCGTGTGGTTTGCCGTGGTCGTGCGCACCGCTGCGGCGGATGAAGGTCATCGCCCTGGTCCGCAGCCGCCAACCGTCCTCGGTGCGCAGGTAGGTGTCGCGGTAGTAACCGATCCGCATATCGTGCGCGGAATGCTCGATGAAGCACAGCGGCTGGGTGCCGCTTGCGGTATCGGCGCCCTCCTCCAGCTCGACGAGCGCCGTGCCGGTCATGAACAGTCCCTTGGGCGCGGCGTCGACAAGCACCGGAAAGCGTTCCAGCGCATACGTATCACCGAACGCGCTGTAGGTGCCGTCCGGAGTGAACACGCTGACCAATCCCTCTACGTCACCCTGGGTGATGGTGACCGCATATTTGGCCAGCAGCTGCTGGATTTCGACCAGGTCATCAGTTCGGCTAGGAGCCATCGGCGTACTCATTCTTGTAGACCTTACCGCCCTTCATTACAAATGTAACCGCTCGTGTAACGGTGATGTCCTGCAGGGGGTCGCCGGGCACGGCGATGATGTCGGCGAGGTAGCCCTCGGTCAACCGTCCGAGATCCTTGGCGTTGATCAGATCGGCGGCGATCGTGGTGGCCGACCGCAGCACCGCGGCCGGCGGCATACCCCACTCGACCAGTGTGACCAGCTCGTCGGCGTTCTTGCCGTGCGGGATCGCCGGGGCATCGGTGCCGACGGCGATCTTGACGCCGGCCTCGTAGGCCGCCTTGATGGAGGTCTCGGCCTTGGGGAACATCTCGGCAGCCTTGTCCTGCAGCACCTTCGGTGCCTTGGAGACGTCCATCGCCTGGGCGAGCCGGCGGGTGGTCACCAGGAACCGGTCGTGTTCGACGAGCATCGCGATGGCCTCGTCGTCCATCAGGAATCCGTGCTCGATGCAATCGATACCGCAGGCGACCGCGTGTTTGACCGCCTCGGCGCCGTGCGTGTGGGCGGCCACCCGCAGGCCGCGCCGGTGCGCCTCGTCGACGATCGCCCGCAGTTCCTCGTCCGAATAGTGTTGCGCCCCGGCCTCACCGGTCAGTGACATGACGCCGCCGGAGACGCAGACCTTGATCAACTGGGCGCCGTGCTTGATCTGATAGCGCACGGCCTTGCGGATCTCGTCGACGCCGTTGGCGATGCCCTCCTCGACCGTCAGCTCGAGTGCGCCGGGCATGAACGCGGCGAACATCGTCGGGTCCAGATGGCCGCCGGTCGGGGTGATCGCGTGTCCGGCCGGGACGATGCGCGGCCCCTCCACCCAGCCGGCGTCGATCGCCTTGCCGAGTGCGACGTCCAGCAGATAACCACCGGTCTTGACGAACAATCCCAGGTTGCGCACCGTGGTGAACCCGGCCCGCAGGGTGCGGCGGGCATTGCCGACCGCGCGCAGCACCCGGGTCGGGGGATCGTCCTGCACCTGGGACAGTCCGGGGTTCTCGCCCCGGCCGCCCATCAGCAGATTGACCTCCATGTCCATCAGGCCGGGCAGCAGAATGGCGTCGCCCAGGTCGATGATGTCGCCGGCATCGGCGGAGCCGATGAATGATTCAGCTTCGCTTCCGACGGCAACGATCCGGTCACCCTGGACACGGACGATGCCGGGGCGAATGATCGCCCCGGCATCGACGTCGACCAGACCCGCGGCTTTGAGGGTCAGTACGTCACTCACGGCCTAGACCACCGGCTCCTTGATGAGGTTGATATACGCCGCGCCGCTGTCCAGCACACGCGGCTGCTTCCACACCTCGATGGGGAAGCTCACCATCACGATCGACTGCCCCAGATGCACCAGCGCCTTGGCGTCCTCGGGCATGCCCTTGAGCGGGAACCGGGCGTCGACGTACACCATGATCTCCTCGAGGCGGGCCATTCCCGCGTCGTAGAGCTCCTGCATCTCGTCCATCGTGGAGTTGAGCCGCTTCTGGTAGCGCTCCTCCTCGGTGGGCAGGCACCAGTCCGCGAACCGCTCGAGGTCGGCGAATTCCTCTGGCAATTTAGACATTTGCGGATTCCTTCTTGGTTCCGGCAGATCCGTTCGAGGCCCCGTTGCCGGCCGCCTTGGCTTCTTTATACCGATCGACGTACTGGTGCGCGGTCATATGCAGGTGACGCAGCAGGATCTCCTGATCGCACAGCGGGAAGTCGAGGACGGCCCGGGTGCCGATCTGAGTCTGGGTGGCCTCCAGGGTGTTGGCGTCCTGGAATGCGTACTCCTTGAACGTCACCGCGGCCAGCTCCTGCGACAACCGCTCGCGCAGGTTCTTCGGCGGCACGAAGTACAGGTCGGCCTCAAAGATATGGCTGTCCACACCGGTGGGCCAGTAGTTGTAGGTCAGGTACCAGCCCGGCACCCAGAACAGCAGCGTCCAGTTCGGGAAGAACTCGAAAGAGTCGGTACCCCAGGTCTTGTGGCGACCGGGGTTGATGGCCGGCGGCAGCTCGTCGGGCAGGATGCCGTCGATGTCGGGCCGGTCCCACGGCCCGAACAGCCCGCTGTGCAGAATCTGCTCGATGGGCTTGACCATGTTGAGATCCTTCGGCGGCGACATGCCGCCCCACGACGACACCATCGAGTGGTCACCCTTGATGTCATAGGCCAGCGCCTCGAAACCGAAGTTGGCCAATTTCTCGGCTTCGGCCTTTTCCGCCTGCTTCATGTGCAGGATCGGCGCGTGGTAAAACTCGGTGAAGGCGTCGATGAACAGCTTCCAGTTGGCCTTGATCTCCGAGCGGTAGCTGTAGTGCTCGGTCATCTCGTGGAACGGGTAGCCCTTCAGGCCTTGGCCGAAGTCGCCCAGGTACTCCTCGAGGGACACCGCGTCATCGTCGAAGTTGACGAAGATGAAGCCTTCCCACACCTCGCAGCGCACCGGCTTGAGCGGATAGTCCTGCTTGTCGAGGTCGAAGAACTCGCTCTCCTGCTGGACGAAGGTCAGATCGCCCTTGAGGTCGTAGCGCCAGGCGTGGTACTTGCAGACGAACTGGCGGCAGCTGCCGGAGACCTCCTCGCCCGGGTAGTCGTTCCACACCAGCTTGTTGCCGCGGTGGCGGCACAGGTTGTAGAACGCACGGACCTGGTCGCCGTCGTTGACGATGATGATGGACACGCCGGGTCCGACGGACGGCAGCTCGCGGGTGACGTACCGGCCCTTCTTGGGGATCAGCTCGATGCGCCCCATCTGCAGCCAGGTCTTGCGGAAGATGGCCTGCTGCTCCAGCTTCCAGTGCTCGGGGTCGATCGAGTCCTCGTAATTGACTGGGGCGGTCCCGAGCTCGGGCCAGTTCTCGGTCCAGCTGCCGGCAGCCGGTTTCGGGAAAAATGCCACGGTGTACCTCTCCTGTGTGCGATGGGCCGGGACGAGCCCCGGGTGCTCCCGAGGTCGTCTTCTCCGCTACGAGAATCATATTCTCATATCTGACTAACAGATTTCCACTGTTTCATCGTAAGGTCAACAAGGAGGCTCGCGGCAGCGCCTCCCGATGGCGTGCTCCGCAGCTGAAATGGCGCGGTCAGAGGCGCGTGGGAGGTCTTTGGACGTTGATTCTCATCCGATGAGAAGATAGTTTGCATTGGTAGAGAACCAGCTCGGCGGACGGAACGTCGGGTCGCTGCGCACCTTGACGGATCGGCGAAAGGGAACAGTCCGTGCACTACGACGACATGATTTTGATCAGCGTTGACGATCACATCATCGAACCGCCCGACATGTTCAAGAACCATCTGCCGGAGAAGTACCGTGACGAGGCGCCGCGGTTGGTGCACAACCCGGACGGTTCCGATACCTGGCAGTTCCGGGACACGGTCATCCCGAACGTGGCGCTCAACGCGGTCGCGGGCCGGCCCAAGGAGGAATACGGCTTGGAGCCCCAGGGGCTCGATGAGATCCGCAAGGGTTGTTATGACGCCGCCGAGCGGGTCAAGGACATGAACGCTGGTGGTGTGCTGGCCACGATGAACTTCCCGTCGTTTCCGGGGTTCGCTGCCCGACTGTTCGCCACCGAGGACGCCGAGTTCTCGATGGCCTTGGTGCAGGCCTACAACGACTGGCACATCGACGAATGGTGCGGCTCGCATCCGGGCCGGTTCATCCCGATGGCGATCCCGGCGATCTGGGACCCGCAGTTGTGCGCCCAGGAGATCCGCCGGGTCTCGGAGAAGGGGGTGCATTCGCTGACCTTCACCGAGAATCCGGCCGCCCTGGGCTATCCGAGCTTTCATGACATGGAGTACTGGAAGCCGTTGTGGGATGCCCTGGTCGATACCGACACGGTGATGAATGTGCACATCGGGTCCTCGGGGCGGTTGGCCATCACCGCCCCGGATGCGCCGATGGACGTGATGATCACGCTGCAGCCGATGAACATCGTGCAGGCCGCGGCCGATCTGCTGTGGTCGGCACCCATCAAGGCCTACCCGGATCTCAAGATCGCGCTGTCTGAGGGTGGGACGGGGTGGATCCCGTATTTCCTGGACCGGGTGGACCGCACCTATGAGATGCATTCGACGTGGACGCATCAGGATTTCGGTGGGAAGTTGCCCTCGGAGGTGTTCCGGGAACACTTCATGACGTGTTTCATCTCTGATCCGGTGGGGGTGAAGAACCGGCACATGATCGGTGTGGACAACATCTGCTGGGAGATGGACTACCCGCACAGCGACTCGATGTGGCCCGGTGCCCCTGAAGAGTTGGGCGCGGTGTTCGACACCTACGAGGTGCCCGATGACGAGATCAACAAGATCACCCACGAGAACGCGATGCGGCTCTACCACTTCGAGCCCTTCACCCACATCCGGCGTGAGCAGGCCACCGTCGGCGCCCTACGCAAACAGGCCGAAGGACACGACGTCTCGATCCAGGCACTGAGCAATCACGAGAAGCGAGGTGGCTCCAGCGTTGCCGACTTCACCGCCAACGCGCGGGCCGTCACCGGGGTCAAGGACTAGCACGACAGAGCGGAATGGCACCGGCGTGCGATGTGGCGCGCCGGTGCGTGAGCATGCGAATCGAGGGAGACACCAGTGTCCGGAATGAACTTCGAACTGACCGAGGATCAGCAGCTGATCCGTAAGTCGGTGGCCGAACTGTCGGCCAGGTTCGACGACCACTACTGGATGGAGAAGGACCAGGCCCACGAGTTCCCGACCGAGTTCTAC
The DNA here is from genome assembly GCF_053345865.1 of Mycobacterium sp. C31M. NCBI lineage: Bacteria > Bacillati > Actinomycetota > Actinomycetes > Mycobacteriales > Mycobacteriaceae > Mycobacterium > Mycobacterium sp. C31M. Next base: position 110,353 of record NZ_JBKFAX010000013.1, on the reverse strand, counting down.
GATGCCATCGCCGCGGGTGGCTGGTTGGGAATGACGATCCCCGAGGAGTACGGCGGTCACGGGCTGGGAATCACCGAGGCCACCATCCTGGCCGAGGAGGTGGCCCGCTCTGGTGGTGGGATGAACGCCGCCAGTTCCATTCACATGTCGATCTTCGGAATGCAGCCGGTGGTGGTCTTCGGCTCCGACGAGATGAAGGCCGAGACGCTGCCCCGCATCGTCAACGGGGACCTGCATGTCTGCTTCGGTGTCACCGAACCCGGTGCGGGCCTGGACACCTCGCGCATCACCACGTTCGCCAAGCGTCATGGCGATGACTCCACCGGCCATTACATCGTGAACGGCCGCAAGGTGTGGATCTCCAAGGCGTTGGAGTCCGAGAAGATTCTGCTGCTGACCAGGACCGAGAGCCGCGATGACGTCGAGAAGCGCGGGGGCCGGCCCACCGAGGGTTTGACCCTCTTCCTCACCGATATCGACCGCGACCACGTCGACATCCGCCCGATCAAGAAGATGGGTCGAAACGCGGTGTCCTCCAACGAGGTTTTCATCGACGACCTGCGGGTGCCGGCCGCTCACCGGATCGGTGAGGAGGGCAAGGGATTCTCCTACATCCTGCACGGGCTCAACCCCGAGCGGATGTTGATCGCCGCCGAGGCGCTGGGTATCGGCCGGGTGGCGCTGGACCGCGCGGTGAAGTACGCCAATGAGCGTGTGGTGTTCGACCGGCCCATCGGGATGAACCAGGGCATCCAGTTCCCGCTGGCCGATTCGCTGGCCCGGTTGGATGCCGCCGAGCTCATCCTGCGCAAGGCCACCTGGCTCTACGACAACGGTAAGTCCTGTGGACGCGAGGCCAACATGGCCAAGTATCTGTGCGCGGATGCGGGATTCGGCGCCGCCGATCGTGCGTTGCAGACCCACGGCGGGATGGGTTACTCCGAGGAGTACAGCATCTCCCGGTTCTTCCGGGAGTCACGGCTGATGAAGATTGCCCCGGTCAGCCAGGAGATGATCCTGAACTTCCTGGGCGCCAACGTCCTCGGACTGCCCAAGAGCTACTGAGCCCGCACGAGGGCCATCTGCACCGTCGCGCGATGACGACATCCCGCGACGTACCGAGAGGAATGGACTTGTCATGCGCACTTACTTCGACCTGACCGGCCGTTCGGCCCTGGTGACCGGGGCCGGCGCGGGGATCGGTGCGGCGGTGGCCGAGGCGTTGGCGGCCGCGGGTGCGATCGTGCTGGTCACCGATATCAGCGCCGAGGCGGCCGCGGCGGTGGCGCAACGGATCAACGCTGCCGGCGGCAAAGCCGACAGTGCCGCGCTGGACGTCAGCGATCGGGAGGCGGCGACGGCCGCGGCCGAGCGGGCTGCTGCACTCGGTGAGGGCAAGCTGCACATCGTGGTCAACAACGCCGGGGTGACCGCACCGGCGATGTTCCCCAAGCTGACCGACGAGACCTTCCGGTTGACCTTCGACATCCACGTGATGGGCACCTTCCACGTCACGCAGGCGGCGTTACCGCACATCCCCACCGACGGGACCGGCCGCGTCATCAACGTGACCAGCTCGGCCGGTATCACCGGAACGCTCGGCCAGGTGAACTACTCCGCCGCCAAGGCCGGCATCATCGGTTTCACCAAATCGCTGGCCCGCGAGCTGGCGACCAAGAACATCATGGTCAACGCGCTGGCGCCGCTGGCCGCCACGCCGATGACCGAGACGATCCGGACCAACGAGAAGTTCGCGGCCAACATGATGCGGCGGATCCCGTTGCAACGCTGGGCCGAGGCCGACGAGGTGGCCGGAGCGTTCGTGTTCCTGGCGTCTGACGCCGCGTCCTATGTCACCGGGCAGGTGCTGCCGGTCGACGGCGGCATGGTTATGTGACATACGTGACAGGTCCACTCAACGGCATCACCGTCATCGCCATGGAGCAGGCGGTGTCCGCGCCGATGTGCACCCGGGTGCTCGCCGACTTCGGCGCGCGGGTGATCAAGATCGAGAACCCCAAGGGCGGGGATTTCGCACGCGACTACGACGATGTGGTGCTCGGGCAGGCGGCACATTTCGTCTGGGCGAACCGCGGTAAGGAGTCGGTGACGCTCAACCTCAAGTCGCCCGACGGCATGGCGGTGCTGCACCGGTTGCTGTCCGGCGCCGACGCCTTCGTCTCCAACCTGGCCCCGGGTGCCACGGCCCGGCTCGGACTCGGACCGGAGGATCTGCGTGCCCGGCATCCGCAGCTCATCCCGGTCGAGATCGACGGTTACGGGCCGGGCGGGCCGCTGTCGGAGAAGCGCGCCTACGACCTGCTGGTCCAGGCGGAGTCGGGGTCCTGTGCGGCGACCGGTTATCCCGGGATGCCTGCCAAACCCGGGGCGCCGGTCGCCGATATCACGACCGGTCTGTACTCGGCACTGTCGATCATGGCGCTGCTGCTGGGCAGGGCGCGCAACGGAGCCGACGACCCGGCACCGGCCGTCGCGGTCAGCCTGTTCGACACCATGACCGACATCATGGGCTACCAACTGACCTACACCCAGCACTCGGGCGTGGATCAGGAACCGTTGGGCATGAGCTCACCGGCGGTCGCACCGTACGGGGCGTTCGGGACCCGGGACGGGCAGACGGTGGTGCTGGGCACCACCAACGACCGGGAGTGGCAGCGGCTGGCCCGCGAGATCATCGCGCGGCCCGACCTGGCCGACGATCCGCGGTTCGCCACCAACCCGCAGCGCTGTGCGCACCGCGACGAGCTCAACCAGGCCATCGAAAGCTGGTGTGCACAGCACGATCTGGACGACATCCAACGGATCGCCGATGCCGCCGGCATCGGCAACTCGCGGTACAACAAACCCAGCGAGGTGATCGCCCACCCGCATCTGGCCGCCCGCGATCGCTGGCGCCAGGTGGGTACCCCCAACGGCGAGATCGCCGCGCTGCTGCCGCCGCCGGTGATCAGCGGGCTCGAGCTCGGTATGGGGGCGGTCCCGGGCCTGGGTGAGCACACCGACAAGGTGCTGGGCGAGTTGGGTTTTGACGACGCCGCGGTCGCGGACCTGCGGGCCGGCGGTGCGATCGGGCCGGAATACGCATCATGACCTCGCTGCTGGTCGACGACCGCGACGGTGTGCGGACGCTGACGCTGAACCGTCCGGACCGCAAGAACGCCATCGACGTCGAACTGTGGCATGCGCTGGCGGCGGCGCTGCGTGCCGCCGACACCGACGACGCGGTGCGGGCCGTGGTGCTCACCGGGGCGGGTGGGGCGTTCTGCTCGGGCGCCGATATCGGCACCGGCGAGGTGGTGCACCCGCGCCGAAAGCTGCAGCGGCTCACCGATGTCGCCCTGGCACTGCACAACCTCTCGGTGCCGACGATCGCCAAGGTCACCGGTGTCGCGGTCGGCGCGGGGTGGAATCTGGCGCTGGGCTGCGACCTGGTGGTGGCCACCCCGGAGTCCCGGTTCTGCCAGATCTTCGCCAAGCGGGGCCTGTCGGTCGATCTGGGTGGCTCCTGGCTGCTGCCCAAACTCGTCGGCCTGCAACAGGCCAAACGATTGGCCTTACTGGCCGACATGATCGACGCCACCGAGGCACACCAGCTCGGTCTGGTCACCTGGGTGCGCGAGACCGATGAGATCGACGATTTCGTCGACACGTTGGCAGATAGACTGGCCGCCGGGCCGCCGTTTGCGCTGGCCCAGAGCAAGGCCCTGCTCAACGACGGAGCGACCGTCAGCTTCGCTCAGGCGTTGGCCAATGAGGCCCGCGCCCAGCCGGGCAACTTCGCCACCACCGACTCGGGGGAGGCCTACGCGGCCTTCGCTGCGAAGCGTGATCCCCAGTTCACCGGAACCTGGGCCGTGCCGGCCTCCTCGGGGGCAGGAGCGGAGCGACCCGGGGGAACAACACAGTAGGAGAAGTGATGCGCGAGACCGTCATCGTCGGAGCCGTGCGTACCCCGGTCGGGAAACGCAACGGAGGCCTGTCCGACCAGCACGCGGCGGACCTGTCCGCACTGGTACTCAACGAACTGTCCGAACGCACCGGAGTCGACCCGTCCCTGGTCGACGATGTGGTGTGGGGCTGCGTCTCCCAGGTGGGGGACCAGTCGAGCAATATCGGCCGCTACGCGGTGTTGGCCGCCGGCTGGCCGGAGAGCATTCCGGGCACCACCGTCAACCGGGCCTGCGGATCCAGCCAGCAGGCACTGGATTTCGCGGTGCAGGCCGTCATGTCGGGACAGCAAGACGTCGTGGTGGCCGGCGGTGTCGAGGTGATGAGCCGGGTCCCGCTGGGATCCGCGCGCGCCACGGGTCAGCCCTATGGGCCGAAAGTCTTTGCCCGCTATGACGATTTCTCGTTCAACCAGGGGATCTCGGCCGAGCTGATCTGCCAGAAGTGGGACCTGTCGCGCACCCGGTGCGACGAATACTCGGCGCAATCGCATGAGCGGGCCGCCGCCGCACAGGATTCCGGCGCCTTCATCGACCAGATCGTCCCGGTGTTCACCGACTCGGATGTGATTACCGTCGATGAGGGCATCCGGCGCGGCACCACGGTGGAGAAGCTCGCCGGACTGAAGCCCGCGTTCACCGAGGATGGCGTGATCCACGCCGGGAACTCCTCGCAGATCTCCGACGGGGCCGCCGCGCTGTTGGTGATGACCGCCGATCAGGCGCTGAATCTGGGCCTGACACCGTTGGTCCGCTATCGCGCGGGCGCGGTCACCGGGGCCGACCCGGTGCTGATGCTGACCGGGCCGATCCCGGCGACCGAGAAGGTGCTGCACAAAGCCGGTGTCGGTATCGACGAGGTCGGGGTGTTCGAGGTCAACGAGGCGTTCGCGCCGGTGCCGCTGGCCTGGCTGGCCGAGACCGGGGTGGACGAGGCCAGGCTGAACCCGCTCGGTGGGGCGATCGCGCTCGGGCATCCGCTCGGCGCATCCGGTGCCGTGCTGATGACCAGGATGATCCATCACATGCGCGACAACGGTATTCGCTACGGGCTGCAGACCATGTGCGAGGGCGGCGGTACCGCCAACGCCACGCTGGTCGAACTCGTCGGTTAGGGAGTCACATGCAACGCAATCTGTTCACCGAGGATCACGAGGCGTTTCGTGAGCTGGCCCGCGACTTCGTCGAAAAGGAGGTCGTGCCTGCCTATCCCGAGTGGGAGAAGGGCGGCCGGATGCCGCGTGCGGTGTTCGAGAAGATGGGCGCACTCGGCATGCTCGGTATGGCCATCGACGAGGAGTACGGCGGTGGTGGCGCCCCCGATTACCGCTACAACGTGGTGCTACAGGAAGAGGCCGCCCGCGCCCTGGTGACGCTGTCGACGGTGCGCACCCAGCTGGAGGTGATCCTGCCGTACTTCCTGCACTACGCCAACGAGGAACAACGCAAACGCTGGTTCCCCGGCCTGGCCGACGGGTCGCTGCTGACCGCGGTGGCGATGACCGAGCCGGGCACCGGATCGGATCTGGCCGGGATGCGCACCACCGCGGTGCGTGACGGTGACGACTGGATCCTCAACGGCGCCAAGACGTTCATCACCGGCGGCATGCAGGCCGATCTGGTGATCGTCGTCGCCCGCACCTCCACCGACCCGGACAACCGCCGCCGCGGTCTGACACTCTTCGTGGTGGAGGACGGCATGGCGGGGTTCACCCGCGGGCGTGAGCTGGAGAAGATGGGCTGCAAGGTGCAGGACACCGCGGAGCTGTCCTTCGTCGATGTGCGGGTGCCGGCGGCCAATGTGCTCGGTGAGCTCGACGAGGCGTTCGGGTACTTGGGGCACAACCTGCCCCAGGAGCGGCTCACCGTCGCCGTCGGCTCCGTGGCGCAGGCGCGCTCGGCGATCGCCGCGGCCATCGACTACACCAGGGACCGTAAGGCGTTCGGCACGCCGGTCGCGTCGTTTCAGAACACCAAGTTCGAACTCGCGGCCTGCTCCACCGAGGTCGAGGCCGCCCAGATGATGCTGGACCGGGCGATCCAGCTGCACGTCGACGGCGACCTGTCCCCGGCCGACGCGGCCCGCACCAAACTGTTCTGCACCGAGATGCAGGCCCGGGTGATCGACCGCTGCCTGCAGCTGTTCGGCGGCTACGGCTACATGATGGAGTACCCGATCGCCCGGCTCTACACCGACGCCCGGGTCGCCCGGATCTACGCGGGCACCAGCGAGGTCATGAAGGTGATGATCGCCAAGGACCTCGGCCTGTAGCGAATCCCGCGCGCTCGGTGACGGCCGTCGGCGTTACAGATCGCGGGTAAATCGCAAGGTGGGGGACGCCGTGACAACTTTTCCGAACTTTGTTAAGTGAGACCCTTGTCACAGGGCCCCCAACCAACCTACTGTGTGTTCAGTTGGTTGGTTCACGAGCGAGACAGGGGGAGCGGTGACAGCGACATCTGCGGCGTCCGGCCCGCGTCCCTACGAGTCCCTGTTGGCCAAGGGCGAGGACCGTAAGCAGCGCATTCTCGGTGCTGCCGAGACACTGCTGGCGCGCAACGGCTGGCGTAACACCTCGCTGGCGCAGATCGCCCGGGAGGCCGGAGTCAGCGCCGCCGGCCTGCTGCACCACTTCGAATCCAAGGAAGCACTGCTGCACGCCGTGCTGGACGCCCGCGACTTCGACGATGACACCCACGCCGACCGCGGCGGCGACCTGATCGCCAACATCGGCCGGGTCGCCGAACGCTTCACCCGCGCCCCGGCGCTGGTCGGCACGTTCACCGTGCTGCTGGTGGAGAACATCCAGCCCGATGCACCGCTGCACGACCGCCTGGTGGCCCGCCAGCAGGCCGCCGTCGGGATCGTCGCCGACGCGATCCGGCGCGGACAGGCCGACGGCCGTTATCGCTCAGACCTCGACGCGGCCGCCAAGGCCGTGGAGATCCTCGCTTTCGTCAATGGAATGGAGACCGCATGGCTACTCGATCCTTCGATTCCGCTCGCCGACGTGTTCAAGGGGTACACCGAGGCGCTGGTCCGCGATTTCGCCCCGCAGGCACCGACGACACCGGACGGGAGTTCGCTATGAGGTATCGGCTCGATGTGGTGGCGCCCAGCGTGAGCGAGGTGGTGCGCAATGCCGGCGGCTGGCTGGTCGACCGGGTGATGGCCGGCTGGGATGTCACCGTGCTGATCTCCGGTGACGACGATGTCCGTCCGCTGCAGATCCTCGGTGTGGAGACCGCGGATCTGGAGACGGCGATGCAGCTGTGGGAGGAGCGTCCGCACCCGCAGACCGTCGCGGTGGCCGCGGATCTGTTTGTCAGCGACGCCCGCGTGCGTGAGGGTGTGCTCGGCGCGCTCGACCAGGGACTCACCGAGGTGACGCTGTGGGGCGAGAGCTGGCCCCAGGAACTCGACAGCACCGTGGACAATGTGCAGCACGAGCTCAGCGCGGCCGCCCGGGCCTTCAAGGCCCAGGCGTTGGCCGCCGCCGGGGACACCGACCCGGTGGCGCGCACCGAGGTGTTCCGATGTGGTGTGATGTCCTGTCCGTCGGTGGCCGCAGACCTGGTGCCCGCCAGCTGAAATCGGCGAATTGGGCCGACGAGCTCAACCCACGATGGTAGGCATCGCCGCCCAGCCGCGGACCGCGGCCGTCTCCGACGGAACGGCGTTCGGCCAGTCCACCTCCCACTCCGGGAAGCGCTTGAGGATCTCCTCCAAGGCGATCCGGCCCTCCAGCCTGGCCAGTGCATTCCCCAGGCAGAAATGGGTGCCTGCGCCGAATGACATGTGCGAGCGTTGTTCCCGGAAGATATCGAAGACGTCGCCGTCGGGGGCGAAGCGTCGGTGGTCGCGGTTGGCCGCGCCGACGAGCATGAGCATCGCCGAACCCGCCGGCACCGTCTGACCGTAGTACTCGACATCACGGGTGACGTAGCGCGCGATCTGTAAGGCCGGCGGCTCCCAGCGCAGGATCTCCTCGATGGCCTGCGGGATCAGCGTGTGGTCCTCGACCAGCGCGCGGCGCTGATCGGGGTTCTCGGCCAATGTCTTACCGGCCCAGCCGATCAGCCGGGTGGTGGTCTCCGACCCGGCCGTCGCGATGACCGTGAGATACAGCAACAGCTCGTCGCGGCGCAGCGTACGGCGCGTGCCGGTCTCGTCCTCGAACTCGGCGTTCAGTAGATCGGTCATGATGTCGTTGGACGGGTTCTTGGCCCGCCAGTCGATGAACTCGGCGAAAACCTCGCCGGTGGCCAGACCTTCGAGTTTTTCACCCTTGAGGGTTTCCTCGCCGTGGTCGGTGATCTGCCGTTGCCGGTCTTCGGGAATGCCCAGCAGCATGCCGATCACGCGCATCGGCATCTGTTCGCCGAGATCGTTGACGAAGTCGAACCGGTCCGAATCGGTCAGCGGGTCCAGGCAGCGCGCGGTGAACTCGCGGATCTGCGGTTCCAGCGCCAGCACCTTGCGCGGGGTGAACATGCGCGACAACAGGTTGCGGTGGATGTTGTGGATCGGTGGATCCTCGAAGATCAACGTGCCCGGCGGAATCTCCATGCCGGACTTGATGATCTCGAGCACCGCGCCGCGACCGGAGATGAACGTCTCATGGTCGATGACCCCCGCGTTGACGTCGTCATAACGACTGAGTGCGTAGAAGTCGTGTTGTTCGTTGTAGTACAGCGGCGCTTCTTCTCGGATCCGGGCAAACACCGCATAGGGATTCATGTTGAGGTCGATGTTGTACGGGTCGTAATACAGATCGGCTTCGGCTGGTGCGCTCATGCGACTCCTGACAGAGGTGTGGGCTGCTGAGCATCTGCCTAGCAGAGTTTGAGTGGCGAGGTCAAGGCTGGGAATCGGCGTGGTCGGACATTACGATATTTGCAGTGGTTGTAATGTTCGCCGAACGGGGGAATCGTGACCGCTGAGGAGATCGTGCGCGCCGAGATCGCGGCGTGGGGTCGCAACGACGTCGACGAGGTGATGAGCCATTTCGCAGAGGACGCCACTTTCGACATCGGGCCCGATTGGCCGAAGTTGGCGGGTAGCGCGGCGATCCGGGACATGATGACGACGTTCTTCGCCGGCGGGCGGTGTGTCGACCTGCAGGTGCTGTTCCTCGCCGTCGACGGTGACGTCGTGTTGATGGAGCGTCGTGATCACTGGGTGGTCGACGGCAAGCAGATGAGTTGGCCGGTGATGGGCGCCTATGAGGTGCGCGACGGCAAGATCGCCGCCTGGCGTGAGTACTTCTATCCGCCCACGGCGGGCTGAACGTGCACGAGCACCTTGCCGATCGCACGTCCGTCGGCGACATGTCGCAGGGCTGCCGCGGTCTCGGCCAACGCATACTCGGCCCCGATGTGCGGCCGCACCGCGCCGCTCTCGAGCAGTGCGCGTAGCTGCGCCTCGTTGCGGTCGAACTCGGCGGCCGGAATGTCCTGAAACTGGAAGCCGACGATGGTGATTCCCTTGACCAGCACCAGGTTCAGGCCGATCTTCGGGATCGATCCGGAGGCGTAGCCCACCGTGACGAACCGACCTCCGCGGCGCAGGGCGCGCAGGGCCGGCTCGGACAGCACCCCGCCCACCGGGTCGATGACCGCGGCAGCGCCGTTCGGCAGCGCCGCGCGCAGGTGCTCGCGCAGATCGCCGTCGCGGTGGTCGATCAGATTGACGGCACCGTATTGCCCGGCGGCGGTGAGCTTGTCGGCCGACGATGCCACCGCGGTCACCCGCGCGCCCAGCGCGGTGCCCAGCGCCACCGCCGCCAGCCCGACCCCGCCGCCGGCCCCGAGTACCACCACATCGTCACCGGCCCGGACCTGCGCCGTCGAGCGCAGCGCGTGGTGGGCGGTACGGAACGCCACCCCCGCGGCCGCGGCGATCCGGTCGTCCATACCGTCGGGGATCGGCGCCAAGGCGGCGGGGTCGATGCACACCTGCTCGGCGAATGCACCGAACATGCCGGTGCCTGTCACCCGGTCGCCCACCGCGTAACCGGGCTCAGCGCAGCGGGTTTCGGTGATCACCCCGGCGAACTCGCTGCCCGGGACGAACGGCGGCGGGACCCGCACCTGGTACTGCCCGGCCACCAGCAGTACATCGGGGAAGTTGACCGCCGCCGTGTGCACCCGGACCCGGACCTGCCCGGCGGCCGGCTCCGGGGTGGGGAGCTCACGGACCTCGATGACCTCGGGTGGTCCGTAGGCCGGGCAGACGGCCGCCTTCACCGGTAGTCGCTGGATTCGGCGAGTTGCGCGGCCGACGCCATCAGATCGGTGACCACCGGGCCGAAGGCCAGCAGCTTCTCGTCATCACCGGCGCGCTGAAAACCCTGCTCCAGCACGATCGCCAGCTTCCATTTCGCCAGCACCAGGTAGTAGTCCAGGTCGTCGACCTGCCGGCCCGACACGTCGGCGTAGTGCGCGACGACCTGATCGCGGCTGGGGGCGCCGCGCATGTCGACGTAGTTCATGGCGGCGTGGTCGTCGTCATTGGCCGGCCAGCTCTGCACCATCCAGCCCAGATCCAGCTTGGGATCGCCGACGGTGCCCATCTCCCAGTCGACCAACGCGGCCAGCTGGGCCGGGGCGCCGTGTCGGTACATGACATTGGCGAACTGGTAGTCCCCGTGCATCAGGCCGGGGATGAAGTCCAGCGGTTTGTGGGACTTGAGCCAGGCGGTGGCGGTCTCCAGTCCGGGCAGGTCCCGGTTGCGGATGCGGTCGTAGAACCCGATCCACCGGTCGACCTGACGTTCGTGGAAGCCGTCCGGGCGACCCAGATCGTGCAGCCCCTTGGCCTGCCAGTCGACCTTGGACAGCAGCGCGATGCCCTCGGCCAGTTGGTAACTGAGGCGGGCGCGGGTCGAGACGTCGCTGTTGAAGGGTTCGGGCCACACCCCGTGGCTGTCCATCGGGGACCAGCCGTCGACGAAGCCCATCAGGTAGAACGGGCGGCCCAGCACGGTCGGGTCGGTGCACACCCCAACGGCTTTGGTGTGCGGGACATCTGTGCCATCGAGTGCCTCGATGATGCGCCACTCGCGCAGGATGCCCTTGTCCCGGTCCGGAGGTGCTCCCGGCGGTGGCATGCGGATGACGCAACGGTGTTCGCCACGGGTGAGTTCGTAGATGACGTTCTGGGTGCCGCCGGACAGGAACCGGGTGTGCAGCGTCTCGCCGGTGCCCGGCAGCCCGGCCCCGTCCATCCATTCGGTGAGCCGGGCGGTGTCGATGCTCGGGGTGCTCACAGGTTGCCCACCTCGGCCTCCAGGTGTTCGGCGAACCGGGCGCGGGCGGCATCCCGCTTACCCGGGATCCATTCGGTGGGCCAGTCACCATCAGTGGCCCGGTAGTCGCGCAGCACCTGCTTGGCGACGGTGGTCTTGTGGACCTCGGTCGGTCCGTCGGCCAGGCCCATGACCGCCGCGCCGGTAACCATACCGAGGAACGGCATCTCGTTGGTGACGCCGAGTGCACCGTGGACCTGCATTGCGCGCCAGGCGATATCGTGCAGGACGGTCGGCATGACCACCTTCACGGTGGCGATGTCCTTGCGTACCTTCTTGTAGTCGTTGTACTTGTCGATCTCCCATGCGGTGTAGAGCACCAGCAGTCGGAACTGCTTGAGCTGGGCATAGGAATCGGCGATGTAACCCTGCACGACCTGCTTGTCCGACAGCAGGCTGCCCGCGGTGTGTCGTGACAACGCGCGCTCGCACATCATGTCGAGCGCCTTCTGAGCCAGGCCGATGGTGCGCATCGCGTGATGGATTCGCCCGCCGCCCAACCGGGTCTGCGCGATCACGAAGGCTTGGCCCTCGCCACCGAGCAGAGCGGAATCCGGTACCCGGACATTGTCGTAGTGGATGAGCGCATGCGATCCCTCGCCGTCGGCTTCGCCGTAGAGGCCGGAGTTGCGCACGATGGTGACCCCGGGCGTGTCGGTCGGCACCAGGAACATCGACATCCCCTGGTAGGGGCTGACATCCGGGTTGGTCACCACCATCACGATCAGGAACGACGCGGTCGAGGCATTCGACGAGAAGAACTTGTGGCCATTAATGATCCAGCTGACCCCATCGGCGTCGCGGACGGCCGTGGTGCGGAACTGCGTGGGGTCGGCGCCGCCCTGTGGTTCGGTCATCGAGTAGCAGGAGAACACTTCGCCGTCGAGCAGTGGCCGCAGATATCGTTCCTTCTGCTCGGGTGTGCCGTAGTGGGCAATGATCTCGGCATTGCCGGTGTCGGGGGCCTGGCAGCCGAAGATGATCGGTGCCCACTGCGAACGGCCCAGGATTTCGTTGAGCAGCGCGAGTTTGAGCTGCCCGTAACCCTGCCCGCCGAGCTCGGGTCCGAGGTGGGTGGCCCACAACCCTTTTCGGCGAACCTGTTCCTTGAGGGGGTCGACCACGGCGCGGCGAGTGGTGTCCAGAGGAGTGAACTGCAGGTGTGGCCAGATCAGGTCCAGCGGTTCCACTTCGTCGCGGACAAATGCATCCGCCCACGCCAAGAGTTCGGCGAACTCCGGATCGGTCTCGAAATCCCATGCCATTACGGTCTCCTTTGTCCGTTGATGCCTGCGATCAAGGTGGTGATATCGGCGCCGACGACGTCGGCGAACGATCGGTCGCCGAAAGCTCCAGCGGCCCAGTGCCGGGCGCCCTCGCTGACCAGCGTCATGGCCAGATAGCCGAGGTGGGCGGTGTCGGTACCGTCGGGCAGCTTGCCGTCGGCCGCCGCCCGCTCGAACAAGGCGGTGAACATGCCGCCGTCGAGATCGGGTGTGTCGGCGGCGTCAGATCTGCCGGCTCCGCCGGCGGCGCGCAGGATGCGATGTTCATGGCGGTATCCCTCCAGGATCGTCTCGATCACCAGCTCGCGGGGATTTCGCGCCATCGATCGTTCCAGATCGGCCAGTGCGGCGGCGACCACGGTGGGGACGTCGTAGTCGTCGTCGAGCAGCGCGGCGATCGTCTGCTGGGCCGACCGGGTCGACATCACTCCGACCTCGAAGAGCACATCCTCCTTACGGGGGAAGTAGAAGTAGAACAGCGCCTTGGACACCCCCGCGGCCGTGCAGATCTCCGCGACGGTGGTGGCGGCATATCCCTTGGTGCGCCACAACGCCATCGCGGCCTGCACCAGCACCCGCTTCGTCTCGCGCGAGTTGGCGCGCTGCAGGGTCGCCCTACGTTGACCACGGTCAGCAGTGGTCCTGGGCGCGGGATCGGCCATTTACGCACCGTACCGCGATAGGAATCTGCTGACCAGAGTCTAACTAAGGACGCTGGCAGACTGGATTGATGGGTCTACGCATCGCGGGCATGGCCTTCGGACTGCTGGCACTGGCTGCCGGCGGCCTGCAACTGTGGGCCTATGTGGCCACCGACTGGCCGCGGCACCTGATCCTCGGGGTTTTCGGCTGCGCCGTCGGGCTGTGTGTACTCGTCACGGCTTCGGGCCGGATGCCCTTGTCAGGTGATCGATCTGGCGGTGCATCGTGAACAGGGCGAAAAACGGAAGAATCATGAAGGGGCGATTCGATCGGTAGATCGGTGCGCATCAGCCGGAGCCACCCGATGAACAACATGGTGCCGGTGATGACGCCGAGGAGGACCAGCCCGAACACCCACGCGTTACCGCTCGTGTAGCGGGTATCTACCAGGCCGTACTGCCACCACAGCCATTCCAGCCCGGGTCGATGGTCGGCGTCCAACACGGTCGGGCCAGGTTCGGCGCGGTGTCCACGGGAGTCGGCACCTGCGATGCCATGAGCGCAGGAGCCATGAGCGCAGGATAGGCCTACGGCCAGGCATTGTTGAGCGAATGCACAGCATTCGGAGAATTCAGCGGTGCGGTTAGGCGTTTGCCCTCGTTGACGACGGGCCAGCGCTGTGGAAATGTAATACTCAACATTGAGAGTCATATTCTCATAGCTGTACGAACGGAGTGCACCCTATGGCGATCGACCCCGCCGGCATCGACTGGTTCAAGGACCCGCGGCTGGTCGACGATCCCTACCCGTACTTCAACGCGCTGCGGGACAAGTGCCCGGTGCAGCCCGAGGACATCTATGGCGTGACCATGGTGACCGGCTGGGAAGAGGCCGTCTCGGTCTACAACGACGAGCAGACGTTCTCGTCCTGCACCTCGGTCACTGGTCCGTTCCCCGGATTCCCGGTCCCGTTGGAGGGTCGCGACGATGTCGCCGAACTGATCGACAAGCACCGCGACGAACTGCCGTTCAGCGATCAGCTGCCCACCCTCGATCCGCCGGTGCACACCAATCACCGATCGCTGATGATGCGCTTGATCACACCCAAGCGCCTCAAGGAGAACGAGGACGCCATGTGGCAGTTGGCCGATGGTGTGCTCGACGAGTACCTGGCACCCGGTGAGGGCGAGTTCATCAAGGGCTTCGCCAGCCCGTTCACGCTGCTGGTGATCGCCGACCTGCTGGGTATCCCGCCCGAGGACCGAAATGCGTTCGTCGACGGTATCTCTCAGCATTCCGGCGGTGGCGTCGGCAGCACCAGCAGCGAGTCGCTGTCACATAGTCCGTTGGAGTTCCTCTACGGCCAGTTCGAGGCCTACATCGAGGATCGTCGGCGCAATCCGCGGGAGGATGTGCTGACCGGGATGGCCACCGCGCTGTTCCCCGATGGCACCACGCCCAGCCCCGGTGACGTCGCACGTGTTGCCACCAACGTCTTTTCGGCCGGCCAGGAGACCACGGTGCGGCTGCTCGGCACCGCACTCAAGGTGCTCGGCGACCGCCCCGATGTGCAGGCGCAGGTGCGTAAGGACCGCAGCCTGCTGCCCAACTTCATCGAGGAAGCGCTGCGTTTCGAGAGCCCGGTGAAGGGCGACTTCCGGTTGTCACGCACGCCGGTGACGGTGGGAGACCAGGAATTGCCGTCCGGGCGCACCGTCATGGTGGTCAACGGTGCGGCCAACCGGGACCCGCGCCGGTTCGAGGATCCCGACGAGTTCGATCCCGCCCGTAGGAATGCCCGTCAGCATCTGGCCTTCGGGCGCGGCATCCATTCCTGCCCGGGTGCGCCGCTGGCCCGGGCCGAGACCCGGGTGGGCCTGGAGCGACTGCTGGACCGCACCACCGATATCCGGATCTCCGAGGAGAAGCACGGTCCGGCGGGCAACCGCGACTACAACTACATCCCGACGTTCATCCTGCGTGGTCTCACCCATCTGCACCTGGAGTTCGACGTCAAATGAGGGTCGCCGTCGACGAGGACCGCTGCGCCGGCCACGGCATGTGCCTGACGCTGTGCCCGGAGGTCTTCGAGCTGTCGGATGACGGGTGGGCCGTCGCCACGCCGGGCGAGGTCCCCGCCGAGCATGAGGCCGCCGTCAAGGAGGCCGTTGATTGTTGCCCCGAGAACGCGATTCACGAAGTAGAAGGAGACTGACCCGATGGCCAAAGGCTATGTGCTGATCACCGAGACGATCACCGACCCGGAGGGCATGAAGCAGTACGGCAAGCTCGCCGGGCAGGCGATGGCCGGGGCGACCATCCTGGCCGTCGATCAGAAGCCGACCGTCATCGAGGGCTCCTGGGAGACGACCCAGACGGTGCTGCTGGAATTCGAGTCGGTGCAGGCCGCCAACGACTGGTACTACTCGGACGCCTACCAGGCCGCCGTCAAGGTCCGGCAGGCCGCCGCGACCTGTAATGGCGTGATCCTCAATGGCTTCGGCTGAGATCAGCAACACAATGTTCCGTTGACAGCCTCGGCAAGGACGATATCGACGCGGCGGCGCTGTCAGCGGAACATTGTGATCGGCAAGCCCATTCAGCCAGGGATCAGGGGGCCGACGGGGGAGGTGGTCGGCGCATGCACCAGCAGCTCGGCCAACTCATGGGGACGGCTCAGGAACGGTGAATGCGAGCTGTCGATCGACAGCTGCGCCACGCCGAGGCGCCGGGTGACGGTATCGGCCAGCCACCGTGGCATCGACTGATCCTGTTCGCAGACAATGAAACTGCGCGGCAGGTCGGCCGCCCAGAAGCCGGGGACCGACACCGGGGTCACCGTGGTGTCCCCGAAGCGTTCCGGGCCCAGCCGATCGAAGGCCCAGCGTGCGGTTGCCTCGTCGCAGTCGTGGTAGAAGTACTTCCACGCGCCGTCGAAATCGGAGAAGGTCATCGCGCCGTCCTCGTCGAAACTGAGGTAGCTCAGCATCTCTCCGACATCGGCGTCGAACCCTGCGTCGAGGTCGGCGTCGTCGCGCATGGCCATCGCCTCGGGATAGGTACGACCCTCCCGGGGGAGCGCGGCGGCCAGGTACACCAGGTGTCGCACCCGATCCGGTGCGGCATCGGCGGCCAGCGTGATGTCGAAGCCGCCGCCGGAGTGGCCGACCAGGACGTCCCCGGGCTGCAGCGCCGCCAGGATCGCGTCGCGGCGGTTGGCCAGTGTCGACTCCTGGTCCACCAGTGCCCCGTGGCCCGGCAGATCGACGGCGACACCGTCGTGGCCGAGTTCGCGTAGTGCATCGATGGTGCGGTCCCAGCACCAGGCAGCGTGGAAACCGCCGTGCACGAACAGGAATCGCATCAGCTCACTCGACGATCGCGATGGCCTGACGCGGGCACTGCCGCACCGCCTCGCGGATCTGCTGCTCGTGATCGGGGGTTACTTCCTCGTGCAGCACGTGCAGGTCGTCCTGATCGTCGAGGTCGAACACCTCCGGGTCGACACCCATGCAGACACCGTTGCTCTCGCACAGCCCGAAGTCCACCTGAATCTTGCTCACGACGGCAGCCTCCGCACCGGCACGTGCGAGTAGCCTGCCACGTTCTGCATGTGAACCCGTTGCAGCCCATCCCATTTGACCTCGTAGCGGGGCATGAAGTCGAGCAGCTTCTCCAACGCGATGACGCTCTCCATCCGGGCCAGCGCGGCGCCCAGGCAGCTGTGGATGCCGTACCCGAGTCCGAGGTTCTGCGCCTCGGTACGGTCACGCTCGATATCAAACCTGTCGGCGTCGGTGAACGCATCGGTATCGCGGTTGGCGGCGGCGCTGAGCAGGAACACGGGCTTGCCGGCCGGGATGGTGCCCGATGGCACGTGTGCGTCTTTGAGCGTGTACCGCACGTTGTACTGCACCGGTCCCTCGAACCGCAGCAGTTCCTCGACGGCGGCCGGCACCAACTCCCGGTTGTCGAGCAGCTTCTGCCACTGATCAGGGTTGCGCGCGAACAGCACCATGGCCGTGCCGATTAGTTTGGTCACGGTCTCCGCCCCGGCGCCGCCCAACAGGGTGGCGAACCCGGTGATCTCGACATCGTCGAGTTTGTGCAGTGCGCCGTCCTCGCGCGGGATCTCGGCGGCGATGAGCCGGCTGATCATGTCCTCGGTCGGGTTCTCGCGGCGCTTCTGTACCAGGGAGTAGTAGTACATCGCGGTGTCGATGTTGGCCTTCATGCCGGCCTCGGAGTAGCCGACCTGGCCGGGCTCGCGGGACAGGCTGGTGTCGATCCAGTGCCGCACCTGCTGGCGGAATTCGGGCTCGACGCCGGCCATCCGGGTGATGACCTCGACCGGGAACGGTCCCGAGAAGTCCTGCACGACGTCGAACTCGTCGGAGTCGATGCGGCCGAGGTAATGGTCGATCTGTTCGATGATGGTGTCGCGTTGGGACTGGACGGCGCGTGGGGTGAAGGCCTTGTTGAGCAGGCTGCGCATGTGCCGATGATCGGGCGGGTCCATGAAGATGATCGACTTCTGCGGCGGCTCGTCACTCTGTACCATCGCCAGGTCGCACCCGCGCGAGGACGAGAAGGCCTCGTGGTCCTTCAGCGCGGCGGAGACATCATCGTGCCGGGTCAGCGCGTAGAAGTCCCGCTTCGGGCAGAAGTAGAGCGGTGCCTCGGTGCGCATCCGGCGGTAGATCTCGAACGGATTCTCGAAGTACTCGTCGGAGAACGGGTCGAAAACGAGTTCCGCTGTGGTCATACTCGGTCCTCCTACAGGGGCATCTCGACACCCAAAACGTTACGGAAGGCTGTAAAACTGTAACGCTAACTGTAGTCCTGTCCGCTTGAATGCGAAACAGTCAATTTCGTGTCGGTTCAGCGTCCCAGCCCCGCATCCACCACGGCATCGAGTGCGCCGAGGTCGGCGCCGAGCTCGGCCACGGTGCGTCGCACGACCGCCACGTCCTTGCCGATGAACTCGCCGACGGCTCCGATGAACGCCGCCGTCGACCCGGCCCGCACGACGTTGTCCAACGCGCGGCTCGCGCCGCTGCCATGGGGGAGCGCACCCAACAGTGCGGTCTCGTCGACACCCAACTTCGCGGCCAGCCCGGCCGCCTCGGCCAACAGCCCGATCTGCGCGGCGAACAGGGTGTTGTTGATCAGCTTCACCTTCTGCCCGGCACCGAGCGGGCCCACATGCAAGGCCGGATCGGCATAACAGGACAGCACCGGATGCGCGCGGGTGAACGCGGTCTCACTGCCGCCGGCGAAGACGGTGATCCGCCCGGCGGCGATATCGTGCGGCCCGCCGCTCACCGGGGCGTCCAGCACACCCAGGTGCGGGGCCCGCTCGGCGATGCGTTCGGCGGTGTGCGGGCTGCCGGTGGTGTGGATGACCAGTGCCGCCCCGGCCGGAACCGCCTGCAGCAGCGATGGCTCCGCCAGCGCGTTCACCTGTTCGTCGGTGAACACACACAACACCACCACATCGGCACCGGCGGCGACCTCGGTGGCCTCGGACACCGGCGTCGCGCCGAGTTCGGCCAGCGCGGTGCGGTTCTCGTCGGTGCGTCCCAGGGCTCGCACATCGTGGCCGGCCTGTGCGATCCGGCGCACCATCGGTGCGCCCATCCGGCCCGCCCCGATGAACCCGACCCGCATCAGGACTGTCTGTTCTTCGCGCAAGCGCTCATCAGCGCGGGTGGTCCATCAGGTGCAGCGCGGCATCCGCGGCATCGAACACCGCGCCCTCGGGCGCGGCGGCCTTGTCGGCCAGCGTCGCGGCATGCCGGCAATCCTTCTGCAGCAGGGCGCCGGCGATCGGGGCCAGGTTGTCCAAGGACCCACCGAAGGCAGCGATGCTCGACAACGCCTTGCTGGTCGCCGACCCCCGGGTGATCACTTCACACAACCGGGCCCGTGGCACACCGAGGGACTCGCCGAGTTCCAATGCGCTCATCGCGGCACCGAGATTGGCGGTGAAGAGCAGATTGTTGAGGATCTTGGAGACCTGGCCGCTGCCGAGCGGGCCGAGATGCACGATCGGATCCGCGTAGGTGGTGAACACCGGTCGCGCTCGCTCCACATCGGCCTCCGCACCGCCGATCATCACCAGCAGGGTGCCTGCCTCGACCGCGGGGCCGCCGCCGCTGACCGGTGCATCGATCACCGAAACACCCTTGGCGGCAGCGATATCGGCGATCTCGGCGCAGGTGGTCGGATGAACCGTGCTGTGGATGGCGATGATCCCGCCCGGGGCCATGCCAGCCAGTACACCGTCCTCGCCGGTCAACACCTCACGGACATCGTCATCACCGACGACACATAGGCACACGAGATCGCTTGCCGCGCCCAGATCTGCAGGGGTGACGGCCACCTTGGCGGCGGTGTCGGCGTAGGGCTCCACCGATGCCGCCCGGCGGGCCCACAACGTCAGCTCGAATCCGCCCTCGACGATGCGTCGGGCCATCGGCCCACCCTGACTGCCCAGTCCGATGAAACCAACACGCATCAACCAGCCTCCGCTTCGACCTGGCCGCCCGAATCGGCGGCGATACATTCCTCGATGAACGACATCACCCGCAGGTGATAGCTCTGCGCCGAATGCCCGACGCTGAGATTGTGACCGCTGCCCGGCATCTCGTCGATCACCACCCGCGGTGAGCTGGCGAACAATGCGGCGATCTCGGCCAGTGCCGACGGTGACGTGTCCCAGACCCGTTCATGCTCGGCGGCGGTGTACCGCACCGGGACCCGCACGCGGCCGGCGAGATCAGGGAGGTCCCGCCGTGACCAGTTCGCCGTCACGGGCCCCTCGTAGGCCACCCCGGGTGCGGACAGCGCCCCCGTCAGCACCTCGGCCGGGTACAGCTCGGATGGTTCCCACAACAATTCGCGCAGGCCCACCGGGCGGCGGGTCAGCGTGGCCTGGCTGAGGATCTCGTGTGCCGCAGCCCGGTACCGCAAACCGGTGCCGGCCAGCTCGACACCGATGACATCGTCGCGATCGACGGTGGTCCGCAGCGCCAGTTCGGATCCCAGTGAATGCGCGAGGACGAACAAGCCCGCCCCGCGTGGTCCGTCGGCCAGGATCTTGTCGACCGCGCCGAGAGCCAGCGCGACACGTTGAGCGGGGGTCTCCATCACATCCTGATACAGCGCCGATGCGCCGTAGCCGGGACGGTCCAGCGCGATGACGGTGAAACCCTGTGCGGCAGCGGTATGCAACAGTGACAGCTCGGTATGGCCGGGGCAGTCGAAGTATGCCGACGAGGTGGCGCCGCCGTGGATCGCGACGATGACGGCCCGTGGTTCGGCGACGGTGGCGACACGGGCCGACATCGGCACGACGTCGACCAGGACGACGCGCGGGCCGATGTTCATTGCCGGCTCGAAATCAGCCATCGGTCCGTAGCAGCACCACGCCGCTGGGGGTCAGGCCACCACTGCTCACCACGGCGACCTTGGCGCCGGCGACCTGTCGGTCGCCGGCCTCACCGCGCAGCTGCGAAACGGCCTCGTGCATCAGGCCCATACCGTGCGTCCGCCCGTGCGACAGCTGGCCACCGTGTGTGTTCAGCGGGATCACCCCGTCGCGGGCGATCGCCGTGCCGCCGTCGAGGAAGTCCTTCGACTCGCCGATACCGCAGAACCCCAGGGCTTCCAACCAGGACAGGCAGTTGAACGTGAACCCGTCGTAGAGCTGCGCGACATCGACGTCGCCGGGCCGCAGGTCGGTCCGGGTCCACAGATGGGCGGCCTGCCCGAGCACCTGCGGCTCGTGGGTGAGGGTGGTCTGATCCCAGTCGGTGCGCTCGATGATCTGGGTGCCGACGGCTTCGAAATAGACCGGCTGCTTCGGCGCGTCAGCAGCGGCGTCGACGGCCGATACGACGACGGCCACCGCTCCGTCACACGGCACATCGCAGTCGTACAGCCCGAAGGGTGTGGTGATGGGCCGCGCCCCGAGGTAGTCGTCCATGGTCATCGGGCCGCGGTAGATCGCCGTCGGATTCAGAGCGGCGTTGGCGCGCTGATTCAGCGCGATCCAGCCGAGCGTCTCCTTGGTGGTGCCGTATCGGTGAAAGTGCCGCTGGGCGTTGAGCGCCAGGGTGTGCGCGGCCGACGTGGCGCCGAACGGCGCCTGCCAGTTGTTGACCCGGGGACCGCCGGGCGGGGAGACCTTGCCCTCCTTCATCAGCTGGTTGAAGGTGGCCTCCCACAGGGTGCGGAAGCACAGCACATGGCGGGCCATCCCGGTCGCCACCGCCATCACCGCGGCGATCACCGAACCACCGGGGCCGAAGGTGTCCATGCCGCCGTTGATCCAGGTGGGGCGGATTCCGAGGGCGTTCTCCAAGGCCGTGCAACCGCCCTCGCCCATCCCCATCGCATCCATGGCGGGATACGTGGAGAGCCCGTCGATATCGGCCAGCGTCAGGCCGGCGTCGGCGATGGCGGCCTCGGCGGCCTCCAGGGTCAGCGACAGCGGTGAAACCATGAGCCGCCGACCGAGTTTGGAGGCGCCGATCCCGGTGATGGCCGCGGCGTCCTCGAACTTCTCCTTGGTCAGTCGTGGCCGGACGAACTGGGCGAAGTCCTGCGGGGCGATCTCGTCCTCGGGCAGCGGCCCGGCCTCGGGCTCGGCGGTCGGCCGGAACAGCGGCAGCCAGACATCATCGTTCTGCTCGAAGACCACCTCGACGACACGGCCGAGTTCGAGCTCGGCGGGATCGCAGTGGATGATGTTGGTGGTCAGCCGAACCCGTGGATCTTCCTCGATGGCGACCTGTGCCACCACATACGGCGGTTGCAGGCCGGGGATGGCGAAGCGTTCGTTGACGGTGAAGGCTGACAGCACGGCGCGCCCGGAGACTTCCCGCGGGCTCAGGTTGTGACTGCGGCAGTATCGGCACACCGACTGTGGCGGGTGGATCAGCGATTTGCAGTCGTCGCAGCCCTGGATGCGGAGCACCCCGTCGGCGCCGGAGGTCCAGAAGAATTCGTTCTCGAAGGTCAGCTGCGGCAGCGGAAGTCGACTCATCGAGTCACGTCCAACGGTGTGGCTGCGGTGTGCAGGTCGGCCACGTCGGGCTCGGCCTTCACGGTGGGCGGGGGCGCATCGGACAGCTCGATGATGGCGTGAACCGGGCAATCGAGCAGAGCGCGAAGGACGGCCGGGCGGTCCTGCTCGGGAATGTCGCCATCGCCGACCAGCACCGCGTAACCCCAGTCATCGAGCGAGAAGTACTCGGGGGCATGTTTGGCGCAGATCCCGAATCCGTCGCACAATGTGCGGTCCAGTTTGATGCGCATCTTGTCGCTCACAGGGACTCCACCTCGAAGGGCCGTACCGCGTCGTACACGGTGTCACGTGCGCCGCCGTCGAGCAGGCGGGCGACATCGTCGCCGAACATTGCCAACATGCTCGCCGCGATGTTGCATGCGGCGTCCAGCGTCGCGCAGGCACCGCGGTTGCGCAGCACCACCGACCACCGTTGCAGGCGTGCGAGATCGTCGGTGTCGGCCGCGCCGTCACGCAGTGCCGCGGCCGCCGCTGCCATGGCCGCCGTGCCGTTGAAACACGATCCGCACTGGTCCGCGTTCTCCCGGTCGAAGTAGGCCAGTACCGCCGCGCCGACTGCGATCGGGCATTCGTCGGTGAGCACCGACACCGCGCCGCAGCCCAGGCCGCTGCCCGCCGCCCGCAGGGACTCGTGGTCCAACGTGGTGTCCAGAATCCGACGGTCCAGCAACCCTGCGAAGTAGCCGCCCATCAGTGCCCCGCGGACCTTGTCCTCCAGAATGCCGTGTAGTGCAAGAAGATCCGACGAGGGAACACCGAACGGAAGTTCGTAGAGTCCGGGTGGTCGACCACCGCCGGTCACGGTGGCCAGGAATGTCCCGGGGGAGCCGTCGGTGCCCTGTTCGCGGTACGTGGTGACGCCGTGGGCGTGCACGAAGGGAAGATTGGCCAACGTCTCGACATTGCATACCGCGGTGGGCAGACCGCCGACACCCTCCTCGAACACCCTCGGCGGTTTGTCGGTCGGTTTGGCGGGGCCGCCGTTGATCGCGCGTACCGCGGCCGATTCCTCGCCGGCCACATAGCCGGGTGTCACGGTATGCACGCTGACCGTCACCCCGTCGAGCACGGCGGTGGTGAGTTCGGTGAGCGCAGTCCGCACGGCGTCGGCTGCGAGGCGGTCGGAGACGTACACATGTGCGTGGCGGGCCCCGACGATCTGGGCGGCGAGCCGGACACCGTCGAGCACCAGATGTGGACGGTTGCGCAGCAGCCAACGGTCCTTGACCGAGGCGGGCTCACCCTCCTCGCCATTGGCGACCAGGACGGTGTCGACACCGCGCGACGCGGCCGCGCGGACGGTGGAGAGTTTGACGGCCATCGGAAATGCTGCGCCGCCGCGTCCGAGGATGCGGGCCTCGGCGACGGCGTCGAGCAACGCCTGGGAGTCGGTCAACGGCTGGTAGCCGCCTTGGGCGCGATACTCCTCGCCCGATTCGCGCCCGACGGCGCTGCGCAGCAGACGCGGGGTGAGACCGGGCCAGGCCGCGACAGTGAGATCGGTTGCGGTGGTTGTCATGCGGGGTTGTTCCTTTCCACCGTTAGGCTGACGGCCGTGAGAACCGCTGTGGTGCGCGTGGACATCGATCCGTCGGGGCTGCTGACGCCCACCGAACTAGCCGATGGCATGACCGCGCTCCAGGGACTGGCGGCGGCGGCCGGCGCCGAGGTGGTCGACGCGGATCTGACCGCAGTACCGGTGAACCGGCGCGAGGTCGAGGTGCTGCTGGCCGGCGAGGATGCCGACACGCTGCAGGACACGGTGGTGGCGTTGTGCACCAGTGCATTCCGTCATCCCGTGGAGCCGGGTGTGCTGACCTTCGTGAGTCGCGGCACCGATGACGACGCCCATGGCGTGCTCGCGGGATTCGGATTGACCGGCACGGTGCACCGGTATCCGAGCGGCGCGGGCTGGGATGTGGTCGAGGTGACCCTGACCCGTGCGGACCTGCAGCGGGTACCGGAGAGCCGGATCCATACCGCATTGGAGGCCTCGCTGAACAGCGAGGTACGCATCCTGGTGACCTGAGTCCGTCAAGGTGCGCCCAGAAAGTCGAGGATCGGCGCCGCGGCCTGCACCCAGGTGTCGAAGAGACAGAACGTTTTTCCGCCGCTCTGGGCGAACTTCTCGCCGGCCCGCTCCCAGGCATCCTCGGGCCAGGGCGGATCGATCAGGGTCGAGCCCTTGATCAGGCAGCTCACCTCCAGTGAGGTGCGTTTGGGATGGTCCCAATCGCCCGCACCACCGCGGATGATCAGGGTGGGCACCGTGATGTTGTCGAACATCTCGTCGGACACGCCGGGGATGGTCTGCCCCGGCTTCGGCACGAAGGCGTTCAGCCAACGCAGCATGACCTTGAGATAGGCGTCGGCATCGAGCGCGAGTAGACGATCCCGGTTGTCCGGGTTCTGATCGACGCGCTCGCGCCACTCGGGAACGTTGAGCAACCCTTCGACACCGAGCCCACGGACGGCCAGGATGCTGGGGATCACGTAGTGACCACCCAGTACGAAGGACCCGTAGACACCGCCGACGATGTTCCACACCACCAGCTTCCGGACGATCTCCGGGTAGAGCATGGTGGTGAGCATCGAATCGCGGGCGCCGCCGGAGCCGCCCAGGATGATGACCGGGCCGTCGTGCACCGCGGTGACGAGCTTGTACAGCGTCTCGGCGCGCATGTGCGATTCGCTCTCGCCGTAGAATTGCACGGCGGACTTACCGCAGTTGGGCCGGTCCCACAGCAGCACGCGGTATCCGCCGGCCACCAGCGCCTCGGCGAGCGGACGCAGCCCCGGGATGTCCTTGCTGAACCGGCCGCCTGGGGTCAGCGCGATAAGATCGCCTGTCTCGCCCAGAATTTCGTAGACGACGTCACCGCCGTTGATCTCTATGGACTGTTCACCGGGGGCCAGCACCAGCGCGGATTCTGTAGTGGTCACGCTTGCACCAGCACTTCGTTGCCGACGACCCGCACCGGATAGGTGCGGATGCTCCACTCGGGCTTGACCGCGGTGGTGCCCGTCGCGAGTTCGAAACCCCATTGATGCCAGGGGCAGAAGATATATTCCTTGTCGCGCACCATGACCGCGTCTCCCGGTACGTCATCGTTGACTATGTTGAGCCCCCGGGTTCGCCCGGCGCACAGCGGGCCGCCTTCGTGCGGACAGTAGTTGGCGATGGCGTAGAAGGTCCCGTTGACGTTGTAGACGCCGACGCCGTGCCGGCCGATCGGCACCAATTTATGTGCACCGTGCGGGATCTCGTCGACGGTGGCGACCACGTGTTCGCGTCCCTGGGCGAGCCTGGGCTCACGCCCTGCCGCCGGCCCGGGCGTCTGCTGTTCGGTCAACTCAGAACACCCGCACCTGGCCCTCGAGGACCGGGACGGTCTCGGGCAGCTTGTAGGTCTCGATGCCGTTGCGGAACATGATCGCCTCGCGGGCGTGTTCGGGCAGGTGCTTGACCAGCCAGCGCGGGTCGTCGTAGGTCCAGTGCGGGTAGTCGCTGGAGTACAGCAGGATCTTTTCGCACTCCATCATCTCGAACGCGCGGGTCAGTTCGGTTTTGTCCTCGGGATAGTCCAGCGGCTGAGTGCTGAACTTGATGTGATCCTTGACGTACTCGCTGGGCTTGCGCTTGATGTCCAGCCACGACTTACGCTTGGCGTAGATGGCATCCATCCGCCACATCAGCGGCAGGATCCAGGTGAAGGCATGCTCGATGAAGACGACCTTGAGCGTGGGATGTCGGTCGAAGACACCATCGAAGATCAGACTCATCACCTGGTTGGCCGCCAACAGCGAATAGGTGACCATGAAGTCGTGGTTGTAGCTGGGCAGTCCGACCGGCGGGATGGGCAGTGTCTCGTAGACACCACGGGACAGGTGGCAGCTCACCGGGATGTCGTACTTGGTGGCGGTCGACCAGATCTGGTCGTAGATGGGGTCGCCCCAGGAGGGTCGGGGCTCGGCCTTGACCAGCACCTGGGACATGAACGGATGTTCGGCCCACTTCTCGATCTCGCGGACCGCTCCGGGCTGGTCCTCGATGGCAATGCAGATCGACCCGCGCCACCGTTCGTGCCAGTTGTTCTTGCTGTCCAACCAGTTGTCGGCCAGCCACTGGTTGGTGGCGATGCAGTAGGCCTGGGTCGCCTCGGCGAGCCGCGACTCGCCGTGGGTCGGCTCCAGGATCGCGATATCGCAGCCGGCCTCCATGATCGCCTGCCGTAACGCCATATCGGGATCGCTGCAGGCGAATTCGCCGTCGGGTGGGAAGGCGTCCAACCGCATGGCGTAGGAGTGCGCGTAATCGGGTGCGTCGTAGTAGATCTGATCACCGACGGCGTGATTGGTGAAGTACTTGCTGCGCCACGGTTCCGGGATGTACTCGACCAGCTCGCCGCGTCGTGGCATCGGGTGCACATCGGAATCGACACAACGTACGGCGATACGCTCGGTCGACGCGACGCGCGGATTGGTTGTCGTGGTCATGACTGCCTCCTCGATACCTCTACTGTGCGCCTACGACGGGGGAAGCCGCAGTGATTTCGATGCCGTAGAGCTCGGCGGCATTGCGCCAGCACAACTTGTCGCGTTGCTCCGCGCTGTAGGCGGCCGGGACACTCAGTTCGTTGGCATCCCAGTGTGGATAGCTGGAGCCGAACATCACCATGTCGTTCTTGCCGGTGAAACCGGCCCACTCGCCGGCGAAGTCGACATCGCCTGGTCCGTCGAAGGTGCCCTGGATGAAGTGCACGTGGCCCGGGAGGTAGTCGCTGGGCATCTTCGGGGCCCACGGTGTCTGTTCCAGATGCGGCCTGCCGAAACAGTCCATCCGCCACATGAACGGTGTCAGCATGTCGGCCGCACCGTCGGCCCAGACCATCTTGAGGTCCGGAGTCCGCTCGAAGACGCCCTCGGCGATCATGTTCATCAGGTGATAGAGGTAGTTCAGTCCCATGAAGGACAGGTACTGCTCGTAGGTGCGGGTCTTGCCCGACGGCGTGGGCGGGAAGGCGATTCCGGCGCCCACCTCGATGTGTACCGCCACCGGCAGATCCGCCGCGGCGGCGGCGTCCCACAGCGGCCAGAACTGTGGCTTGCCGTACAGCTCACGCGACTGCAGTGGGATGCCGATCTGGACCACGCGCGGGTGATCCTTATAGGTCTCGATCTCGCGAAGTGCGCCGGTGATGTCATCGGGGTTGACGCGGATGGTGCCGCGGAACCTGTTGCCGTGCTCTGGATGATCGAGCCACCGGGTCACCATCATCTCGTTGTGCGCGGACGCGATGGCGGTGCCGAGATGACGGTCGGGCATGATGCCGCGGGTCATCGGGTGCAGCACCGCCACATCGACCCCGCGATCGTCGAACAGGTGCGCTGCGACCAGTCCGACGTCGGAACCCGGGTACTCGCGGTTCGGTCCCTTGGCATCGCGCAGGTACTCGCCGCCGGGCGCGCCGTACCAATCCATCTCGTAATCGGGGAAGCCGCGACTGCTGAACGGTTCACGCAGGAAGTTCTTCCGCAGGTCCTTGTTCGACTGCATGAAGATGTGCACGCTGGCGTCGATGACGGGTGTGCACACGACGCCACCTTCACCGTCCGGCAGGTCTTTCACGTCTGATCCATCCTTAGCGTCTGCGGCCACCGTCAACTGCGCACAGGTCGGCCGTCCCGCACCCAGTGTAGATCCTTGTTCTTCGATAGCAAGAATAATGTTCTCCAGCGGTTCGCTTACATCGCCGCTGGTGAGGGTGTCTGCTGGTCAGTTGCGTAGCGCCCGGATGGCGGAATCGCATAGTGACTATCGGAGAATGATGACACCGATGACGAGAATGTTATTCTCGTCGCGACGGAACGATGACAGGCGGGAGGTCCGGATGCTGCTGGAGTTCGACGCTGATCAGCGTCTTTGGCAGGAGACGGTGCGCGATGCGGTGGGCAAACAATGCCCGGCCTCGCTGGTGCGCAGCATTGCAGAGGGTAAACAGGACGGCGCCGAGCCGCTCTGGCGGTCCTATCTGGAGGCCGGCTGGACCGAGCTGGCCGACCCGGACAACGCGGTCGAGCTCGCGATCGTGCTCGAGGAACTGGGGCGGGCCACCGACCCGACGCCGTTCCTGGCCACGCTGTCGCAGTTCGCCCCGCTGGCCGGGGATCGCTTCGACCCGGCTCTGGCGGGTGCGGCGGTCTATGACGGTGTCAGCGCAAACTGGGCCGGCGACGGCTGGGTTCTGGACGGCACCTCGAAGTTCGTGCTCGACGGAGACCGGGCCGACAAGCTTGCGGTGGTGACTGCGGCCGGAGTGTTCGTGGTCGGCGCCGACATCGCGACGGCGCGGCGCAGGGATGTGTTCGACCCGGTACTGCATGTCAGCGAGGTGAACTTCGACCGGGTTCGCGTCGAAGAGGCCGACCGGCTGGACCTCGATCCGTCGGCGGCGTTGACGCTGATCGAGCGATCCCGCCACGTGGCGCTGATGGGTATGGCGGTCACGATGGTGGGGGCCTGCCAGCGTGTTCTGGATCTCGCGCTCGAACATGCCAAGAGTCGGTACCAGTTCGGGGTGCCGATCGGTTCTTTCCAAGCCATCCAGCACAAGGCCACCGATATGTATGTGGCGATCGAACGGGCCCGTGCACTGTCCTATTTCGCCGCGTTGACCATCGCTGCCGATGATCCGCGCAGGCGGATCGCCGCCGCGATGGCCAAGGCCAGTGCGGGGGAGTGCCAGACCCTGGTGTTCCAGCACGGCCTGCAGACCTTCGGGGCCATGGGCTTCACCTGGGAGAACGACCTTCAGTTCGCGTTGAAGCGGGCCAAGGCCGGCGAGCTTCTGCTCGGCGGCGCCGCGCAACACCGCGCTCTCATCGCCGAGGAGTTTGATGCAACTCGAATTTGATGCCGATGTCGAGGAGTTCCGCGCCGAGTTCTCGGCCTTCCTCGACGAGCACCTGCCCTCTGCCGCAGACACTTTGGAGCGTCCGCGCTCGGTGTCGCACATGCCGCAGTGGGCCCGCGACTGGCAGCGGCTGCTGTTCGACAACGGCTGGCTGCTCCCGGCGCAGCCTCCCGAGTTCGGCGGTCGCAACGCCACCGTGCTGCAGACCTACGTGCACCTGGAAGAACTCTGCCGCCGCCGCATTTACCACAGCTTCAATCCGCAGGGCGTCAACATCATTGCGGCATCGCTGATTTCGTTCGGCAGTGAAGAGCAGAAGCAGAAGTGGGCGGTGCCGGTGCTGCGCGGCGAGAAGACCGCCTCGTTGGGTATGAGCGAGCCGAGTGCCGGATCGGACCTGGCGTCGTTGCGCACCAAGGCCGCTCGCGACGGGGACGACTTCGTCGTCAACGGTCAGAAGGTGTGGACCTCGGGTGCCCATGACGCCGACTGGCTGTTGACCTTCGTGCGGACCGATCCGGACGCTGCCAAGCACAAGGG
Organism: Mycobacterium sp. C31M; assembly: GCF_053345865.1. Classification (NCBI taxonomy): domain Bacteria; kingdom Bacillati; phylum Actinomycetota; class Actinomycetes; order Mycobacteriales; family Mycobacteriaceae; genus Mycobacterium; species Mycobacterium sp. C31M. Next base: position 80,599 of record NZ_JBKFAX010000013.1, on the reverse strand, counting down.
CATCAGCGTCCTGATCATCCCGACCGACACCGAGGGCGTGGTGTGCCGGCCGTTCGCCGATATCTGCGGTGAGGAGAACAAGGACTTCAACGAGGTCTTCTTCGCCGACGCCCGGGTGCCCGCCGAGAACCTGGTCGGGCCGCTCAACGGTGGCTGGAAGGTGGCCAACGGCTCACTGGGCCACGAGCGCACCATGATGTGGCTGGGTTTCGCCGACCGGATCGCCAACTCCATCGGCGATTTCAAACCGTCCACCCCAATGGAGCGCGATCAGCTGGCCAGCACCATCATGGACTACCAGGCGCTGCGGCTGCTCGGGTCGGTCGGGTTGGCCAAGGCCGCGCGCGGTGAGGTCGATGTCGCATCGGTGTCGGTACCCAAGTTGCTCGGCGCCGAGGCCGAATTGCGGGCGTCGAACAATGCGCTCGTCGCGGCCGGTTCCGAGGGGCTGATCCACCCGTCGTTCAGTGGGCCGTACGCGCACATGAACCTGGACCACTATTACGCCAGTTGGTTCGAGCGGTATGCCCGCAGCTTCTCGGGCACCATCGCCGGCGGTACCTCGGAGATCCAGCGCAACATCATCGCCCAGCAGGTGTTGGGGCTGCCGCGGGGCTGACCGCCATCACGAAAAAACGTCCCGCCCTCCAGACCGGAGGGCGGGACGTTTTCGTGCGTCTGCGATCAGTAGCTGTTGCAGGTACCCGCGAGGTTCTGCACGGCACCCAGGTAGCTCGCGGCGCCCGGATAGGCGGCGATCTGGTTGACCGTGTTCTGGCGTTCGACCGGGCCCGAGGACAGGAAGGTCCGCAGCATCCCCAGCGCCATCGGCTGAGCGTTGAACTGAGCAGCCAGGTCGGGCTGCTGCGCGTTCATCGCAGCCATCACCTGGTCGTAGGAGCAGGTCGTGTTGACGACGGCGCTGAGGTCGGGCTGGGCAGAGGCGACCCCGACCGACATCGGCACCGAAAGAGCGAGACCGCCGATCACGACGGCCAGCTTCGTGCGCGACACCTTGAGCATGTGGTTTATACCTTTCCCCACCCGACTGATTCGGGCGACATCCTCCATGTCGTGGAGGACATCTAATTTGTTACAGATCCCTTTGAACAAAAGGCTAACAGGATCGCCGTTGATCCACGCAAGTCCTTTACCCAGGGCGAACACGACCGAAACGACTCCGGCTCCCCGCCTGCTCAGCAGGTGGGGAGCCGGATTGCCGGGTCGGCTCACTTCCAGTCGATGACGGCCTTTTCCTTGCGTTCGGTGATCGGCCGGGCGAGTTCCTGCTCATTGCAGATGCGCTGCAGGTTCTCCAGGGTCTCGTCCAGGCCGGGGCCCAGGCGCTTCCCGGGGGTGAAGGTGGCCGGCAGATTACGCATGCCCTGGATCACACCGATGGTGTCGTAGTGCACGGTGCCCTCGGGATCGCACGTGTAGTCGGGCATCCGGTCCAGCACCGCCGTCAGCATCGACTTGAACACGGTGCGCGCGACATTGGAGCCCACGCAGCGGTGCACGCCGATACCGAAGCTGAAGTGCCGGTTGCCCTTGCGATCCATGATCAGGTCGTTGGGCTGGTCGAACACCGCCGGGTCGCGGTTGGCCATCGCCCAGGACAGCCACAGCCGCTCGTACTGTTTGAACTTCTGCCCGTCGACCTCGACGTCCTCGGCGAACGTACGGCCGTCGCCGGGGGCCGGGGTGAAGAACCGCAGGAACTCCTCGGTGGCCGAGTTCAACAACGCGTCGCGATCGCGGGAGAGCCGCTCGCGCTCCTCGGGGTTCTCACCCAGCCATTCCAGTGCGTGTGCGGTCAGCGCGGTGGTGGTGTCGAAACCGCCACCGATCACCAGACCGAGGTTGCCCAGGATCTCCATGTCCGGTGCCGGCTCGCCGTCGATGCGCAGCTGCAGCATGGCGTTGACCAGCCCGGGGCGCGGGTTCTCCCGGATCGCCATCATGTTGTTGATGATGTCGATGCCCATCTCGCGGTGCTGCTCGTTGATCTTCTCGCGTTCGGGCGCGTGCTCAGGGGTGTATACCGAGGCGTGGGTGGGCTCGCTGTAGACGTTCCACTTCTTCAGGTCCAGGCCCATCATTGCCAGCGTGAACACCGCGGGCACCACATTGGCCAGGTGGTCGACAAAATCGATCCGACCCGTCTCGATGTGCTCGTCCAGGGCGGCACGGGTGATCTCGTCGACGAACGGTTCCCATCGCTTGATCGCCGCCGGCGACAGGTACGGGTTCAGTGCGCCGCGATAGGCACTGTGCTCGGGCTCGTCCATCTCCAGGATTCCGCCACGCACGACGGTGGCCCGACTGGCCTTCGGGATGGTGATGCCCTTGAACGGTGTTTCACCGGAGATGTCGTGATGGTTGGACACCACCGGGCAGCGGGCCAGTTCGAAGACGTGCTTGCTGTCGGCGGCCACCCAGTGCCCGTCGTAGACGTCGGTCCATGCCAGCGGGCACTTGGCCTGCATCTCCTCGGTGATGTCCTGGAACTGCAGCCGGTATTCCGGGGTGTGCCGATCGAAGTGGTAGGTGTTCTTCTTGCGATCGTCGTCGGTCGAGACGTCATCGATGGTCATGGCGTCCTCTCTTTGATGGCGTTGTCTGCATGGGCGGCAGCGTCATTCGATGACAATTGCCTGCTCGGGGCAGGAGTGGACGGCCTCCTTGACCGCGTCCTCCTGATCGGCGGGCACAACTTCGGAAGCCGGCGAGGCGTGGCCGTCGACATCGTCGAGTTCGAACGAGTCGGGGGCGATCATCGCGCACAGGGTGTGGCCCTGGCAGCGGCTTCCATCGACCGAAACCTTCACTGTATCAACCCCTTCCAGGTCAGACGTGGTAGTCGTACCACTTGAGGTAGCCGCCGGCATCGACGCGCAGCTGCATACCGGTGACGAATCGGGACTCGTCGGATGCCAGCCACAGCACCGCGTTGGTGATGTCCTCGGGTTCGATGTAGTTGACCTTCATCGCCTGCTGCACGCTGAACACCGGCTCGGCGTCGGCGCGGGTCGGATTCGGCAGGTCGGGACGGAACGAGCGGTACATCGGCTCGCTCTGCAGCATGTCGGTGTTGCAGTTGGTCGGGTGGATCACATTGGCCCGGATGCCGCGCACGGCCAGCTCGGTGGCCAGGTAGTGCACGTACTCCGAGATGAACCGCTTGCTGACCATGTAGCCCATGCCGCCGGGATCGTTGCCGGGGTTCGGCTTGTTGTGCGCGTCCATCAGTGCCGCGGCCGACGCGGTCGCGATGATAGAGGCGCCCTCGGTCAGGTGCGGCAGCGCGACCTGGATGGCGTTGATGGTGCCGACGAAGTTGGTGTTGATGCCGTCGGTCCAGGCCTGCATCGCCGGCTGGCCCTTCATGGCGGCGATACCGGCCTGCGCGACGACGATGTCGACCTTGCCGAGTTCGGCCAGGCCGGCTTCCAGCGCCCCACGCAGTTCGGCCTCGTTACGGACGTCGGCCTGTGCGGTGACGATGCGCCGACCGGTCTTCTCGACGTAGTTCTTGGTTTCTTCCAGGTCCTCGGGGGTGGCCATGGCATAGCCGACGGTGTCGTAGTTCTTACAGATGTCGACGGCGATGATATCGGCGCCCTCTTCGGCGAGCCGGATCGCGTGGCTGCGGCCCTGCCCGCGGGCAGCGCCGGTGATGAAGGCTACTTTTCCGGCCACCCGGCCGTTTGTATTACCCACTCGATAATCCCTTCCCGCTCTTAGGTGTTCCGGCCGCCGTTGACGCCCAGGATCTGTCCGGTGATATAGCCGGCCTCTTCGGAGATGAAGAAGGCACAGGCGGCTGCGATGTCCTCGGGCTTGCCCATCCGGCGCACCGGGGTCTGCTCGATCTGCTTGTCGGTGTCGCCCAGGAAGCCGCGGTCCTCGGCCTTGCGCAGCATCGGGGTGTCGATGAACCCCGGCGGGACGGCGTTGACCGTGATGCCCATCGGCCCGTATTCGAGCGCCAACGATTTGGTCAGCCCGTTGACCGCGGACTTGGCGGCGACGTAGGGCGCCATGTACGGCTGGCCGGAGTGCGTGCTGGACGAGGAGATGTTGACGATGCGACCCCAGCCGGCCTCGATCATCTCCGGCAGCACGGCCTGTACGCAGTGGAAGACGCCGTTGAGGTTGACGTCGATGACGCGCTGCCACTGCTCGAACGAGGTGTCGGTGAACTTCCGGAAGCTGTCCAGCCCGGCCGCGTTCACCAGGATGGTGATCGGCCCGAGCTGCGCGCGGATGGCATCGAGCGCGGTGTCGACCGCCGCACGATCGGTGACGTTGGCGATGAATGCGTTCGGCGTATCCGTCGGGTTCAGGTCCAGGGTGGCGACGTTGTAGCCGTCGGCGCGCAGCCGGTCGGCAATGGCCCGTCCGATACCTGACCCGCCGCCGGTCACGACAGCGTTCTTCACCTGTGGGCCTCCCTGATGCGAGCTGGATGTGGCGACGATCTCAAGAATCATCCTTCCGATTATGAGAACCGTACTCTCGGCGTGGGCGTTATCGCAAGACTCTCCGTCTCGGATCGGGAAACAAAACTTAGGGCCGTTACGCAGCTCGAGCCATACGACTAGCACGTCTACGCTTTCTTGCGTTCTCATCCACCGGATGTAGTATTCGCCGTTGATGAGAATGAAATTTCCATCACACTGAGGAGCCTGATGTCTTCGCACCCCGCGACCCCCACGATCGACGCCCACAACGGCACCGCCGCCACCACGGTCGACCGGCGGATGCTGATCGACGGACAGCTGGTCGAAACCGCCCGCACCTTCGCATCACTGAACCCCGCCACCGGTGACGTGCTCGGGTACGCGCCGGATGCCTCGGTGGCCGATGCCGAAGCGGCCGTCGCCGCCGCGCGCCGTGCCTTCGACGAGTCGGGCTGGGCCACCGATGTGGCCATGCGGGTGCGCTGCCTGGAGCAGTTCCACGCGGCCCTGGTAGAGCACCGCGACGAGTTGGCAGCGCTGACCATCGCCGAGGTCGGCGCGACACCCGCGCTGTGCCAGGGTGCGCAGCTCGACCAGCCGATCGCGATCGTCGAGTACTACCTCAACCTGCTGCGTGACTATCCGTTCACCGAGGACCTCGGCAACATCGAGAGTCGCGGTATGCAGCACCATCGCTGGGTAGAGAAGGAGGCCGCCGGCGTCGTCGCGGCCATCATCGCCTACAACTATCCCAACCAGCTGGCGTTGGCGAAGCTGGCGCCTGCGCTGGCCGCCGGGTGCACCGTCATCCTCAAGGCCGCCCCCGACACCCCGCTGATCACGCTGGCCCTCGGCGAGTTGATCGCCAATCACACCGACATCCCGGCCGGCGTGGTCAACGTCATCAGCGGTGCCGACCCTCAGGTCGGCGCCGTGCTGACGACCGACCCGGACGTCGACATGGTCACCTTCACCGGATCGACCCCGACCGGCCGGGCCATCATGGCCGCCGCCAGCTCGACCCTGAAGAAGGTGTTCCTGGAACTCGGCGGCAAGTCCGCGGCCATCGTCCTCGACGACGCCGACTTCAACACGGCCGCACTGTTCTCCGCGTTCAGCATGGTCACCCATGCCGGCCAGGGCTGCGCGCTGACCTCCCGTCTGCTGGTGCCCGCCAAGCACAAGGACGAGCTGGTCGAGATGATCAAGAACAACTTCGGCCTGGTCCGGTACGGCGATCCGACGGCGCAGGGCACCTACATGGGGCCGCTGATCAGCGAGAAACAACGCGACAAGGTCGACGCCATGGTGCAGCGGGCCGTCGATGCCGGCGCGACGCTGGTGACCGGCGGCGAGAAGGTCGACCCGGGCTACTTCTATACCCCGACCCTGCTCGCCGATGTCGACCCCGACAGTGAGATCGCCCAGGAGGAGGTCTTCGGGCCCGTCCTCGCGGTCATCGCCTACGAAGACGACGACGACGCGGTGCGCATCGCCAACAACTCCATCTACGGACTGTCGGGTGCGGTGTTCGGTAGCGAGGAACGGGCGCTGGGAATCGCACGCCGGATCCGCACCGGGACGTTCTCCATCAACGGCGGCAACTACTTCAGCCCGGACAGCCCGTTCGGCGGCTTCAAGCAGTCCGGCATCGGGCGGGAGATGGGCAAGGCCGGCCTGGATGAGTTCCTGGAGTCCAAGACGTTCGCGACGGTGGTGAGCTGATGTCGGAGCCGCTGGACGGGATCCGGGTCCTCGAAGTCGCCATGTACGGCTTCGTGCCGTCGGCCGGCGCGGTGCTCGCCGAATGGGGCGCCGATGTGGTGAAGGTCGAACATGCCGTCACCGGTGACCCGCAGCGTGGACTGCGTCAGACCGGTCTGCTGCGGGTGGACGGTGATCCCAATCCCAATATCGAACATGCCAACCGGCTCAAACGCAGTGTCGGTCTGGATATGTCGGTGCCCGAAGGTCGCGAGGTGCTGCTGGAACTCGCCAAGCGCGCCGATGTGTTCTTGACCAGCTTCCTGCCCGGACACCGTGCCAAATTCGGGATCGACGTCGAGGACATCCGCGCGGTCAATCCGAGCATCATCTACGCCCGCGGCAGCGCCCTGGGTCCGCGCGGTGACGAGGCGGGCAAGGGCGGCTACGACATGACCGCGTTCTGGTGCCGCGCCGGCACCGCACGCACCATCACCCCGCCCGACATGCCGGGCATGATCGGCCCGCCGGGACCTGCCTACGGCGACACCATCTCCGGGACCAACCTGGCCGGCGGGATCGCCGCGGCACTGGTGAAACGGGAGCGCACCGGTGAACCCTCGGTGGTCGACGTCTCGCTGCTGGGGAGCGGGCTGTGGTCCATGGGCCACACCGTCGCACTGACCAATCACCTCAACGAGCGCATGGAGGCGTTTCCGCCGGGGACGCAGGGTTCGCCGTTCAACCCGCTTGTCGGCCTGTATCCGACCGCCGATGACCGCTACATCTCCTTCGTGATGATGCAGCCGACAAAGTTCTGGGCCGATGTGTGCCGGCACATGGATCTGGAGGATCTGATCGACGATCCGCGGTTCGCGACGGCCGAGTCCATCGCCGAGAACACCGCGGCCGCCAACGAGATCCTCACCGAGGCAATGCAGAAACGGACGCTGCCGGAATGGAGTGAACGGTTCTCGACACTGGCCGGCCCGTGGGCCCCGGTGCAGGACACCCTGCAGGCGGCCCAGGACGCACAGATCCGGGCCAACGAATACCTGGTGCAGGCAGGCGATCTCGAACTGGTGGCCAACCCGGTGCAGTTCGACGTCGCCGCACCCACCAGCGGACCCGCACCCGGCTTCGCCGAGCAGACCGACGAGATCCTGCTCGAGCTCGGTCTGGACTGGGATCGCATCATCGAGCTCAAGACCGCAGGCGCCGTCACTTAACCACCAGCCCGGAAAGGTACACACACAGCCCATGCCCTACGTTTCATCGATCGGCACCTACCTGCCGTGCTGGGGCACACCCTGGCACCGGGTGCCCGGTGATGACGAGGACGCCATCACCCTGGCGGTGGAAGCGGGCCGTGCCGCACTGGAATCCGGTGCCGCCGTCGAGCGGGTCGTGCTCGTCACCCGCAGTCTGCCGTTGGTCGAGAGCAGCAACGCCGCGGTGTTGTTGGCCGGCCTCGGCCTGGATCCCGAGCTCGAAGTAGACGAGCGCCTCGGCGGCGCACCGGCGACCGCGGACGCGGTCAGTTCGGCTCGTCCCCGGACCCTGATCATCGGGGTGGATCTGGACCCGGCCGGCGCGGCGGCGCTGGTGACCGCCGAAGACGGACTGCGGGTACGCACGGCCGCGCGGGTGGCGCGCAGCCTGCCGGTGCGCACCCGGACCGAGACCGGCGGTGTGCAGGATTACGGTGATCCGCGGTTGCTGCACGAACGCGGGCTGATCGCCTCATTGGAAGCGGCCTGGTTGGACACCCCGGCTGCGGTGGCCGGCGTCGGCCATGACCGCGCCCTCGAACTCTGCCTGCCCGATCCGCCGCTGCTACCCACGATGGGAGCCAGTGCCAGCATTTTTGCGCTCGCCGGGATGGCCGCGGCGGGCCGTGCCGGGGCGCTGGTCGCCGTCGAACAGGCCCTGCTGTCCGGGCTCACGGTCGGCGGTGGGCAGGCCGTCATCCGACGTCGTGAAACACCGGCGCGCCCGGTGCCGACGTACACCTGTGTGAAGGGCAGCGACATCCCGATCTCGTTGGCTGCCTACGAGCGCGCCTTCGAGGCGAAAGTGCGGTGGGAGGCGGGCACCTTCGCGGGCAGCGACGAGTTGGACTTCCCGCCGCGGTTCCGGGTCGCCCGCGACGGCACGTTGGCCACCGACTACGCGCTGGTGCCGCTGCCGCGCACCGGTACCGTCTACACCGAGGTGACGGTGCACGTACCGGTTCCCGGTCTACGCACGCCCTACTCCTTGGTGATCGTCCAACTCGATGGTGTCGGGGTGCGCACCCTGGTCAAGGTGACCGGGGTGGAACCGGGCACGGTGGACATCGGGGACCGCGGCCGGATGGCCTTGCGTCGGGTCGCGATGCGTTCCGGCGTACCCGATTACGGGTACGCCTTCGCCCCCGACGAGGCGGCTGCGTGAGCGCGCGCCGCGCGGCGCCGAGTGGATTCCACCAATATGGGCACCTTTACCGTAAACCATTCGATAGGCTCTCCTGCGCAACGGAGGGGAGGTCATGAGAAACGTCGCCATCGTCGGCGCGGGGATGACCACCTTCGGGGAGCATTTCGCGCTCGGACTCAAGGATCTGCTGCCGTTGGCCTTCGCCGACTGTGTGCGCAGCATCGACAAGGGGCTGGACAAGTTCGACTTGCAGGCCGCCTGGTACGGGTCGATGGGCACCGCCGACGGATTCCCGGCCGGCATCCTCGCCGATACGCTGGGCCTGCCCGACCTGCCCGTCACTCGGATCGAAAACTCCTGCGCCACCGGCAATGACGCCGTGCGCAACGCCCTGTTCGCGGTCGCCTCCGGCGCCTATGACGTCGCACTGGTGATGGGCGCGGACAAACTGCGCGACACCACCTCGGCGGACATGCTGTGGGAGTGGGAGGCGATGGCTCGGGACAAGGCCTGGGACTACCCGTTGGGGCTGGTCGCCCCGGCGGGATTCGCGCTGCACGTCCGCCGCTACCTGCACGAATCACCGGCCACCCGTGAGCATCTGGCGATGATCGCGGTGAAGAACCATCGGCACGGTGCGCGTAACCCGAAGGCCCGGCTGCAATTCGAGATCACCGTCGAGCAGGCGATGCAGGCCGCGGTGGTCGTCACCCCGTTCCACGTCTACGACTGCGCCCCGCAGAGCGACGGTGCGGCTGCTCTGGTGATCGCGGCCGAGGACGTCGTGGACCGGTTCACCGACCGGCCCGTCTGGATCCGTGGTGTGGGGCTGGGGCTGGATTCGGTGATGCACCAACACAAGGACGATCTGACCACCTTCCCGGCCACCGTTCGGGCGGCCAAGCAAGCCTTTGGGATGGCCGGCCTGACGCCTTCGGATATCGACGTGGCCGAAGTTCACGATTTCTTCACCGGGATCGAGCTGATCAGCTATGAAGATCTGGGCTTCGCAGAGCGGTTCGACGGCTACAAACTCGCCGAGGCGGAGGTCACCAGCGTCGGGGGAGCGCTACCGGTGAATCCCAGTGGGGGTTTGAAAGCCAAAGGGCATCCGCCGGGTGCCACCGGTGTGGCACAGTGCGTTGAGCTTTTCGAGCAGTTGCGCGGCGAGGCCACCAACCAGGTCGACGGAGCCCGAGTCGCGTTGGCGCACAACGTCGGCGGCCCGACGGCGGTAGCAGCAGTCACGATCTTGGAAGGACCCGGTGCGCATGGCGGATAAATGGTCGCCAGGGATAGGCCAGATACGCCGGTTGTCGGGCCCGATGCAGGCCGTCGGTGCGCTGTTCCTGATGGGCGCGGACGCCTTTCGTTATGCCTTCCAGCGCCCGTTCTACGGTCGGGAGTTCCTGGAGCAGTGCTGGTTCATCTCCCGGGTGTCGATGGCACCCACCCTGCTGGTGGCCATCCCGTTCACCGTGCTGGTGAGCTTCACGCTGAACATCCTGCTTCGTGAACTCGGCGCCGCCGACCTGTCCGGTGCCGGGGCGGCGTTCGGTGCCGTCACCCAGATCGGCCCGATGGTCACGGTGCTGATCGTGGCCGGCGCGGGTGCCACCGCGATGTGTGCGGACCTGGGCTCGCGGACCATCCGCGAGGAGATCGACGCCATGGAGGTGCTGGGCATCAACCCGATCCAGCGCCTGGTCACCCCGCGAATCCTGGCCTCCGGGCTGGTGGCATTGCTGCTCAACAGCCTGGTGGTGATCATCGGAATCCTCGGCGGCTACACCTTTTCGGTGTTCATCCAGGACGTCAACCCGGGCGCGTTCGCGGCCGGTATCACCCTGCTGACGGGGGTGCCCGAGGTGATCATCTCCTGCGTGAAGGCGGCACTTTTCGGGCTGATCGCCGGACTGGTGGCCTGCTATCGCGGGCTGACGATCACCGGCGGCGGCGCGAAGGCGGTCGGCAATGCGGTCAACGAGACGGTGGTCTATGCCTTCATGGCCCTGTTCGTGATCAACGTCGTGGTGACGGCCATCGGCATTCGATTGACGACGGGATGATCTGATGGGCTCACTGGTGGTACTTCGGTCCACATACCCTCGTCTGGCGGCGCAGGCGCGCAAACCGGTGTCGCTGCTGTCCAGGATCGGCGATCACACCTTGTTCTACGGCCGGGCGATCTCCGGCGTTCCCCACGCGGCACTGCACTACCGCAAGGAGGTCATCCGGCTGATCGCCGAGATCTCCATGGGCGCGGGAACTCTGGCCATGATCGGTGGCACCGTGGTGATCGTCGGATTCTTGACGTTGGCCACCGGTGGCACCCTGGCGATCCAGGGTTACAGCTCGCTGGGCAATATCGGCATCGAGGCGCTGACCGGCTTCCTGGCGGCATTCATCAACGTACGCATCGCCGCGCCGGTCGTCGCGGGGATCGGGCTCGCGGCCACCTTCGGTGCCGGTGTCACCGCACAGTTGGGCGCCATGCGCATCAACGAGGAGATCGATGCGCTGGAGGCGATGGCGATCCGCCCCGTCGAATACCTGGTCAGCACCCGGATCGTGGCCGGCATGATCGCGATCACCCCGCTGTATTCGATCGCGGTGATCCTGTCCTTCCTGGCGTCCCAGTTCACCACCACCGTGCTGCTCGGGCAGTCCAGCGGTCTCTACGACCACTACTTCAACACCTTCCTCAACCCGATCGACCTGTTGTGGTCGTTCCTGCAGGCCATCTTGATGGCCATCGCGATCTTGTTGATCCACACCTATTTCGGATACTTCGCGACCGGAGGACCCTCCGGTGTCGGGGTCGCGGTGGGCAATGCCGTGCGCACGTCGTTGATCGTGGTGGTGTCGGTGACACTGCTGATCTCGCTGGCCATCTACGGCTCCAACGGCAACTTCAACCTGAGCGGCTAGCGGGCAGGAGACTCAACGGTGACAAGGGATTTGGGTCCGGGACCGGCACACCGGTCGGAGACGACCAGTGGTGCGCCACCGGCCGCGGCGACGACCGGCCGGAACTTCGGTGCGAGCAGCTACACACGTCCGCTGGCCGGGTTGGCCACCGTGGTGGCACTTGCCCTCGTGGTGGGCTTGGCGATCGGTTTGTTCCGTGCCGACTTCACCGAGACCGAGTCGGTGACCCTGATCTCGGACCGGGCCGGCCTGGTGATGAACGCCGACGCGAAGGTCAAGATGCGTGGTGTGGAGGTCGGCAAGGTCGCTGACATCGAGGCGCTGCCCGACGGTCGGGCGGCGCTGAAACTGGACATGAATCCCGATCAGCTCCGCCTCATTCCGTCCAATGTCACCGCCGATATCGCCTCGTCGACGGTGTTCGGCGCGAAGTTCGTCAATCTGGTGCCGCCGGAGAATCCGTCGCCGAAGACGATGTACGCCGGGCAGGTTCTGCAGGGCCAGCATGTCACCGTCGAGATCAACACGGTGTTCCAGCAGCTCACCCGGGTCCTCGACAAGATCGACCCGGCCAAGCTCAACGAGACCCTGGGAGCGATGTCGGCCGCATTCGGCGGGCGCGGTGAGAAGATCGGCCAGACGCTGAGCGATTTTGATGCGTTGCTGGCCAAGCTGGAACCCAGCCTGCGCAACATGGAGCGCGATATCGAAGCCACCGCGACGGTCGCCGGTGCGTATGCCGACGCCGCCCCGGATCTGCTGCGCACCTTGGAGAATGCCACCCGACTGAGCCAGAGCATCGTCGAGGAGGAGCACAATCTCGACGCGTTCCTGGTCAGCATGATCGGGCTCGCTGACGTCGGTAACGACGTCGTCGGGTCCAACAGCCAGCCACTGAGCGATGTGCTGCGGCTGCTGGTGCCGACCACCGATCTGCTGCGGGAGTACGCGCCGTCGCTGACCTGCGCGCTGCAGGGCATGTTGTTCGTGAAAAACCAACCGCCGCTGCCGGATCCCGGCGTGCTGGTCAATGTGGCGTTCACCCTGGGGATCGAGCGCTACCGGTACCCACAGAACCTGCCCAAGGTCGCCGCCAAGGGCGGACCCAACTGTATGGGCCTGCCGTACATCGGATTCGGTAACCGGGCCAAGTACCTGGTGACCGACACCGACGCCAATCCATGGCAGTACGGCAACCAGGGCATTCTGCTGAACTCCGACGGTCTGAAGCAAATGCTGTTCGGCCCGCTGGACGGGCCGCCGCGTAACACCACACAGGTAGGACAGCCGGGATGACCCGTTCGACGACCACTCTGGTCAAATTCCTGGCGTTCGCCGTCGTGATGGTGCTGCTCACGGTGTTCCTGTTCATGGCGTTCGGCCAGTACCGCAGCGGCTCGACCAACGGCTATTCCGCGGTGTTCGCCGATGCCTCAAGACTGGGGCCCGGCGACTCGGTCCGGGTAGCCGGTGTGCGGGTGGGCACCGTCAACGATGTATCGCTGCAGGAGGATCGCTCGGTCCTGGTGAAGTTCGACACCGACCGTGACGTCGCGCTGACCACCGGGACCACGGCCGCGGTGCGATACCTGAACCTGGTCGGGGATCGCTATCTGGAGCTGATCGACACCCCGGACTCGACCAGATTGTTGCCGGCCGGATCGCAGATCCCCAAGGAACGCACCGCCGGTGCGCTCGACCTCGATCTGCTGTTGGGTGGTCTGCGGCCGGTGATCCAGGGACTCAACCCCCAGGATGTCAATGCCCTCACCACATCACTCATCCAGATTCTGCAGGGGCAGGGCGGTGCGTTGGACTCCCTGATGAGCAGGACATCATCGTTCTCGAATTCGCTGGCGGACAACAACGAGGTGATCCAGCAGCTGATCACCAATCTCAACCAGGTGGTGGATACCCTGGCTGCCGATGGGGACAAGTTCGACGGCACCATCGACGGGCTCGAACAGCTGATCGCCGGGCTCGCCGAGGACCGGGACCCCGTCGGTGAGGCGATCACCGCGCTGGACAACGGAACTGCCTCACTGGCAGGTCTGCTCACCGAGGCACGGCAGCCGCTCAAGGGCACCGTCGACGAGCTCAACCGAATGGCGCCACTGCTCTACGACGGCCGAGCCGGGTTCGATGCGGCGCTGCAGAAGGCGCCGATGAACTTCAAGAAGTTGGCTCGGCTCGGTTCCTATGGCAGCTGGATCATGTACTACATCTGCGGTCTGTCGATCCGGGTGACCGACCTCCAGGGCCGAACCGCCGTGTTCCCCATGCTCAAGCAGGAATCCGGAAGGTGTGGTGAGCCCTGATGCTGAAGTATCGCGGGGCCAGTCTGGTCAAGGCAGGATTCATGGGCACCATCTTGCTGGTGCTCGTCATCGCCGTCGGTCTGCAACCCGAGAAGCTGGTCCAGTGGGCCACCTCGGTGCGCCATCAGGCGCTGTTCAGCGAGGCCGGCGGAATCACCATCGGCAACGATGTGACGTTGTCCGGCATCAAGATCGGGTCGGTCACCGATGTCTCGCTGCAGGATGGCGACGCCTTGGTGACCTTCACGACGGCGGGCAAGTACCCGCTGGGTTCGCAGACCACAGCGCACATCAGGACCGGATCGCTGCTCGGCGAACGCGTGTTGACGCTGGAGTCGGCGGGCAGCGGAACCCTGCGGCAGTCCGAGGTGATTCCCACCTCGCGAACCTCGTCCCCGTACTCGCTGACCGACGCGGTCAGTGACCTGACCACCAATACCGCCGGCACCGACACGACGTCGCTCAACGAGTCGCTGGACACGCTGTCGGCGACGATCGATCAGATCGCGCCGCGACTGGGCCCGACCTTCGACGGGCTGAGCAGACTGTCGAAGTCGATCAACGGACGCAACGAGGATCTCGCGGCGTTGTTGAGTAGTGCCAGTGAGGTGACGAAGGTGTTGGGGCAGCGCAGCGATCAGCTGAACACCCTGATACTCAACGCCAATGACCTGCTCGGTGTGCTCAACGACCGCCGCGAGGCCATCGTCGGCCTGCTGGCGAACACGACTGCGGTATCGCAGCAGCTGGCCGGCCTGGTAGCCGACAACGAAGCACAGCTGGCGCCCACCTTGGAGCGGCTCAATGCCGTCACCGAGGTGCTGGAGCGCAACCGTGACAACATCAGTGCCGCACTGCCGAATATCAAGAAGTTCATGCTGTCGCAGGCCGAGACACTGGCCAACGGGCCGTTTTACAACGCCTACGTGCCGAACCTGCAACCCGCGCAGCTGTTGCAGCCTTTCCTGGACTATGCATTCGGTTTCCGCCGTGGTGTCAACGCCGGGCAACCGACCGACAATATCGGCCCGCGTGCCGAACTACCGCTGCCGTACAACGGGATTCCGGGAGGTTCGCGCTGATGAACCGTAAAGGTGTGCGAACGGCGATCGCAGTGCTGGCGGCCGTGGTGGTGATCGTCGGTGCGGTCGCCCTGGTGCGGCAGTTCTTCTTCGTTCCACGGACCATCTCGGCGTTGTTCAGCACGGCGACCGGTGTGTACCCGGGCGACGAGGTCCGGGTCTCCGGGGTCAAGGTCGGCACCATCGAGTCGATCAGTCCGGAGGGCACCCAGACCCGTGTCCGGCTCAAGGTGGATCGCGGCATCGAGGTACCCGCGGAGGCCAAGGCCGTCATCGTGGCGCCCAATCTGGTTGCGGCACGGTATGTGCAGCTGGCGCCGGCCTATCGGAACGAGGGTCCGACGTTGCCCGACGATGCGGTCATCCCGTTGGACCGCACCGCTGTGCCCGTCGAGTGGGATGAGGTCAAGACCCAGCTGATGCGGTTGGCCACCGAACTCGGGCCGCAGAGCGGTGTCTCGGATACCTCGGTGTCACGGTTCATCGATAGTGCCGCAACTGCGTTGGAGGGCAATGGGCCGAAACTGCGCGAGACCATCAGTGAGCTGTCCGGGGTGGCCCGGGTGCTGGCCGAGGGCAGTGGGGACATCGTCGGCATCATCACCAACCTGCAGAAGTTCGTCACCGCACTGAAGAACAGCAACGAGCAGGTGGTGCAGTTCCAGAACCGACTTGCGACGTTGACCAGCGTGGTCAACGGCTCCGGTGACGATGTGGATGCCGCGGTCAAGAGTCTGTCGGTGGCCATCACGGAGGTGCAGCGTTTCGTCGCGGGCAGCCGCAACCAGACCTCCGAGCAGGTGCAGCGACTGGCCAATGTCACCCAGAACCTGGTCGACAACAGGCTCAACCTGGAGAACTTCCTGCACATCGCGCCGAACGCGTTCCTCAACGGTTACAACATCTACAACCCGTCGACCGGAAGCGCGGTCGGTCAGTTCGTGCTCAACAACTTCTCCGATCCCATGCAGTTCATCTGCGGTGCCATCGGCGCGGTCGAGAATGTGACGGCCCCGGAGACCGCAAAACTGTGTTCGCAGTATCTGGGGCCCGCGCTGCGGTTGCTGAACTTCAATCACCTGCCGTTCCCGATCTCGCCGTACCTGATGCCGTCGGCCAGCCCAGAGGACATCATCTACTCCGAACCTGGTCTGATGCCCGGTGGTGCGGGTGGATCGCCGGAGCCGCCGGACACCCCGCCGGCGCTGTCGGCCTACGTTCCCGGCCCGCCACCGCCTCCACCGTTCACCGGCCGGTCGCCGGGCACCCCGCCGCCGGGTGCACAGCAGATGCTGCCGGGCGCACCGCCGATCGTGCCGCCGAATGTCCCGTCATCGCTGCGCGACATGTTGACTCCGGCCGGCACCGTTCCCGGCCCGCTGCCGGGGCCGCCGCCTGGTCCGGTCCCACCCGATGCTCCGTTGCTGCCAGCCGAAGGGACGCCACCGGCATGATGAGCAGAACAAAACGATCGGTGACGGCAGTCGGTGCCTGCGTCGCGATGGTGACATCGGGCTGCGCCTTCCAGGGCGTCAACTCGTTACCCCTGCCGGGTGCCGTGGGCCGCGGTTCCGATGCCGTCGTCTACCACGTGGACATCGCCAATGTGGCGACACTGGAACCGAACTCGCCGGTGATGATCGACGATGTCGTCGTCGGTAGTGTGCGCAGTCTCAGCGTCAAGGACTGGCATGCCCAGGTCGAGGTTTCGGTGAAGCCCGATGTCGTGGTGCCGGCCAATGCGGTGGCCAGCGTGGGTCAGACCAGCCTGCTCGGCTCCATGCACCTGGCGTTGAATCCGCCCATCGGTGAGGCGCCCGACGGCAGATTGGCTCCGGGATCGACGGTGGCACTGAATGACTCGTCCACCTACCCGTCGACCGAGCAGACGCTGTCATCGCTCGCTGCCGTGGTCAACGGTGGCGGGTTGGGCCAGATCGGCGACGTGATCCACAATTTCAGTGCTGCGGTCAGCGGGCGCGAGGACGAGATCAGGGATCTGATCACCCGACTGGACACCTTTGTCGGTGTGCTGGACGGGCAGCGGGCGAACATCGTGGCGTCCATCCAGAACCTGAATCGCCTTTCGGAAACGTTTGCCGGACAACGCGATACGATATCCCGAGCTCTGGACAAGGTTCCGCCCGCGATGGACGTGCTGATCAGGGAGCGTCCGCGGTTGGTCGAGGCGATGCGCCGACTGGGCACCTTCGGCAACACCGCGGCCGAACTGGTCAACGAGTCGCAGGCCGACTTGGTGGCCAACCTGAAGAACCTGGAACCCGCCATCAAGGCACTCGCCGATGTCGGTCGCGAACTGCCCGATGTGCTCGCCTACGCGGTGCACTTCCCGTTCACGCAGAGCTTCATCGACCGGGCGATCCGCGGTGACTACTACAACCTGTTCGCCACCATCGACCTGACCGTGCCGCGCCTCAAGCGCAGCCTGTTCCTGGGTACGCGGTGGGGTGAGTCGGGTCTGGAGATCGTTCCGGCGCCGGGTGACCCGCCGTACCTGAACTACACCTACGACCCGCTCAAGACCGGCGTCAACCCGCTTCCGCCCGAGGGGGCGGCACCTGATGCGCCGCCTGCGGCCCCGCCGCCGCTGCCGACCAATCTCGGTCCGGTGCTGCCGGTCACGCCGCCGCCCCCGGTCTTCGGTGCACCGGCGCCGCAGCCCGCCGACGGCATCTTTGCAGGACCGTACGGGCCACAAGGTGGTTCACCTGCTCCTGAGGGAGGCCGCTGATGCTGACCCGCTTCGTCCGCACCCAGCTCATCCTGTTCACCATTGCGTCGATCATCGGTGTGGCGGTCATGGTGTTCAGCTACATGCAGGTGCCCACGCTGCTCGGCGTGGGTCGGCTGACCGTCAAGCTCGAACTGCCGGCCACCGGTGGCCTCTATCAGTTCAGCAATGTCACCTACCGTGGCTCGCAGATCGGGAAGGTCACCGCGATCGACCTGACCGAGGACGGCGCCGAGGCGACGCTGTCGCTGGACACCAAACCGCGCATCCCGGCCGACCTCGAGGCCCAGGTGCGCAGTATGTCCGCCGTCGGCGAGCAGTTCGTGGAGTTGTTGCCGCGCAACGATTCCGGGCCGTTCCTGGAGAACGGTTCGGTGATCGCCAGGGAGAACACGACCATTCCGCAGCAGGTCGGGCCGATGCTCGATCAGCTCAGCGCACTGGTCGACACCATCCCGGGGGACAGGCTCAGTGATCTGCTCGACGAGTCGTACCAGGCGTTCAATGGCACGGGTTTCGACTTCGGGTCGCTGCTCGACTCGGCTTCGACGATCACCCAGGACGCCACCGAGATCTCCGATCAGACCCGGGCGCTGATCGACGATGCCGGCCCGTTCCTGGATGCGCAGGCCCAGACCACCGAGCAGACCCGGACATGGGCAGCGGGACTGGCCCGTATCACCGGGCAACTGTCGGACAACGACGCCGAGGTCCGCTCGATCCTGCGCAACGGGCCGGGATTCGCGAACGAGACATCGATGCTGCTGGAGTCGGTCAAGCCGACATTGCCGGTGCTGCTGGCCAACCTGACCACCATCGGACAGATCGGTGTCACGTACAACGCCTCGCTGGAGCAACTACTGGTGCTGCTGCCGCCGTACGTCTCCCAGATCCAGACCTACGCACCCACCAACAATCCGACGGGCCTGCCCAACGGTGAGTTCTCGCTGGGCCTTGGTGATCCACCGTCGTGCACGGTGGGCTTCCTTCCGCCATCGGCCTGGCGTTCCCCGTCGGACACCACGGTGATCGACACCCCCGACAACATCTACTGCAAGTTGCCGCAGGATTCGCCCATCGCGGTGCGCGGTGCCCGTAACTACCCGTGCCAGGAACACCCCGGTAAGCGGGCGCCGACGGTCGAGCTGTGCAACGATCCCCGTGGATTTCAGCCGCTGGCGCAGCGCCAGCATGCTCTCGGTCCGTACCCGCTCGATCCGAACCTGATCTCGCAGGGTGTGCCGGTGGACGACCGGGTGCGGCCCGATGACAACATCTTCGGCCCCTTGGCCGGCACCCCGCTGCCACCCGGGGTGACCGTGCCGCCGCCGTTGCCCTCACCGGTGCCGGTGCCGCCGCCCAGTTTCCCGGGCATGCCGCCGGGGCCACTGCTGCCGGGCCAGCCGCTGTACACCGAACCGCCGGTGGTGGGCCAATTGCCGCCGCCGGAGCCCGATTACGAGCTGGTACCGCTGCCGCCGGGCGATCAGCCACAGGCCACCCAGGTGCCACAGTTCCCGGACACCTTTGTGCAGGTGCCTGCGGACGGCGCGCAACCGCCCCCGCCGGCCGGGCCGCCGCCGGGCCCCGTGCCGCCGGTACCGGGCATGCCCGCCGCGCCCGCCGCGTTCGACGGTGCGGCGTCGCCCGGACCGTCGGTGGCGGTCGCCAAGTACAACCCGCGCACCGGTGAGTACATGGGTCCCGACGGTCGGCTGTACCAGCAGTCGGATCTGGTCAAGACCGCGAGCAGCTGGCAGGAGCTGATGCCGACATGAGCAGGTGGACAGTCTGTCTCGCGCGGATGGCTGCCGTGGTGGGCGCCGTGGCGATGTCCGTCACCGGCGCCCCGCCGGCCCAGGCCCAGATGTATCTGGGCAACTACGACGTGCACATCCCGGACCGCCGGGACTTCCACACCTGGATATGGTCGGCAGTGACGCCGTGCCCAGACGGGCGCGGCGGCCACGTCCCGGACTGCATCAACATCCTGACCGTTCCACAGCCGGTGGCCAAGGCGAAGTACTCGCACGCCGACGCCCGACTGGTCGACGGTCGCTACACGATGATCATCGACGAGCCGTTCGGGCTGCGCTGCGGCGATATCTATTACGGGCCCGTGATCCCGACCCGCGACGTGTACACCTGGGACGAGAAGACCCTTGCCGGAGAGCTTGTTTCGAGCTTTGCCGTCGGATGTGACGGTGCGCCGGGCGGCTCCTTCGTGTACCCGTTCCACCTGACGAGGATGTGATATGCGCCCGATGATCGGCTGTGCCTTGCCCGCCGTCGTTCTCGCCGTGGTGGCCGCTGCTCCGGTGTCGGCGGAGCCGTTGCCGCCACCGCCGCCACTGCACCACGTGCAGTACACCGTGACCACCGATGCGCCCTTCTTCGTGCACATCTACTACCGCGAGGCCGACCCGCCGACCTGGTCGGATTACAGCCACAACCCGTATGAGTTCAGCCCGCGTGCCGATGTCGACGTCGCACCCGACCGGCCGTGGGTGTTCGATGCGATGCTGGCCGACCCGGAACTGTGGGCGATGGTCACCGTGCAGTCGGGGGAGTCGCCCAATTTGGCGCCGCCGACCATGAAGTGCACGCTGGCCGTGGATGGTGTGGTGGTCAAGACCAACAGTGGACCCAAGGGCGCGCTGTGTTCGCTGCGCAGCTGGTAGTCCCGGTGTCAGGAGTCGCCGCGCCGCCAGCGGGTGTCACCGTTCATCGACACACAGCTGAGGAACAGCCCGTCGGGAGCCTGTGCGACGGAATTGTTCTCGTTGATGCACAGGCTGTGCTCTTCGCGGATGCCGACCATCGGTGGGGACCGGAACCAACGGGGCTCGTACCGGCGCGGCGATCCGCAGAACACCAGCCGACCCCAGTTGTTGCGGGCATCCACGCCGAAGACGAAGTACGTGGTGTTGAAGCAGGGGGCACCCAGTACGGCGTGCGGGTTGATGCCGGGCACGCAGAACGCGTCGTTGCAGGTCTGCGGTCCCGCCGCGGCGCGGGGCGGGACCGGCTGCGGGGCGACGATCAGGCCGGCCGCAATCAACGCACTGCTCGCAAGAACGGTCACACGCACGTCTTCTACTCTCGCACAAAGGGAAACGAAATTCTCTATTTCGGAGAGGTTTGTTCACCCCGGAGATATCCTCTGGCGGGGGAACGTCACAATCGCATCAGAGGGGTGAACCTGTGCCTGCCAACAAGCTGACGGTGTTCGGGGCCGTTCTCGCATCCGCTGTGGCGCTCGGCTGCCCGGCCACGGCGGTCGCCGACCCTGCCTGGGGAATCAACGGCACCTTCCTCACATCGTCGAACGGTGAATGGGCGCAGGTGAATCAACGCCGGGAGAACCAGCCGTCGACGCGAAGCACCTGGACCATCTCCACCACCTGCGTCTCGCCGGTGGATTGCGCGGGCACCGTGACCAGCGATGCGGGGTGGTCCGCGCCGATCTACACCACCAACGGCCTGTGGTACGTCAAGCGGCAGGTGCCGGGTTGGCGCTTCTGCGCCGACGGTGTCCCGGTCGAGGGGCTGCAGACCTACAAGTTCTACCCGGTCGGTGCCGATGGGCATGTCGACGCGCTCGCCACCGAATACACCGGCTACGACAAGACCGTCGGTCCGAGCGGGTCGTGCGGGCGCAACCAGTGGCCGACCATCGAGATGCCGTTCTATATGCGACCCGCATAGCCTTCGAACGACGAAATCGCTGCTACCTTGTTGTGGTAGCAGCGATTTCGTCGTCCGTGGAGTCTCAGCCCAGCGGGGTGAAGTTGATGTTCAGCTCGGTGAGCCCGCGCAGCACGAAGGTCGGCTCGTAGTTGAAGTTCTGATCGCCGACGGGACCGTGCTTCTCGGGGTCGACGGTGATGTCACCCATCCGATCCAGGATCCGCTCGATGGAGACCCGCCCCTCGACCCGGGCCAGTGGGCCACCCGGGCAGGAATGCACACCGCGGCCGAACGCCATGTGTTCGCGTACGTTCTTACGGTCCAGTCGCAGCTCGTGCGGATTGTCGAAACGGTTCGGGTCGCGGTTGACCGCGCCGGGGAGCACCATCACCGGGGAGCCCGCCGGGATCTTCACGCCGGCGACTTCGGTTGTCTTGCGGGCCAACCGGAAATCGCATTTCACCGGGCTCTCCAGGCGCAGCGATTCCTCGATGAAGGTGGGGATCAGGCTGCGATCGTCACGCAGCTTCTGCTGCACCTCGGGGTTCTCGGCGAGCACCCGCATGGCGGCGCTGAGCAGCTTGGTGGTGGTCTCCTGTCCGGCGGCGAACAGGAAGGTTGCCGAGCGCACCACCTCGATCACCGGGGGCACCGAGTCGTCCGGGTAGAGCGCGGTGGCAAGCGACGTCAGCACGTCCTCGCGCGGGTTGGCCCGACGGTCTTCGAGGTAGGCGATGAACTTGTCGTCCAGGAACTGCAGCGGGTTCTCGTCGACGACCTCCTGCTCCAGCGAGCCCACCCGGGCGCCGGGGCGGTCGGCGCCGAGCTTGGTGCGGAACTGCTGGTGATCCTCCTCAGGGACGCCGAGCAGGTCGGCGATCACCAACAGCGAGAACGGCTTTGCATACTCGGCCAGGAACTCGCACTGGCCGTTGTCCAGGAACTCGTCGAGCTGGACATCGGCCAGCTTCCACATGAAGTCCTCGTTCTCCTTGAGCCGGCGCGGCGTGAGCAGCCGGTTCAACAGGGAGCGGGCCTTGGTGTGATCCGGTGGATCCATGGTGACCATGTGCTCGAACATCGGCAGCAGGTGCCGGTGCGCCTCGAGTTGTTCGGAGATGTCATCGCCCTCGGGTGTGAAGGGCAGCGGCGGGAAGGGGCCGCCGAGTGCCACCGCGTTGGAGAACGCGTCGGTGTTCTTGTAGACCGCGACCGCTTCCTCGTAGCCGGTGACGGCGTAACAGCCCCACGGTGGAACCTGCAGCACCGGGTTCTGCTCGCGCAGGTAGTCGAAGTACGGGTACGGGTTGGGTACCAGCGACTGGTCGGTGAGGAAGTCCAGCGTCGCGTATTCGCTCATTGTGGGTGTGATCTCCCGGGCTGTGGGGTGGGGTGAACATCGGCGGGATTTCTGCGGTGCAGAGTCCTTGCCGTGGAGGGTTGTTGCCTGAAAGTGCTGTGCACCTGCTTAGCATGTGGATAGAGTCGTGGTCAAGGTCACATCCGGAGGGTCGATATCATCCGGCGAGCGACCCGCACACTTGCGAGCAAGGATGGAGGCGCGATGTCGACGGCACGCAGAATCGGCGCACCGGATGCCAAGAACCGGGGTGTGCTGCTCGACGCCGCCGAGGCCCTGATGATCGACGAGAGTTATGCGGCGGTCACCTCGCGGCGACTCGCCGAGCGCGCCGGTCTCAAACCCCAATTGGTGCACTACTACTTCCGCACCATGGACGAACTGTTCCTGGCGGTGTTCCGGCGACGTGCCGAGCAGGGGTTGGTGGTGCTGGAGGCGGCGCTGAAGTCGGCGCAGCCGCTGCGAGCCATCTGGCTGTTCAGTACCGATTCGGATTCCACCCGGCTGACCATGGAGTTCATGGGGCTGGCCAACCATCGC
The DNA here is from genome assembly GCF_053345865.1 of Mycobacterium sp. C31M. Classification (NCBI taxonomy): domain Bacteria; kingdom Bacillati; phylum Actinomycetota; class Actinomycetes; order Mycobacteriales; family Mycobacteriaceae; genus Mycobacterium; species Mycobacterium sp. C31M. Next base: position 57,338 of record NZ_JBKFAX010000013.1, on the reverse strand, counting down.
AAGGAATTGCGCGCCGAGATCAGCTACTACGCTGAACGTTTCCGCGAGGAGCAACGCGTGGCGATGGGCGCGGCGCTGGAACGTTACGGCGTGGATCCCGGTGATGTGCCGCCGGTGGTGTGGGCGGTCATCGGTACCAGCCTGTCGTGGGCGCTGGTCATGGAGCAGGCCCTGGGGATGTCCGCGGGGCATGCCGAGACGCTGGAGTTCGTGGAGCACTGGCTGCGCGAACTCGAAGGTGAAGCGCTGCCGCTGGAAGAGATCTTCGGTGATCTGGCCGGCAGCGGCTTCGAGGCGGCGACCGGCAAGGTGCGGTCGGGCCCGGGTCCGTCCGTGGCGCCTCAGAACCCGGCGAAGTAGAAACCGAGCAGCAGCGCAAACAGCCCGGCAACCCAGGCGCCGGTCGTCACCCGCAGCCAGCCGGGCGCGTGCCGGACCTCCATGAAGTACCAGATCACCAACTGCGATTTCACCGCGGCGATCAGCAGCACCGTCACCGTCACCGTCGCGTTGAGCACATGGGATGCGCCGCCGTCCCGTGCGGTGAGCCAGGACACCACGGTCACCAGGGTCAGCACCGCCCAGACCGTCACCAACCGATTGCGCAACAAGACTGCCACGGTCACCTCATCAGATAGAGCAGGGCGAACAACACCAGCCACAGCAGGTCGACCATGTGCCAGTAGGTGGCGCCGGTCTCGAAGAACGAGATGTTGGGCTTCGCCCGCAGATTGGCGATGACGAAGGCGAGGATCACCAGCCCGAGCATGACGTGACACAGGTGCAGTCCCGTCATCACGAAGTAGTACATGAAGAACAGGTTGGTGCCCGGCGTGACGCCTGCGGCGATCTCGGGCACGTACTCGAAGATCTTCAGCACCGGGAACACCGCCCCGATGGCCAGCGCGATTGCGAACAGCCGCACACCATCTGCGGTGCGGCCGGCACGTGCAGCGGATGTGCCCAGGGCGACGAACAGCGAGCTGGTGAGCAGGACGACGGTGTTGGCCGCGCCGATGTCCAGATTGATGCGCGCCTGGCTCTCCAGGAAGAGCTGTTGATCCTGCCCGCGGTAATACACGTAGGCGACGAAGTAGGCGCCGAAGATCAGCAGGTCGCCGATGACGAAGAACCACATGCTCGACTCGCCGGGAATGCGGTTGCGCAGCTGCGGTTTCGGTGGCGCGTTGTCGACCGCGACCTCGGTCATCCGACCACGCTCGCGGTGGGTTGGTTCTTGATCGACCGATAGATGCAGACGTACACGATGATCTGCCACGACACGTACAGCACCATCGCGAACCAGAACGTCATCAACCCGTTCCAGGCAAACGGGCCCGACTTGGAGATCCAGACCGGCGCGGCCATGAGTTCGGTGACGTACTGCCACACGGTGTAGTACCCGAGCCATTTCGGCAGCACGCCATTACGATCCAGGATGATGGCCAGCCCGAAGGCCATCCACATGACGCAGAAGCAGCCCAGCGAACCGATGTACGCCAGGTAACCGAAGTCGTACAGCATGGCCAGGATCTCGGGTTCGTAGCCGGATCGATACGCGCCCAGGCCGAAACAGAACATCGGGAACAACATCCCGACGATCGCGCCGGTCATGGAGCCGACCATCATGGAGTAGCGCAGCACCGGACTGACCGACATGCGCTTGATCTGACTCAGATACACCGCATTGGACAGCGGAGCGAGGCCGAACGACACCGTCAGGATGGCGCAGGCGATCAGCAGGTTGGGTGACTGCATGAACTCGACGATCTGTGCCTGCGAACCGCTCGGTGAGCGCGGCGGCATCATCCAGCTCAGCGGGACGAAGACGATTCCGAACAGGGTGAAGAAGAACGGCACCGTCCAGAACGCAAGCCACTGGTCGAGTTTGGGGTTCCGGTGGCCGGACACCGGCCCCACGGTGGTGATGACCTGGCTCATACCAGGGTTTCCTGTTCGCGGGGTTGGTGTTCCTGGTCTTGGCGGTCGACGACGCGCAGCAGAACCAGGAACATCACCGTCAGATAGGTCGCCAACACGGCGGTGCGCACGGTGAACGACAGTGCACCGTTCCATGCCAGCGGGCCCGAGGTGAACAGCACCGAGAACGCGCCGGGCACCAGCAGTGCCGCGGTGGCGATGTTGAAATGGGCCACCCAGCGGGGAAATACCGGGTCCGGCCGGGCATCGAGATAGATGCTCGCCGCCAGGCAGAGGTTCTGCACGACGAACGTGCCGACCGGTGCGATGAAGAAGAACCACGCCATATCGTTGAGCAGGCTGATCAACTGTGGGTCGCGATCGGGCCGGAAGGCGGCGACCCCCCAGCAATAGTCGGCGAGGATGAAACATGTCGTGCCGGCCCCGACGCAGATGATGTAGGCATAGCTGAACACGCTGCTGGAGGTAGCCGTTCGTGACATCTGGACCGCGGTCACGGCGAAGATCGGGACGAGGGATCCGGCGATGAGGTTGCACAGGATCACGACGCCCAGAATGCCGGTGTTGTGGTCCCGGAAGAAGGCGGCGACCTCCTCCGGGGTCAGTGTCGGTGACAGTGGTGGGGAGAACACCGGGAACAGGACGAAGGCGAGTGCGAACAGCGCCATGGCCGGCGGGGCCGTCCACAGCATGATCCGCTGGCCGCGGGTGGTCATGGTGGTCATCGGCACCTGCCCGTCGCATCAAGCTGTCACCATGGGCCGCAAGGGTTCTCGCAGCACCACGGCGGGGTAGCCGTTCGGCTACTCGATTGCTTCAGGGTAGCCGATCGGCTATCTCGGCTCAAGCGATTCGGCACGGAGCGCGCCTGCGTGGGTTAGCGTGCCGATATGCCGCCATCTCCCGTCCTACCCGGTCCGGTGCGCCAGATCGGTTATGTCGTCCGCGATCTCGATGCGGCACTGGCCGGGTGGGTGGCGCTGGGAGTGGGACCCTGGTTCGTGATGCGGGGTCTACCCCAGCAGGTCACCTACCGTGGCGATCCCTGCGCGGTGACGTTGTCGCTGGCGCTGGCCAACAGCGGCGATCTGCAGATCGAGGTGATTCAGCAGGCCGATGACACCCCGAGCATCTTCACCGAGTTCCTGGCCGCCGGTGCCGGCGAGTTCCACCAACTCGCCTACTGGACCCAGGATTTCGACGCGACCATGGAGGCCGTCGAGGCAGCCGGTTGGCCGGTGGTCTGGTCCGGCGGTCAGGGGCAGGGTGTCCGCTTCGCCTACGTGGAACCGGTCGGTGCGCCCTCCGCGATCGTCGAGATCATGGAACTGACCGAGGCGTCCGCGGGTATGGCGGCATTCGTCCGGCAGGCCGCCCAAGGCTGGGATGGTGCCGATCCGATCAGGGAACTGGCCACCGGCTGACCTGCCGAACCATTATGTTCTCCGAATGCGATATTGGCATTCTCGTAGGCTGAGAATAGCATCACCGGCGTGCGTTGCATCCCCGCGGAGCTGACCGAACGCTATATCGAGCAGGGCTGGTGGCGGCCCGAGACGCTCGGCCAGATGCTGGCCGAGGGGTTGTCGGCCAGTCCTGACGCCGGCTTCTGTGTGCACTCCGAGGTGCGCCCGTACCGCGGCACCTTCGCCGATGTCGAACGACGGGCCCGCTTCCTTGCCGGCGGGCTACGCCACCGCGGTGTGCGGCCGGGCGACGTGGTGGCGATGCAGTTGCCCAATTGGATGGAGGCTGCCGTCTGTTTCTGGGCGTCGGCGCTGCTGGGGACGGTGACCGTGCCCATCGTGCACTTCTACGGGCGCAAGGAACTCGGTCACATCCTGGCCACCGCGCGGCCCAAGGTGTTCCTGACCACCGAGCAGTTCGGCCGGATGACGTTCCAACCCGATCTGTGCGCGGATATCCCGATCGTCGGGCTGGTCGGGCAGGCCTCGTTCGATGAGCTGTTCGCCGACGAACCGCTGACCGGTGCGCTGCCCGCGGACCCGTCGTCCCCGGCGCTCATCGCCTTCACCTCGGGTACCACCAAACAGCCCAAGGGGGTCATCCACAGTCACCAGACACTGGCCTTCGAGACCCGCCAACTGTTGGACAACTACCCACCCGACCGGGGGCGCCAGCTCACCGCCACACCCGTCGGCCACTTCATCGGCATGCTCGGGGCGTTCCTGATCCCGGTGCTGGAAGGCGCGCCGATCGACCTGTGCGATGTGTGGGATCCGGGCAAGGTGCTGGACCTGATCGAGCGCGAGGGACTGTCCATCGGTGGTGGTCCGCCCTATTTCGTCACCAGCCTGATGGACCACCCCGGGTTCACCGAGGCGCACCTGGCGAAGTTCACGACGGTGGGCCTCGGCGGGTCGACGGTACCCGCGACCGTCACCCGACGGCTGGCCGATCTGGGCCTGTTCGTCTTCCGCGCCTACGGCAGTACCGAGCACCCGTCGATCACCGGCTCGGGAGCCTCGGCGCCGGAGGACAAGCGGCTTTTCACCGACGGCGATGTGCGGCCCGGGGTCGAGATCCGGCTCGGCCCCGATGGCGAGATCTTCAGTCGAGGGCCCGATCTGTGTCTGGGCTACACCGACGATGAGCTGACGGCCACAGCGTTCGACGAGGACGGCTGGTACCGCACCGGCGATATCGGCGTCCTGGATGCCGACGGTTATCTGACCATCACCGACCGCACCGCCGATCTGATCATCCGCGGCGGGGAGAACATCAGCGCCCTCGAGGTCGAGGAGGTCCTGCTGGCCATGCCGGCCGTCATCGAGGCCGTCGTGGTGGCCGCCCCCGATGACCGCCTTGGCGAACGGGTTGCCGCGGTATTGCGGATCCGCGCGGGCGCGGCCATGCCGAGCCTCGGCGAGGTGCGCGAACACTTCGAGCGATCCGGGGTGGCGCGGCAGAAATGGCCCGAGGAACTGCACGAGGTCGCTGCCGGCGCCGACCTCCCACGCACTGCCAGCGGCAAGGTGCAGAAATATCTGGTCCGGCAGAGCGTGCGGGCCTGACCGCCTGCCGGGTCGGCGGTGTCGATGCAGCGGAACGTCATTACCGCGCGTGCCGCGAGGCGTCCGGGCATTGCGATCGCGCGAGATTGAGAATATGATTCTCATGAACCGAAAAGGAGCATCTCATGGGTCAGCTGTCGCATCGCGTCGACGTTCCGTTTCCGCTTTTTGACGCGGACAACCATCTGTATGAGCCGCCGGAGGCCATGACCAAGTACCTCCCCAAGGAGTACAAGGACATCGTCCAGTACGTCGAGATCAACGGGCGCACCAAGATCGCGCTCAAGGGGCAGATCTCGAACTACATCCCCAACCCCACCTTCTCGGTCGTCGCCAAGCCGGGCGCCTGGGAGGAATACTTCAAGTTCGGCAATCCCGACGGCAAGAGCAAGCGCGAGCTGTTCGGTGAGCCGATGAAGGCGATCCCGGCCTTCTTCGAGCCCGAGCCCCGCATCAAGGTGATGGACGAACTCGGTGTCGACCGCAGCCTGATGTTTCCGACCCTGGCCAGCCTCATCGAGGAGCGGCTGTCCGACGACCCGGTCGCCATCCACGTCATCGTCCACGCCCTCAACGAGTGGTTGCACGAGGTGTGGGGTTTCAATTACCAGAATCGCATCTACACCACGCCGGTCATCACTCTGCCGATCGTCGAGAAGGCGATCGACGAGCTGGAATGGGCGGTCAAGCGTGGCGCCCGTGCCATCCTGATCCGTCCCGCTCCGGTGCCCGGATTCCGCGGCCCGCGCTCGTTCGCGCTGCCCGAGTTCGACCCGTTCTGGGAGCGTTGTGTCGAGTACGACATCTTCGTCGGTATGCACTCGTCCGACAGCGGCTACTCGCGCTACACCTCCGAATGGGACGGCGCCGCACAGGAGATGCTGCCCTTCCAGACCAACGCCATGTCGATCCTCAACGAATGGCGCCCGATTCAGGATGCCGTCGCGTCCTGGGTCATCCACGGTGCGCTGTTCCGGCATCCGAAGCTCAAGGTCGGCATCGTCGAAGCCGGCTCGAAATGGATGTTCCCGCTACTGGATTCCATGTCCGAGGTGTACAAGAAGGCCCCCGAGGCGTTCCTGGGCAACCCGATGGAAGAGATCAAGAACCGCATCTACGTCAGCCCGTTCTACGAGGAGGGCATCGACGATCTGATCAACCTGATCGGTGTCGATCAGGTGCTGTACGGCTCCGACTGGCCGCACCCGGAGGGCCTGGCCGAGCCCACCCACTACATCACCGCTCTTGAGCACCTGGCCGTCGAGGACCAGGCCAAGATCATGGGTGGCAACCTGGGTCGACTCATCACGGCGTGACCTACCACCAGCAATGGGAGACCATCCCCGAGATGGTCTTGAGCGTCGGCGACCGCTTCGGTGACTCCGAAGCGGTCGTCGACGGACCGCTCCGGCTCAGCTACGTCGAACTGGCAGACCGGATACGCACGGCGGCAGGCGCTTTCGCTGACTTCGGCATCGAGCGTGGTGACCGGGCGGCGATCTGGGCGCCGAACTCCGCAGCCTGGTTGATCGCGGCGTTCGGCCTCGTCACTGCCGGCGGTGTCGTCGTCCCGGTCAATACCCGGTTCAAGGCCGACGAGGCCGCCGATATCATCACCCGCAGCGGCGCCAAGGCGGTACTGCGTCAAAACGGTTTCCTGGGACAGGAATTCGCTGTCCCCGACAGCGTGCCGGCCATCGAGATCACCTCGGACTTCCTGGGCAGTGGGCGCCCGTACGTGGCAGCCGGGCTGCGGGGTACCGATACCGCCGACATCATCTACACGTCGGGCACCACCGGTAGGGCCAAGGGCGTGATGATGAATCATCGACAGACGCTTCGGCTCTACACCGAATGGTGCGATCTGGCCGATCTGCGCGAGGGTGACCGTTACCTCATCGTCAACCCGTTCTTCCACACATTCGGTTACAAGGCGGGGTGCATCTCCTCGTTGATCCGCGGCGCGACCATCCTGCCGGTCTCGGTGCTCGATGTGCCCGCCGTCGTCGATCTCATCGAGACCGAGCGGGTGACCATGCTGCCCGGCCCGCCGACGCTATATCACTCGCTGCTGGCCGTCGAGGACAAACAGCGACTGGCCACCCTGCGTGCCGGTGTGACCGGAGCGGCTGACATCCCGGTGGAGCTGATCCGCCGCGTCCACGAGGAACTGCCGTTCCAGACGCTCGCCACCGGTTACGGACTGACCGAGGCCGGCACGGTGACGCTGTCGCGCCCTGGCGACTCGTTCACCGATATCGCCACCACCGCCGGTCTGCCGTGTGACGGTGTCGAGGTGCGCCTCGCCGACGATGGCGAGGTGCTGGTGCGCGGGTACAGCGTCATGCAGGGCTATCTGGACGACCCGGCGGCCACCGCGGACACCATCGATACCGACGGCTGGCTGCACACCGGGGATCTCGGCGAATTCGACGTGGCCGGACGGCTGAAGATCGTCGGTCGTAAGAAGGACATGTTCATCGTCGGGGGATTCAACGCGTACCCCGCCGAGATCGAAGGCTTCCTGTTGGAACATCCCGCCGTCCGGCAGGCCGCGGTGATCGGGGTGCCGGATGAACGCATGGGTCAGGTCGGCAAAGCCTTCGTGGTCCTGCGTGAGACCGGACTGTCGGAGGCCGATCTGATCGGCTGGAGTCGCGACCGGATGGCGGGATATAAGGTCCCGCGGTACGTAGAGTTTCTCGAGACGCTGCCGCTGAACGCGACCGGCAAGGTGATGAAGGATCGCTTGCAGGCCGGGAAAAGCTGAGCGTACGCACAGCTTGTGAATAGTATTTCCGCAGGAAGAAAGACATTTTCCGGCGGTTCAGCCATGAGGTATCGTCGGTTTGATGGTCGAGATTGGAAATGTCATTCTCGTTTGCTGTTGGAGGACAGGATGCTGAGCCGAAAGCGTGGGGCAACGTCGCCCGACGCCACCGAGGCCGATGCCCTCACCCTGTCTGCCGAGGAGGCGGAGGCCGAGGCCGCCGAAGCCGAGGCGGCAGCCGTCGCGGCAAGGGCCCGCGCGCGCGCCATCAAGCTGCGTCGAGAGGCTGAAGAGGCGGCGAAGGCCGAGCCCGCGGTCGGAGGGTCTACGGAGGACGGCAGCTCCGCGGTCGAACTCACCGAGTCGGCCACCGAGGTCGATGCCACCGAGGTCGATGCCACCGAGGTCGATGCCACCGAGGTCGATGCCACTGAGATCGACGTCGCCGAACCCGATGAGCCGCAATCCTCTGCGCGCTCCGGGCGGCTGCCGGGACTGGCCAAGGTCGCCGCGGTCGTCCTGGCGGTGGTGGCGATCGCCGGGCTGGCCGCGTTCAGTGGTTTCATCGTCTGGCAGCATCGAGCGGCCGACCACCAGCGCCAGCTCGACGCGGACTTCTCGGCGGCGGCCCGGCAGGGCGTGGTGTCGTTGATGTCGCTGAACTTCACCAGCGCCGGGGCCGATGTGCAGCGCATCCTGGACAACTCGACCGGACAGTTCCGCGAGGATTTCGCGAGCCAGGCCGAGGAGTTCACGAAGGTGGCCGAGTCCTCGAAGGTGGTGACGGAGGCGACGGTGTCCGCCACCGCCGTGCAGTCCAAGACCGAGGACACCGCCGATGTGTTGGTCGCGGCCAATTCGACGATCACCAATGCCCAAGGTGCCAAAGAGAATCCGCGCAACTGGCGGTTGATCGTCAGCGTCGCCCGCGACGGAGACCAGATCAAGATGGCGAAAGTCGAGTTTGCGCCGTGACCGTGCCCAATGACCAGGACATCCGCCTCGACGCCGACGATATCGAGGCAGACCGTATCGAGGACGTCGCGGCGGATAAAGCGGACGACACCGCGGCGGACGAGGCCGAGGACACCGGCCCGACCACCGTGCCCGCAGCGCGCGTTCCCGCGCGGGGTGGCCGAAAAGTCTTGCAGCAGGCCCGACGCCATATCGTGGCACTGGTGCTGGTTGCACTGCTCGCGGTGGCCGGCGGGGTGACGGGCTGGCTCTACGCCACCCAGTTCGTGCCGGACCGGGCGACCAACGCCGCCGCCGCCGATGCCGCTCTGACCGCGGCCAAGGACGGCACGGTGGCCATGTTGTCCTATGCCCCGGAGAGCCTGGATCAGGATTTCACCGATGCGAAAACACATCTGACCGGTGATTTCCTGAACTACTACAACCAATTCACCGAGCAGATCGTCGCGCCGGCGGCGACCAAGAAGTCGGTCTCGACGACGGCCGCGATCGTGAATGCCGCGTTGGTCGAGCTGCAGCCCGATTCGGCAGTGGTGCTGGTGTTCCTCAACCAGACCACCACCAGCACGGAGAACCCGGACGGTTCGTTCTCCACCAGTGCGGTCAAGGTGGGGCTCAAGAAGGTCGACGACAGCTGGCTGATCTCGGCATTCGACCCGGTGTAGCCGGCGCCTCCCGGGCCGACCTCGTCCTCTCCGGCGGGGGAGTCAAGGGTATCGGTCTGATCGGTGCCGTCGCGGCACTGCTGGACGCGGGCTGCCTTGCCCAGCGGGTGTCCGGGACATCGGCGGGCTCGATCGTGGGTTCTCTTGTCGCTGCGGGACCGCAACTGTCCGGCGGTGAGTTCAAAGAGATTGCGCTGGAATTGAAGTACCGCAAGTTCCGCGACCCGACGCTGATCGGCCGTGTTCCGGTGGTGGGCCCGTCCTTGGCGCTGGCCCGCGGGCGCGGCATCTACAAGGGTGACTACGCGCACGACTGGTTGCGCGGCCAACTGCGCAACCTCGGCGTCGGTACCTTCGGGGATCTGGCGATCGAGGATGACCAGCTCGCACCCGAGCAGCGCTACAAGCTGGTGGTCACCGTCGCCGATATCACCACCGGACAGTTGGTGCGGCTGCCCTGGGATTATCGCCGGGTCTACGGTCTGGACCCGGACGAGCAGTCGGTCGCCGATGCGGTGCGGGCATCGATGTCCATCCCGTTCTACTTTCGCCCGGTGCCGCTGGCCGATGTCCGCGGGCGGGTGTCCACGCTCGTCGACGGCGGGCTGCTGTCCAACTTCCCGATCGACTCCCTGGACCGGTCCGACGGTGCCGCACCGCGGTGGCCCAGCTTCGGTGTCACCGTGCTGCCGAATCTGCCCAATGACACCGATCATCTGCTGCCGGCCTGGGCGCCGTTGCGGCGGTTGGGGCCGTCCCGAATGCTCGACGATGTCATCACCACCGTACTGGTCGGCCGCGATCAGGCTTATCTCAACCAGCCGTGGGTCAGCGCGCGGACGATCAGGGTCGACTCGACGGATATCGGTTTTCTCGACTTCGGGATCACCGACGCCGAGGTCGAGGCGTTGTTCGACAACGGGTACCGGGCGGCCGCCGACTTCCTGGCCGGGTGGAGCTGGCAGTCATACCTGCAGCGGTTCCGGGCCGGTCACCGGCTACCCTGACCGCCGTGAGACTTTCCGCCATCCTGCCGTTGCCGCCGGGGGACCGTCCGGCCGCGGTGTTCACGCCGCTGGCGGGGCAGTCCGCGCTGCTTCGGATCGTCGGCGCGCTGGCCCCGGTGGTGCACGAGATCGTGGTGCCGGTCGCGGCGGGACTGGCCGACGAGGTCGATACGACGCTGTCGGGATTCGCCGTGGAGATCGTCGCGGTCGATGAATCGGCAAGCCGGGCAGAGTGTTTGGTGTCCACGGCGGATCTGCTGAAACAACGCGGGACGACCCATGTGCTGCTGGCCGACCACCGGTACCCGCTGCTGGCGGCGTCCCTGGTCGACAGGGTGGTGCAGGCACTCGTCGGAGGAGCCGAAGTGGTGGTCCCGGTGTTGCCGGTGACCGACACCGTGAAAGTGGTTGACAGGCAGGGCACGATCACCTCGACGGTGGATCGTTCGCAGCTGCGGTCGGTGCAGTACCCGCACGGGTTCGCGATCGGTCGGCTGCTCGCCGGCGACCTGGCCGACGCCGTCACGGTGCCCGGTGATGCCGATGCCGTCGCGGCGGACCTGCCCGATGACGCAGCGCTGCTGGCGGCGGTTATCGCGTGCCGGTGAGCAGATGCTCGGCCAGCCGGATATCCGGTGGATAGGTGACCTTGAGATTGGTTGCAGCGCCGGGGAACACCCGTACATCGGTGTCGGTGAAATGCTGCACACACGATGACGTGTCGGTGCCGTCGAAGGCCTCGGTGTCGGCGCGACGATAGGCCGCCAGCAGCGGGGCCGCGCGGAAGGCCTGCGGTGTCTGCACCCGGACCACCGATTCGGTCAGCGGTTGCAGCCCGGTGCCGGTCGGTCGGGCCAACCCGACGGCTTCGACCGCGGGGACGGCACCTCCGAAGCGCCGCGCGGTCTCCAGTGCCGACCGCATCATCGCCGGCCCGGCCAACGGCCGCGCTGCATCGTGGATGAGCACGATGTCGACGGCGCCGGATTCGATATCGGGGGCGATATGGCGCAGCATGTTGAACTCCGATTCGTGGCGGCTGTCACCACCGGAGACGAGTTCGATTGTCCGCCCGGGTAGTTCCTCGCGCACCATGCGGTCGGCGGTGTCGAATTCGCCGCGGCGGTGGACCAGGATGACGCGGTCGATCTCGGGGGTGTCGGCAACGGCCTGTACGGACCAGGCCAGCATCGGGCGGCCCGCCAGACTCAGATAGGCCTTGTTGCCGTCGGCGCCGATCCGCGCGCCGATCCCGGCCGCCAGCACGACCCCGACTGCGGTGGGAGCTCGATCGGTCACCGGCACCCGTTCACGCTAGCGTGTTGCATCGGTGTGCCGGTGCCGGCCGGGGATGAGGGGGCGCATATGACGTCATCTGGTGTGCAGCGTTCGCGGCCGAGTGGCATCGTCGTCATGTCCGGGCGCGATCCGCACGAGTCGCACCGCGTGGCGACCCCGCTGGAATTGCTGTTCGACCTGACCTTTGTGGTGGCGTTCGGGGTGGCGGCCTCGGAGTTCGCGCACGCGTTCGCCGCCGGTCACGTGGCGGTGGGCCTGGCCGGGTTCTGTTTCGCCACCTTCGCGGTGTGCTGGGCGTGGATCAACTTCACCTGGTTCGCGTCGGCCTATGACACCGACGACTGGGTCTACCGGCTGACGACCATGCTGCAGATGGTCGGTGTGGTGATCCTGGCGCTCGGCCTGCCGGACATGTTCGCCTCGCTGGAGCACGGTGGGCACGTCGACAACCGGGTGATGGTCGCCGGCTATGTGGTGATGCGCGTCGCGATGGTCGCCCAGTGGCTGCGCGCCGCCCGCCAGGATCCGGCCCGGCGCAAGGCCTGTCTGACCTACGCCGCCGCCATCTCGATCGCCCAGGTGGGATGGATCGCGGTGATCATCGCCAACACCGGGCTGTTGGTGACCGCCCTGCTGGTGATCGGACTGACGCTGGTCGAGATGGCCGGTCCGGTGATCGCCGAACGGCGCGGTGGCGGAACCCCGTGGCATGCCCATCACGTGGCCGAACGGTACGGACTGATGGCGATCATCGCCCTCGGCGAAGGGGTCGTCGGGACCGTGGCGACCCTGACGGCCGCCGTGCATGACCACGGCTGGAGCACCGACGCGATTCTGGTCGCGGTCGCCGGGGTGGGGCTGACCTTCGGGATGTGGTGGCTGTACTTCATGGTGCCGACGGGCGAGTTGTTGCATGCGCACCGGGAGCGGTCGTTCTGGTTCGGCTATCTGCCGATCGTGTTGTTCGGTGCCATCGTGGGCACCGGCGCGGGGCTGCACCTGGCCGCCTATTACCTGGAGGAGCACTCGGAGTTGGGGTCGGCGGCCTGCGTGGCCACCGTCGCCGTCCCGGTCGGGGTGTACCTGTGGCTGGTCTACCTGCTGCACGCCCTGCTGCTCAAGGCGCACAGCGCGGTACATCTGGGGCTCAATCTGCTGGCCACTGCGGTGCTGGCCGGTGCCGTGCTGCTCGCGGCATCCGGGGTGGCGATCTCGGTATGCCTGTTGGTGACGACGCTGGCGCCGGTGATCGTGGTCGTCGGCCATGAGCTGATCGGGCACTGCGACACCGCGGCCGCGGTGACGGAGGCGACCGGCTAGCGTCCCGCGGCCTGCGGTTCGAAGGTCTCCAGCAGGATGCGGTCCGACGCGTTGCCCTGCAGTCCCAGCTGTCGCCGGGTCTTACGCCGGGTGACCAGGATGCCGACGACGGCCAGCGCCCACACCAGGTACTGCAGCGTCCACGCCAACCGGAAGGATTCTGGGGAGTAGCCACCGGCGGCGTCCAGGATCAGGCCCATGGCCTGCATCAGCAGCAACGAGGCCAGGAACCCACCCATGTTGACCATGCCCTGCGCGGTGCCGAGCGTGGAACTGGGATTGAAGGTGCGGGCGAAATCGAATCCGACCATCGAACCGGGCCCACCGACCGAGATGACCACGACCAGCGTGATCAGCAACCACAGCGGTGCCGCACCGGGCAGTGCCAGCACGATCGTCCAGATCAATGCGTTGCTGCCGATGATCGCCAGCACGAACCAGGATCGGCGGTGCGGGAACCGGCCGCAGAGGATGCCCAGCACCACACCGGCGGCAATCGCCGTCACCACCGAGATGGTCAGCAACATGCCTGCCACACTGCGCGGCTGGCCCTGTGCGGTGGTCACGTATGGGACACCCCACATGAGACAGAAGGTGGTCACCGAGAACTGGGTGCCCAGATGGGTGAAGAACCCGAGCCGGGTGCCGGGCCGCATCCAGACGTTGTGGACGCTGGCCAGTGACCCACGCACACTCATCGTGGTGGTGGTGACCAGCTTGCCGTCCGGGGTGTTCTGCACCAGGGTGGCGGCCAGCACCAGAGCGATCACCGCGAAGGCGGCGACCGTCAGGTAGGCCGAAGTCCACCCACCGATGCCGAGCAGGGCCAGGAACGGCACCGCCGAAAGGATCTGTCCGAGTTGCCCACTGATCCCGGTGAGCTGGGTGAGCAGCGGGACCCGGCGCGCCGGGAACCAGTGCGGCACCAACCGTAGCACCGAGATGAAGGTGACGGCATCGCCGAGGCCGACGACGGCGCGTGCGGCCAGCGCCAGCGCCAGCGAATCGGTGACGGCGATCGCGAGCTGGCCGGCGACCATCAGGGCGCCGCCGGTCACGATGAGCAGTTTGGATCCGTACCGGTCCAACAGCACGCCGGCCGGCACCTGCGCGCCGGCGTAGACGATGATCTGCAGCACCACAAAGGTCGACAACACGCTGGGGCCGGCATGGAAGCGTTCGCCGGCCTCCAGGCCGGAGACGCCGAGGGTGGTCCGGTTGAGCACCGCGACGATATAGGCGAGGAGCCCGGTCGCCCAGATGATCCACGGACGCACGTCGGGGCCTTTCGTCGCGGGAAGTCCGTCCATGGTCCCAAATTCGTGGGATGAATTGCCAATCATTTTCCGGTGACATCGCTCACCGCGTTGCCTGAATTTGCATCACTGCTGTTTCAAAGCAGTTTCTCAGTTTGCTCAAACTGCACCATCGCGCGCTACAGTGTGATCATGACCGTGTATCTCGGGGGCTATCGTGCGGTGGCGGCCGCATGGCGCTGACCGAATACCGTCTGCAGGACCTCGCGCGGATCTCCGGGGTCAGTGCGCGCAACATCCGTGCCTACCGGGAACGCGGACTACTCGACCCGCCGCGCCGCGAAGGGCGGTCGGCCTTCTACGACGCGTACCACCTGGCCCAGCTGCAGACCATCAACGACCTGTTGGCACGCGGTTTCACCTCGGCGCACATAGCGGAGTTCTTCGAGACCATGCGGTCCGGTCGCAACCTGACCGAGGTGCTCGGGTTGCAGTACGCCATCCTGCGCACCGGCACCGAGTCCGACGGTGCGGCAGGACCGCGGGTCGACATCGACCCGCGCAGTGCGGCGGGGCAACGCCTGATCGAACTGGGGTTGGCGCAGCGTGCCGGATCTGGTCTGGAGTTCACCAGTGACGTCATCGGTCGGGCGATCGCACGCTCACCCGATCCCGTCGGTTATGTCGAGGTGGTGCTGCAGCTTGTCGACGCCACCCACGGCAGCATCGAGGTGATGGCCGCCGGGGCGATCACCGCGCTGAAGCAGGCGGTGGCGCAGAGTTACGGGTCCATGCGGCCCAGTGCGGGCAATATCGACGAGATGACCCGGCTGGTGTCCGACTTTGCCGGGTTCACCCGCGCGGTCATCGCCGATCAGGTGGAACGCGCCCTCCGTCGCAGGTTGGTGACCGAGATCTCCGATTTCAACGCCAGCCTGATGGCCAGTGGCCAGTGGCAGCAGCGCGAGGAGTCCTGATCGCGCGGTATGCGAACCGGCAAAACTTACTGATCAGTAATAATTGCCAGCAAACTTTTTCGGCGCCACCCGGCGGATCGGTGAACACTTCTGGTCGAAGTGTCCTCTTTTCGGGCTCGCTCGCGGGCCCGCCAGCGGCGTTCCAACCGCCAAATTCTTATATAACGATTTGATAACAACATCGCCTTGATCTGGGAAGTTATAGCTACTCGACCGTAACCACCTGCATGCAGGACGTTTGTCCCGCTGAGCTTTCACGGTCGTTCGGGCGTCTGTAACGCAACTCATGGTTACCCGGGCGTAGAACTCGCCAGTAACCATTTGGGGACGGAAAATGGCTCTAGCTCTTATGACACTCTTAGTGGGGTTGGGCTGTCCGCTGGACTGTCCCGGGAATCGGTAGCGCGGGTCCCCGGACCGTCGGGGCGAGCACCGACCAGCCGAGATTCAACGCCGAATCACCGCAGACTTTTCGGAGATCTGGGTCCGGGGGACCCAGATGGCCTCCTCGCCGCGACGACGCGGCAGACCAGTACGACCAGTGATATCGCGTGACAAGACTGCACCGAGGGAGAGACACGACGTGACGATCAACGAACACGACAGGGTGGCAGCCGGTAAGAACGGACTCAACGAAGGGTCCTTGGGGGGCGCGCATGCACTGGTGGATCTGCTCAACGCCGGCGAGCCGTATGCCGTCGCGTTCGGCGGTCAGGGCGGTGCCTGGTTGGAAAGCCTGGAGGAGCTCGTCAGCTCCGCGGGCATCGAGTCCGAACTGAGCGAACTCGTCGGTGAAGCCGCCCTGCTGCTGGAGCCGGTGGCCCGCGAACTCGTCGTGGTGCGCCCGATCGGCTTCGAGCCGCTGCAGTGGGTGCGCGCGCTGGCCGCCGAGGAACCGCTGCCCGACACCAAGCAGCTCACCACCGCGGCCATCTCCGGCCCCGGCATCCTGCTGACCCAGATGGCCGCGATCCGGGCGCTGACCCGCCAGGGCCTGGACCTGATGGGCACCCCGCCGGTCGCGATGGCCGGCCACTCGCAGGGCATCCTCGGCGTCGAGTCGCTGAAGGCCAAGGGCACCCGGGACGCCGAATTGCTCGCCCTGCTGCAGCTGATCGGCGCCGCCGGTTCGCTGATCTCCCGCCGTCGCGGGATGGTCGGCCGCGGTGACAAGAGCCCGATGGTGTCGGTCACCAATGTCGACCCCGACCGCATCGTCGAGCTGCTCGAAGACTTCTCCACCGATGTGCGCACCGTGCTGCCGCCCGTGCTGTCCATCCGCAACGGCCGCCGCTCGGTCGTCATCACCGGCACGCCCGAACAGCTCGGCCGCTTCGAGCTGTACTGCTCGAAGATCACCGAGAAGGAAGAGGCCGAGCGCAAGAACAAGTCGCGCGGCGGCGCGGTGTTCTCCCCGGTGTTCAACCCCATCCAGGTCGAGGTCGGCTTCCATACCCCGCGCTTGGCCGACGGTGTCGCACTCGTCGATCGCTGGGCCGCCAAGTGCGGTATCGACACCGAGCTGGCGCACCGCATGACCGAGTCCATCTTCGTCAGCCCCATCGATTGGGTTGCCGATGTCGAGGCCCTGCACACCGCAGGCGCCCGCTGGATCATCGACCTCGGCCCCGCGGACACCGTCACCCGCCTGACCGCGCCGGTCATTCGCGGCCTGGGCATCGGCATCGTGCCCGCGGCCACCCGCTCCGGTCAGCGCAGCCTGTTCACCGTCGGCGCGGTGCCCGAGGTGCCCGCCCCGTGGACCAGCTACGCGCCCTCCACGATCACCCTGCCCGACGGCTCGGTGAAGCTGTCCACCAAGTTCACCCGCCTGACCGGACGCTCGCCGATCCTGCTGGCCGGCATGACCCCGACCACCGTCGACGCCAAGATCGTCGCCGCCGCCGCCAACGCCGGGCACTGGGCCGAGCTCGCCGGCGGTGGCCAGGTCACCGAGAAGATCTTCGAGGACCGGGTCGCCGAACTGACCCAGCTGCTCGAGCCGGGCCGTGCCATCCAGTTCAACTCGCTGTTCCTGGACCCGTACCTGTGGAAGCTGCAGCTCGGCGGCAAGCGCATCGTGCAGAAGGCCCGCCAGTCCGGTGCCCCCATCGACGGTGTGATCGTCACCGCCGGTATCCCCGAGCTCGACGAGGCCGTTGCGCTCATCGAGGAACTCAACGAGATCGGCATCACGCATGTGGTGTTCAAGCCGGGCACCATCGACCAGATCAAGGCGGTCATCAAGATCGCTGCCGAGGTCCCGGGCAAGGACGTCATCGCCCACATCGAGGGCGGCCGCGCCGGTGGTCACCATTCGTGGGAGGACCTCGACGACCTGCTGCTGGCCACCTACGCGGACCTGCGCAAGCTGTCCAACATCACCATCTGCGTCGGCGGCGGCATCGGCACCCCGGAGCGAGCCGCTGACTACCTGGCCGGTCGCTGGGCGCAGGACTACGGCTTCCCGCTGATGCCGGTCGACGGCATCCTGGTCGGCACCGCCGCGATGGCCACCCTGGAGGCCACCACCTCACCCGCCGTCAAGCAGCTGCTGGTCGACACCAAGGGCACCGACGTGTGGGTCGGTGCCGGAAAAGCCCAGGGCGGCATGGCCTCCGGGCGCAGCCAGCTGGGTGCCGACATCCACGAGATCGACAACACCGCATCGCGCTGCGGCCGCCTGCTCGACGAGGTCGCCGGTGACGCCGATGCCGTCGCCGAGCGCCGCGACGAGATCATCGCCGCGATGGCCGACACCGCGAAGCCGTACTTCGGCGACGTGGCCGGCATGACCTACCTGCAGTGGTTGGACCGCTACGTGGAACTGGCCATCGGCGAAGGGGATTCGACCGCCGACACCAAGGCCGCCGACTCACCCTGGCTGGACATCACCTGGCGGGAGCGCTTCGAGCAGATGCTCAAGCGTGCCGAGGCCCGGCTGCATCCCAACGACTCCGGCCCGATCGACACGCTGTTCGCCGCGACGCCGGAAGGCGAAGCGCTGCTGGAACATCCGGCCGCAGCCGTCGACACCCTGCTGAACCGCTACCCGGACGCCGAGACCCTCAAGCTGCACCCGGCCGATGTCCCGTTCTTCGTCACGCTGTGCAAGACGCCGGGTAAGCCGGTCAACTTCGTCCCGGTCATCGACAAGGACGTCCGCCGCTGGTGGCGTAGTGACTCGCTGTGGCAGGCGCATGACGCCCGCTACACCGCCGATCAGGTGTGCATCATCCCGGGCACCGCCGCCGTCGCGGGTATCACCCGCGTAGACGAGCCCGTCGGGGAGTTGCTCGACCGGTTCGAGCAGGCCGCCATCGACGAGGTGGTCGCCACCGGCGTCACACCGGTTCCGGTGGTGTCGCGCCGCCAGGCCAACCCGGGTGCCACCGGTCCGATCGCCGTGGTGCTGGATTCGCCCGACGTGCTGTGGGCCGGGCGCACCGCCATCAACCCGGTGCACCGCATCGGTGCCCCGGATGAGTGGCAGATCAACGAGAATCGCGCCGCCACCCACCCGTCCACCGGATCGCGCCTGGAGCTCACCGACGAGGGTGTGACGCTGAGCGTCCCGCTGTCCGATATCTGGATCGACATCAAGCTGACGCTGCCGGCCGCCACCGTCAACGGTGGTATGCCGGTGGTCACCACCGAGGACGCCGCCGCGGCCATGCGCGCCGTGCTGGCCATCGCGGCCGGCGTCGACGGGGTGGACTCGCTGCCCGCCGTCGTCGACAACACCGCCACCGTGACCGTCGGCTGGGATCCGGAGGAGGTCGCCGACCACACCGGCGTCACCGCCACCTTCGGCGCCCCGCTGGCCCCGGGCCTGACCCTGGTGCCCGACGCCCTGGTCGGCCGCTGCTGGCCCGCGGTGTTCGCCACCATCGGTTCGGCGGCCACCGATGCCGGCTTCCCGGTCATCGAGGGTCTGCTGAGCCTGGTGCACCTGGACCACGCGGCCCACCTGCTGGCACCGATGCCCAAGGACGCCGCCGAATTGACCGTCACCGCAACGGCTTCGGCCGCGGTCGACACCGAGGTCGGCCGGGTCGTCCCGGTGAGTGTGACCATCTCCGACGCGGCGGGCACCGAGCTGGCCCGCCTCGAGGAGCGGTTCGCCATCCGCGGCCGCACCGGTGCGGCCGAACTGGAGGATCCGGTCCGTGCCGGTGGCGCGATGACCGACAACGCGACCGACACCCCCCGTCGTCGCCGCCGCGATGTCACGATGACCGCGCCCACCGATATGAGCGCGTTCGCTGTCGTCTCCGGTGACCACAACCCGATCCACACCGACCGGGCCGCAGCTCTGCTGGCGGGGCTCAAGGGCCCGATCGTGCACGGGATGTGGCTGTCGGCCGCAGCCCAGCACGTCGTCACCGCCACCGACGGCCGGGCCACCCCGCCCGCCCGCCTGGTCGGCTGGACCTCGCGCTTCCTGGGCATGGTGCTGCCCGGTGACGAGATCGAGTTCCGCGTCGACCGCGTCGGCATCGACCGCGGTGCGGAGATCATCGAGGTGACCGCCAAGGTCGGCGGCGATCTGGTGATGGCCGCCTCGGCCCAGCTGGCCGCGCCGAAGACGGTGTACGCCTTCCCAGGCCAGGGCATCCAGCACAAGGGCATGGGCATGGAGGTCCGCGCCCGGTCCAAGGCCGCCCGCAAGGTGTGGGACATCGCCGACAAGTTCACCCGGGAGACCCTGGGCTTCTCGGTGCTGCATGTGGTCAAGGACAACCCGACCAGCCTGATCGCCTCCGGTGTGCACTACCACCACCCCGAGGGCGTGCTGTACCTGACGCAGTTCACCCAGGTCGCCATGGCGACCGTCGCGGCGGCCCAGGTGGCCGAGATGCGTGAGCAGGGTGCGTTCGTCGAAGGTGCCATCGCCTGCGGTCACTCCGTCGGTGAATACACCGCGCTGGCTTGTGTTTCCGGTGTGTACGAGCTGCCCGCGCTGCTGGAGGTGGTGTTCCACCGCGGCTCCAAGATGCACGACATCGTTCCGCGTGATGCCAAGGGCCGCTCGGATTACCGGTTGGCCGCCATCCGGCCGTCGCAGATCGACCTGCCCGATGACGAAGTCACCGCGTTCGTCGCCGAGATCGCCGAGCGCACCGGTGAGTTCCTGCAGATCGTGAACTTCAACCTGCGTGGCTCGCAGTACGCGATCGCCGGCACCGTGCGCGGTCTGGAGGCGCTGGAGGAGGAGATCGAGCGGCGCCGCGAGATCAGCGGTGGCAAGCGGTCGTTCATCCTTGTGCCCGGTATCGACGTGCCGTTCCACTCCGAGGTGCTGCGGGTCGGCGTCGCCGACTTCCGCCGCTCTCTGGAGCGGGTCATGCCGACCGACGCCGACCCGGATCTGCTGATCGGCAAGTACATCCCGAACCTGGTGCCGCGGCCGTTCACGCTGGACCGTGACTTCATCCAGGAGATCCGGGACCTGGTGCCGGCCGAGCCGCTCGACGAGGTGCTCGCCGACTACGACACCTGGCGTAACGAGCGTCCGCGTGAGCTGATGCGCAAGGTCGTCATCGAGCTGCTGGCCTGGCAGTTCGCCAGCCCGGTGCGCTGGATCGAGACCCAGGACCTGCTGTTCATCGAAGAAGCAGCCGGCGGCCTCGGTATCGAGCGGTTCGTCGAGATCGGTGTGAAGACCGCGCCGACGGTGGCGGGCCTGGCGACCAACACGCTGAAGCTGCCGGAGTACTCGCACAACACCACCGAGGTGCTCAACGCCGAGCGTGACGCCGCGGTGCTCTTCGCGACGGACACCGACCCGGAGCCCGAGCCCGAAGAGGTTGCGGCACCGGAGCCTTCGGCGGCGGCCGCGCCGGCAGCGGCGGCTCCCGCCGCGGCACCGGCCCCCGCGGTCGCGCCGTCGGGTGGCCCGCGACCGGACGACATCACCTTCGACGCCTCCGATGCGACGCTGGTGCTGATCGCGCTGGCCGCGAAGATGCGCCTCGACCAGATCGAGCCGCTGGACTCCATCGAATCCATCACCGACGGTGCGTCCTCGCGGCGCAACCAGATGCTGGTGGACCTCGGCTCCGAGCTGAACCTCGGCGCCATCGACGGTGCGGCCGAGGCCGATCTGGCCGGCCTCAAGGCACAGGTGACCAAGCTGGCCCGTACGTACAAGCCGTTCGGCCCGGTGCTGTCCGACTCGATCAACGATCAGCTGCGCACGGTGTTCGGCCCGTCGGGTAAGCGCCCGGCCTACATCGCCGAACGTGTCTCCAAGACATGGGAACTGGGACCGGGCTGGGCCAAGCACGTGACCGCCGAGGTCGCGCTGGGCACCCGTGAGGGCTCCAGCGTCCGCGGCGGCAACATGGGCGGCCTACACGAGGGTGCGCTCGCCGATGCGGCCTCGGTCGACAAGGTCATCGATGCGGCCGTGCAGGCGGTCGGGGCGCGTAAGGGCATCCCGGTGAGCCTGCCGTCCTCCGGTGCCGCCGGTGGCGGTGTGGTGGATTCGGCGGCCCTCGGCGAATTCGCCGAGCAGGTCACCGGGCCCAACGGTGTGCTGGCCAACGCGGCCCGCACCATCCTGGGCCAGCTCGGGCTCGACAACCCGGTCAGCGCACCGGACACCGTCAGCGATGCCGACCTGATCGACCTGGTGACCACCGAGCTCGGTTCGGACTGGCCGCGGCTGGTCTCGCCGGTGTTCGACGCCCGCAAGGCCGTCGTCTTCGACGACCGGTGGGCAAGTGCCCGTGAGGATCTGGCCCGGCTGTGGCTGCTCGACGAGAGCGAGATCGATGCCGACTGGCAGCGCCTGTCGGAGCGGTTCGAGGGCGCGGGCAACGTGGTGGGCACCCAGGCCACCTGGTGGCAGGGCAAGTCGCTGGCGGCCGGTCGCAATGTGCACGCCGCGCTGTACGGCCGCGCGGCCGCCGGTGCGGAGAACCCGGACAAGGGTGGCTACGCCAACGAGGTGGCCGTCGTGACCGGTGCCTCGAAGGGTTCTATCGCTGCCTCGGTGGTGGCCCAGCTGCTCGGTGGTGGTGCGACCGTCATCGCGACCACCTCGCGCCTGGACGACGACCGGTTGGCGTTCTACCGCAACCTGTACCGCGACAGCGCCCGCTTCGGCGCGACGCTGTGGGTGGTGCCGGCCAACATGGCCTCGTACTCCGATATCGACGCGCTCGTGGAGTGGGTCGGTAGCGAGCAGACCGAGAACCTGGGCCCCAAGGCCATCCACCTCAAGGATGCGCAGAACCCGACGCTGCTGTTCCCGTTCGCCGCACCGCGTGTCGGCGGGGATCTGTCCGAGGCGGGTGCGCGTTCCGAGATGGAGATGAAGGTGCTGCTGTGGGCCGTGCAGCGGCTCATCGCCGGGCTGTCGCATCTGGGTGCCGAGCGCGACATCGCCTCGCGTCTGCACGTGGTGCTGCCGGGCTCGCCCAACCGCGGCATGTTCGGCGGTGACGGCGCCTACGGTGAGGCCAAGGCCGCACTCGATGCGGTGGTCACCCGGTGGAAGGCCGAATCCTCGTGGAGCCAGCGGGTTTCGCTGGCGCACGCGCTGATCGGCTGGACCAAGGGCACCGGGCTGATGGGCCACAACGACGCCATCGTCGGTGCCGTCGAAGAGGCCGGTCTGACCACCTACACGACCGCCGAGATGGCCTCGATGCTGTTGTCGCTGTGCGATATCGACGCCAAGGTGGCCGCCGCCCGCGAGCCGATCGAGGTCGACATGACCGGTGGGCTGGGCGAGATCGCCATCGATATGGCCGAGCTGGCCGCCAAGGCCCGCGAGGACATGGCCGGTTCCGCCGCCGACGAGTCCGAGGAGGACGACCAGACCGGTGTCATCCGGGCGCTGCCGTCGCCCCCGCGTGGCTACCAGGCAGCCCCGGCCCCGGCCTGGGACGACCTGGATATCGATCCGGCCGACATGGTGGTGATCGTCGGCGGTGCCGAACTCGGCCCGTACGGCTCGTCGCGCACCCGCTTCGAGATGGAGGTCGCCGGCGAGCTGTCCGCGGCCGGCGTCCTGGAGTTGGCGTGGACCACCGGCATGGTCAAGTGGGAGGACGATCCCAAGCCGGGCTGGTACGACACCGAGACCGGTGACCTGGTGGACGAGTCCGAACTGGTCGAGCGCTACCACGATGCCGTGGTCGAGAAGGTCGGCATCCGCGAGTGGGTGGACGACGGCGCGATCGATCCCGATCACGCTGCGCCGCTGCTGGTCTCGGTGTTCCTGGACAAGGACTTCACCTTCGTGGTGTCCTCGGAGCACGACGCCCGCGAGTTCGTGAAGTACGACCCGGAGCACACGATCATCGCCCCGGTGCCGGACAGCGCGGACTGGCAGGTCACCCGCAAGGCCGGCACCGAGATCCGGGTGCCGCGCAAGGTGAAGCTGTCGCGCACCGTCGGCGCCCAGATCCCGACCGGGTTCGATCCGCAGGTCTACGGCGTCACGCCGGATATGGCCAGCTCGATCGACCGGGTGGCGCTGTGGAACCTGGTGACGACCGTCGATGCGTTCCTGTCGGCGGGCTTCAGCCCGGCCGAGCTGATGCGTTGGGTGCACCCCAGCCTGGTGGCCAGCACCCAGGGCACCGGCATGGGCGGCATGACCTCGATGCAGACGATGTACCACGGCAACCTGCTGGGACGCAGCAAGCCGAACGACATCCTGCAGGAGGTGCTGCCCAACGTCTTCGCGGGCCACGTCGTGCAGTCCTACATCGGCAGCTACGGCTCGATGATCCACCCGGTCGCGGCATGTGCCACGGCGGCGGTGTCGGTCGAGGAGGCCGTCGACAAGATCGCCTTGGGCAAGGCCGATTTCGTGGTCGCCGGTGGTTATGACGACCTGACGCTGGAGGCCATCACCGGCTTCGGCGACATGTCGGCCACCGCCGACACCGAGGTGATGCGCGGTAAGGGCATCAGCGATTCGAAGTTCTCCCGCGCCAACGATCGTCGCCGGCTCGGGTTCGTCGAATCCCAGGGCGGCGGAACGATTCTGCTGACCCGCGGTGACCTAGCGGTGCAGATGGGTCTGCCGGTGCTGGCCGTGGTGGGCTACGCCTCCTCGTTCGGCGACGGTGTGCACACCTCGATCCCGGCTCCGGGCCTGGGCGCCCTGGGCGCGGGTCGCGGTGGCGCGCAGTCGCGGTTGGCCCGCTCGCTGGCCAAGCTCGGCGTGACCGCCGACGATATCGCCGTGGTGTCCAAGCACGACACCTCGACGCTGGCCAACGACCCCAACGAGACCGAGCTGCACGAGCGGCTGGCGGCCTCGATGGGCCGGTCGAAGGGCGCACCGCTGTTCATCGTCAGCCAGAAGAGCCTGACCGGGCACGCCAAGGGCGGCGCGGCGGCCTTCCAGATGATGGGCCTGTGCCAGATCCTGCGCGACGGCGTCATCCCGCCGAACCGCAGCCTGGACTGTGTCGACGACGAACTGTCGCATGCGCAGCACTTCGTCTGGGTCCGTGAGACCCTGCACCTGGGCGAGAAGTTCCCGATCAAGGCCGGTCTGGTGACCAGCCTCGGGTTCGGCCACGTGTCCGGTCTGGTGGCGCTGGTGCACCCGCAGGCTCTGATCGCCGCGCTACCGGCCGATCAGCGTACCGACTACCAGGCCCGGGCCAATGCCCGTGTGCTGGACGGTCAGCACCGGTTGGCCTCGGCCATCGCCGGTGGGCCTGCGCTGTACGAGAAGCCGGCCGACCGCCGGTTCGGCAGCGACAGCCCGGAGAAGCCTCAGGAAGCGGCCATGCTGCTGGATCCCGAGGCACGCCTGGGTGCCGACGACCACTACTCGAAGTGAGCGAAGGACAGTCGGATACCGTTTCGGGCATGGGCATCGTTGGAGTAGGGATCGATCTGGTGTCGATTCCGGATTTCGCCGAGCAGGTCGACCAGCCGGGAACGGTTTTCGCCGAGACCTTCACGCCGGGGGAGAGGCGCGACGCCGCGGACAAGAGTTCGTCGGCGGCGCGTCACCTCGCGGCGCGGTGGGCGGCCAAGGAGGCCGTGATCAAGGCCTGGTCGGGATCACGGTTCTCCAAGCGGCCGATGCTGCCCGAGGGTATCCATCGCGATATCGAGGTGGTCACCGACATGTGGGGCCGGCCGAAGGTCCGGTTGACCGGAGCCATCGCCGAGCACCTCAAGGACGTGACGATCCACCTGTCGCTGACCCATGAGAAGGACACCGCCGCCGCAGTGGCGGTCCTGGAAGCCTGAGATCCTTCGCCGCGAGCGTGCGCGTCTGCTGGTCGACACGCCGCTCGCGGTCCGGAGTTCACGTACGCTCGCGGGTCACTAGCCTCGATTTTGCATCGGAGTTGATGGTGGCGTCGTTCTGCTGGTGAATTGTGTTGCTGGGTAGTGGGTTCGGCGTGTTGGCGTGGTTGATTGGTCCCGGGTCGCCGGGTGGAGTGGGCTTTCCCGGGGCCAGTGAGCTTTTCGTGGTCGGTTGGTCAGGGGCTGTCGGTCATCCAAAGGCGGGTGCGGATGGTCTGCCAGGCCGTGGCGATCTGGGCGGCCCAGCGCCAGGTGGCATCGATGCGTAGTCGCAGTTGGCGGGTCCGGGCTGGTTCCGGCGCAGATCAAGGGACGGGCGCAAGCCCAGCGCCTCCACCAGGGCCGGCCAGTCCGCGCCGGACACCACGTATTTCGGCGCCGGATGTGACGACACCGTGCCCCGCCAGGAAACCGGCAATCGGGAATCCTCACCGGTGACGAATCCCCTTTCGGGGGCGAGGGTGCGGCGGTCACTCCAGGGCCGGTGTGGTGCCCTCCAACATATCGGCGAGCTCGCCGAGTTCGGCCATCAACTCGCGTATCGCTGCCGGGGTCAGATCGTACTGACGCGCCATCTTCTGCGGAACGATGGTCGCTGCCCGACGCAGTTCTCGGCCGGCACGGGTCAAACCGATGCGAACTCGCCGCTCGTCGTCGGCGTCCCTTTTCCGGTCGATGAACCCTTGGTCCTGTAACCGTTTGAGCAACGGGGTCAGGGTTCCGCTGTCAAGGTGAAGCTGATCGCCGATCTCACTCACGAAGAGCGGTTCATCGGCCTCCCACAACACCATCATGGTCAGGTATTGGGGGTAGGTGATCCCGAGTTCGGCCAGGCATGGGCCGTACGCGCGGGTCATCGCGCGACTTGCCCGGTACAGCACAAAGCACAGTTGGTTGTCCAACTCGAGCTCGGGGATCCGTTCGACCATCGCAGGCGATTCTAGCAGTGAGTTTTGCACAATTTAATTGTGCGCAATATAGTTGCGTGATGTAAGCCTGGAATGGAAACCCGACGAGAGGGAAGCTCATGAGCAGCACGATCTACACGACCACGGTGACGGCGTCCGGCAACGGCCGTAACGGCCATATCGAAAGCGAGGACGGACTCCTCGTACTGGACGTCAAGATCCCCAAGGAGATGGGTGGCGCGGGAGGTGCGACCAACCCGGAGCAGATGTTTGCCGGTGGGTACGCCGCATGCTTCCATTCGGCACTCAAACACGTCGGCGCAGAAGACAAGGTCGATCTCAGCGATTCTGCGGTGTCGATCACTGTTTCGATGGGTCCGCTGGGCAACGGCGGGTTTGGTCTCTCCGCCGAAATCGACGTCCACATCCCCAACGTCGACCGTGAAGCCGCCATCACGCTGGTCGAACGCACCCATCAGGTGTGTCCGTACTCGAATGCCACCCGGGGCAACATGGACGTCGTGCTGACGGTGGTCTGATCGCGCGGCGGTTGTGCCCGCCCAGCGATGAGAACCTGCTGCGTCTGCGGACACTCGGTCGGGGAGGTGCAAGCAGCCTGTCCGGCTACCGTCGGCGAGAGCGGACGGTCACTTCTCGGTGGGGTGTTCGAGACGCAGCAGGAGCACGGCGGCGGAGTACCGGAGTCGGCCGAGGGGGGTGCGCGGGTCGTAGCCGATATCCCGCATCAGGGCCTCATACCGAGCCTGGACGCTGGAGTGATGCATTCCGAGCCGTACTGCCGCAGATCGGATGCTGTCGGCCTCGACCAGGGCGCGTAGGACACTGGATTCGAAAGTGTCCAGGCCTTGGAGTCTCGTCACGTCGTCGTGCGGAGTGTCGGGATCGTAGGCGCGAACCATCAGCAACGCGGCGCCGAGATCGGTCGCATCGACGACAGGATCGGCCGTATCGGTGAGCTGGTAGGCGATGACAGCCGCCTCCCAAGAGTCCGGCGCGCGGTCGGCGCGGACCCAGGTGCCAAGACCGGTGCGCTCGGCGGGGGAAACGCTTCCCGAAGTGTCGACCGTTGCGCGCATCATCCCGTAGCGCGTCGGCACCATGGTTGACAGCACACCGGGAGGCGCCGGCCCGACCCCCGTGGCGAGGAGACGGATCCGTGCGTTCCTGTCGATGCCGAGGAGGGCGAGGGACTCCCTGCGCTCGGCCGCCTCCCGGTTGGAGTCCACGATGATGTCCAAGCCGCCGCCGGTCCACCGATGGGTCTCGACGAGCTCGACCGTCAAGGCGAGCCGCTCGACGATGATCTCGTCGTTGGTGTGTAGCGCGCCGTTGCGCTCGAGCCATACACGCGCGCTGCCGCAGCTGCGCTCGGGGGATCGCGGGCCCGTCTCGTCGGCATCGAGCCGGCGCCCGGTGGCGTCGTACCTGCTGATTCGGCCGTGCCGCTGTGCACCGGCGACGGTACCGGCGAGCGCCGCTGCCCCATGCAGCAGCCCGTCGAAGCTGACCCTGGCGACAGCCAGCGTGTCGAAGTATGCGATGACCTTGAGCGTCTCGTTCGATTCCGGGTCCAGGACGGGGAGCCTGCCGACGAGTTCGTACATCTGTGCTCCAGGTGCTGCTACTGCGACATACCGCCCCTGGGCCGACATCAGGTGCCCAGTGCGGCCAAGCTATTCCGCCACACTGGACACCTGGCCGACCACGGTGGGAATTCCGATCATAGCGAACTGCCGAATCCGACAGACGCAGGCGTGACTCCCTGTGTGCGCTGGGCGGGCGATCGTTAGCGCTCGGCCTCCTGACGGAGAATCTCGTCGAGAGGATCCGAACCGGCGAGGATCAGCTGCAGCGACGGATCGGGGCCGTGCCGGTCGTCGGTGTCGGCGAAGGCCTGTTCGATCTCGCGATGCAGCCCGGCGACGAGCGGCTCGTAGTCGCCGTGCGTGGGGATCAGGAATCGCTGGGCCTGCAGCGCCTCGACCACCTGCTCGCCGACCCGGTCCGGGTCCGCGCCCGCGGGCCGGTCACCCGACGCTTCGGCCGACGTCAGACCAGTCGCCACAGTGCCCGGGGTGAGAACCGATACGTCGACGGCAGTGGCCTTGAGTTCCTCGCGCAAGGTGAGGGAGAGGCCCATGCTGGCGAACTTCGACGCGCAGTAGGCGCCGACTCCCGGAATGGGCATCAGGGCGCCCATGGAAGCGGTGTTGAGGATGTGGGCCCGACCCCCGCGCTCCAGGAAGCGAGGTAGGAACGTCCTGACGCCGAGGAACTGACCGTCGACGTTGACCCGGAAGTGGCGATGCCAAAGCTCCGAGGTTGTGTCGACGATGGGTGCGTTCGTCACGATGCCGGCGTTGTTGACCAGGATCGAAATCGGACCGAGTGCGGCCTCCGCGCGATCGGCTGCACCGAGCCACTGGTCCTCGCTGCTGACGTCGAGCGGGACTGCGACGACGGTGGCACCGGTGCCGCCGAGTTCCTCGGCGACCGTCGCGAGCTTGTCAGCGTCGAGGTCTGCGAGGGCGACCTTCGCGCCTCCGCTGATGAGCGCTTTGGCGATCCCGAGTCCGATACCCGAGGCCGCTCCGGTGACGAAGGCGGCTTCTCCACTGGGCCAGGTCATGATTCTTCTTCCTCACTGTTGACGGAGTGTCCTTATCCATAATCTGTGCCGAACACCACCTGAGGACACCGCCAGATACGGCGCATTCGGCGGAACTTGACCGACATTCGGCGAGAGTCCGCCGATGGAGCTCGAGTTGGGGCCAGTGAGCTTTTTGTGGTCGGTTGGTCAGGGGCTGTCGGTCATCCAAAGGCGGGTGCGGATGGTCTGCCAGGCCGTGGCGATCTGGGCGGCCCAGCGCCAGGTGGCATCGATGCGTAGTCGCAGTTGGCGGGTGATGCGGGTGATGCGGGCGGCGACGTGCAGGACCCGGTAGCGGAAGGTGTTGATTTCGGCGCGGGCCAGGCTCGGGTGGTTGGCGAAGCCAATCAGGCGGGCCCAGGTCACCAGGTCGGCGGCGGTCAGAACGATTTCCAGCCAGGCGGCGTTGGCCCAAAATGAATGGCACGGCAGGTTGCGCAGGCCGGTGTTCTTGAGTTCGCCGCTGTGGTCTTCGACGCGGGCGTGTTGGCGGTGGCGTAGTTCCAGGCCGGCGACTTGGCCTGCCACGACACCGGGCGGTGTGTCGGTGATGAACGCGGTGACCCGCATGCCGTCGGTGTCGGTGAACCGCAACTGCGCTGCCGCAGCCAGATCCGCGAACACATCACCGGGGGCATACACCCACGGGCCGCGGTAGGTATCCGCCAAAGCGGCGCTGACCTGCCCAGATAGCCCGGTTCGGTCGGCGAGCTCACGCAACATACCCATCCCGGCTGGGACACGACCCCGTGGCCATCCGCCGACACTTTCACCCGTGATGCGGTCGCGATACTCTTCACTTGCGAAGTGCCTTCCCGTGGGAACGATTGAACCGTAGAGAAGTCAAATTATTCCTTGCAGGACAGGCGCTTTCGCGTATCTACACCCCGAAAATCACAACATTGCGCGAAAAATCCGGGCTAGCCTTGGGGTATGAGTGATATCGCCGCACGTGTCCGCGAACTGCTGCCCTCGGTGCGGGCCGATCTCGAGGACCTGGTCCGCATCGAGTCGGTGTGGGCCGATCCGGCACGGCGACCCGAGGTGTACCGCAGCGCGGAGCTGACGTCGAAACTGTTGTCAGAGGCCGGTTTTGCGGATATCCGTACGGTCGAGGCCGGAGGTGCACCGGCCGTCATCGCCCGCCACCCGGCTCCGGCGGGTGCACCGACGGTACTGCTATATGCCCATCACGATGTGCAACCCGAGGGCGATCCGGGGCAGTGGCAGTCGGCGCCGTTCGAGCCGACCGAACGGGACGGCCGGCTCTACGGACGCGGTACCGCCGACGACAAGGCCGGTATCGCAACACATCTCGCGGCCATCCGGGCGTTTTCCGGTGATCTGCCGGTCGGGGTGACGGTGTTCGTGGAGGGTGAGGAGGAATCCGGCTCGCCATCTTTGACGGCGTTGTTGGCCGCACATCATGATCTGCTGGCCGCCGATGTCATCGTCATCGCCGATTCGGACAACTGGAGCGTGGACATTCCCGCGCTGACGGTGTCGCTGCGCGGGCTGGCCGACTGTGTGGTCGAGGTCGCGACGCTGGACCACGGGCTGCATTCGGGGCTGTGGGGTGGGGTGGTGCCGGACGCGCTGAGCGCCCTGGTCCGGCTACTGGCCAGCCTGCACGATGACGACGGCAACGTCGCGGTCGCGGGTCTGTACGAGGCGAGCGCCGCCGAGGTCGAGTTCTCCGAGGATCGGGTGCGGGCCGACGCCGGTCTGCTCGACGGGGTGCAACAGATCGGTTCGGGTCCGGTGGTGCAACGGATGTGGGCCCGCCCGGCGATCACCGTCATCGGTATCGACACCACGCCCATCAACAAGGCGTCCAACACGCTGGTGCCCAGCGCGCGGGCGAAGGTCAGCATGCGGGTGGCGCCCGGCGGGGATGCCCGGGCGCACCTGGCGGCGCTCACACGACACCTGGAAACCCACGCTCCGTGGGGCGCGAGGGTCACTGTGACACCCGGCGATGTGGGGCAGCCCTATGCGATCGACGCCGGCGGCCCGGTGTACGACGCGGCGCGACGGGCCTTCGAGGTCGCGTGGGGCCGGGAACCCATCGATATGGGCATGGGTGGTTCCATCCCGTTCATCGCCGAGTTTGCTGCGGCCTTCCCGGAGGCGAAGATCCTGGTGACCGGTGTCGAGGACCCCGGCACCCAGGCACACAGCATCAACGAGAGCCTGCACCTGGGTGTGCTGGAGCGGGCCGCAGTCTCCGAGGCGTTGTTCCTGGAAGCGCTGGGCGCGTCCGTACCCGCGCCTGAACTGGGCTGATGGCAGGCCGCGCAGTCGCCGGACGGCGCCTGGTGGACCGTGCGCCGTTGATGGATACCCAGGTTGGACAAGATCAACGCCGTTGG
Source organism: Mycobacterium sp. C31M (assembly GCF_053345865.1). Classification (NCBI taxonomy): domain Bacteria; kingdom Bacillati; phylum Actinomycetota; class Actinomycetes; order Mycobacteriales; family Mycobacteriaceae; genus Mycobacterium; species Mycobacterium sp. C31M. The sequence continues at coordinate 25,846 of NZ_JBKFAX010000013.1, read as the reverse complement.
TAGGCTGTCCTTTTCCTCGCGGCATGACCGATTGGTCCTTTTTGTCGCCGCGCTGATCGAGGCGCCGCTCATCGCGCTGTTGCCGTTGTCGATCCTCGCAAAGCTGTGCGCCCTACAGCGATGGGAAATCGAAATCGAACGCGGCGACGAGTGGAGGACCACCGAGCAGGTCCGCGGATGGTCCGCCTCCGTTGGCCTGATCGAGTCGATCACCGCCGAGGTGAGCGCGGGGACCTATTCAGCTCCGCGACACGACCTACGGAATCCGTGATGTCGGCTAGACCGATAGGTCGCGGCGCAGCTTGGCGACGTGCCCGGTGGCCTTGACGTTGTACTGGGCGACCTCGACGACACCCTTCTCGTCGACCAGGAAGGTCGACCGGATGACACCGGTGACGGTCTTGCCGTACATGCTCTTCTCACCGAACGCGCCGTAGGCGGTCAGCACCTTCTTGTCCGGGTCCGACAGCAGCGGGAAGGTCAGTCCTTCGGCTTCGCGGAATTTGGCCAACTTCTCCGGCTTGTCGGGGGAGATGCCGATGACGTCGAGGCCCGCGTCGTTGAGTTCGGCGAGGCTGTCGCGGAAATCGCAGGCCTGTTTGGTGCAGCCAGGCGTCGAGGCCGCCGGGTAGAAGTACACGATCACCTTGCGGCCCTTGAAGTCGGACAGCTTGACGGTGTTGCCGTCGGCATCGGGGAGGCTGAAGGCCGGTGCCTTGTCGCCGACTGCCAACCGCGGGGTCTGTGCCATGCCTGGATACGCCTTTCTTCTCGACCGGGGCAGCGTGGTCGGCTCCGGCTGCTCTAGGGTAATTCGGTACGCCGACGACTTGGAGGACACAGTGGCTGATCGGGATCCCGACGCGATCAAGAAGGACATCGACCAGGCTCGCGATCAGCTGGCCGCAACGGTGGACTCCCTGGCCGTGCGCGCGAACCCGCAGCGGATCGCCGACGATGTCAAGACTCAGGTGGTGGCATTCGTGACCAAGCCGCCGGTGTTGGTATCGCTGGCGGGCGTCGGAACGGTCGTGGTGGTGCTGGTGATCCGTCGGATCAGGCGCCGCTGACGGTATCGAGACGTCGCCGCCGCGGGCGCAGCCAATCGGTGAACGATCGGGTCGGCGGGTTTGCGGTACGGCCGAGGCGGCTGCAGCTGATGACGTCGATCACGCCGTCGCCGGGCGCGGCACCATCGGGGATTGCGGCCCCGAACCTCGATGCGCTCTCGGCTGACATCAGCTAATACCTCGTTTCGGCCCCCGACGGACTGCTGTCGCCAGACCTTGAGGCGTACAGCTAACTTGAGAGTAGCACGCCTGGGCGATCTGCGGTCAATTCTGGATCTTGAATCTACCTGCAGATTTGGCGTGTAGGTCTGGGTATTTTGATCCAGTCACACAACTGAACTCGTCCAGAGAGCGCGATCTCAGCACATTGGCCGAAGCGAAGAGGCTGGTTGGCTAGCAAATTGACGTCAACGTCGATCGCAACGCTAACATCGGTGCAGCAGGGTTTGCCACCATTCCTGGTGAATTCTGCGTTACCCGAGAACCGTTGAAACCGCACCCGTGACGTTCGTCAGGCGGGCCCGATGACGGGTTGATGCCAATATTCGCCGGTGCCGGTCAGCACCGCACTGACCAATTCGTCGGTGACCACCATGTCGGCGTTGATGTGCGGGTTGGGTACGGGCTCCGGGCGTGCCACCACATTCGCACGGTGGCCGCAATCGACGGCAAATGGATCTTTGCCCAGGAGTCGATTGCTGATCTCGGAAACTGCGTGCGACCGGGCGCCCTCTCGAATACACGGTGTGAATATGAGGCTGGCTTGCTCCGCGGTGACGAATGGCATCGCGGACGGCGCAGGCAGGGGTGGTGGCGCCGCGATGGCCTCGAAGCGCACGCCGCACGCGCTGACGGTGGCGCAGGCAATCATGAGCAGTGGCAAGGTCACTCGGCGCGCAGGGGTGCGATGGGATGTCATTTGACGTCGTTCCCTCTCGGTACCCCGGCGGACGTTTTGTGTTCACTGTCGGTTGATGTCCAACAGTCGATAAACGAACGGAGAAAGACGCCTGGACTAATTAACGAACATGCAAATTAAATTCGGATGTCACCAATTTGCTGCGTAGATGTGATCGTGTCATGAAGCGGCATTCTGCGCAGGAGATATCGACGAATCTGTTCGCGTCGGAAAATGCGAACGCCCCCTTCGATGAAGGGGGCGTCTGCAGTGCGCCGTCAGGGTTTCGAACCCCGGACCCGCTGATTAAGAGTCAGCTGCTCTACCAACTGAGCTAACGGCGCGGCGGGAGAAACAATAACAGCCGAGGCGCGTAGAGGTGAAATCCGCATGACAGCGGGGGTTTCTGAGCCTCGACGAGGCGACCGGTGTCGGGACTTTCCCTTAGACTATCGCCAAGAAGCTGCGACCCCTGTGGGTCCGTGTCATGAGGTGGGGCAAGTAGATGGTGCTGGATTCGCCGAGGGTGGGCGCGCGCCGGGCAAAGACGTGGTCGACCGCGATCGCCTTGGCGGCGATCGCTGCGCTGGCAATGAGCGCCTGCAGCAGCCAACAGGCCACTGAACAGCCCAAGACGATCGCCGACAAGGGCACCCCCTACGGCGACCTGCTGGTGCCCAAGCTGACCGCCACCGTGACCGATGGCGCCGTCGGGGTCACCGTCGACGAGCCCGTCACGGTCAGCACCGAGGGCGGTGTGCTGGGGCCGATCACCCTGGTCGACGAGAACGGCGACCAGGTCGCCGGCGCCCTCAGCAAGGACGGGTTGACGTGGTCGACCACCGATCCGCTGGACTACAACGCCAGCTACACCCTGACCGCGAGCTCGCAGGGCCTGGCCGGGGCGGCCACCAGCCACATGTCGTTCGAGACGCACTCGCCGCAGAACCTGACGATGCCCTACCTGCTGCCAAACGAGGGTGAGGTCGTCGGCGTCGGCCAGCCTGTCGCCGTCCGGTTCGACGAGAACATCACCAACCGCGCGGCGGCCGAGAAGGCGATCAAAATCACCACGACACCCAAGGTCGACGGTGCGTTCTACTGGCTCAACAACCGCGAGGTGCGTTGGCGGCCGGCTGAATACTGGAAGCCGGGCACCAAGGTCCAGGTCGACGTCAACACCTACGGTGTCGAGGTCGGCGACGGACTGTTCGGGCAGGAGAACGTCAGCACCAACTTCACCATCGGTGACCAGCTCATCGCCGTCGCCGACGATGCGACCAAGACATTGACGGTCCGGCGCAACGGTGAGGTTGTCAAGACCATGCCGATCTCGATGGGCAAGGACAGCTCACCGACCAACACCGGCGTCTACATCATCGGTGACCGCTACGCCGAGCTGGTGATGGACTCGTCGACCTACGGCGTTCCGGTCAACTCGCCCAACGGATATCGCACCGAGGTGGATTACGCCACGCAGATGTCCTACAGCGGTATCTACGTGCACGGTGCCCCGTGGTCGGTGGGCAGCCAGGGCTACAGCAATGTCAGCCACGGCTGCCTGAATGTCAGCACCGCAAACGCCTTGTGGTTCTACGAGAACACCAAGCGCGGTGACATTGTCGAAGTGGTCGGCACCGTCGGATCACCGCTGCCCGGTACCGACGGCCTCGGCGACTGGAACATCCCGTGGTCGCAGTGGAAGGCCGGCAACGCCAGCACCTAACCCTCGGCGATCCTAGGTCGCCGAACGCTCTCGATTATTGGGTCGCTGAACGCTCCAGGGCGGCAAGGGATTCCTCGATGTACTGCTGCGGGAACGGTGGCATGCCGCCAACCTGATTGCGGAAGCTGTGCGGCGTATCGGTCCAGTCGTAGGTGATGGTGACATCGGTGCCGTCACCATTGGGGGCAAGGTCGTAACGCCACCACCAGCCGCCGGGCTGATGGGTGCCCGACTCATCGAGCTGACCGGGCAACCAGGCGATGGTGCGGTCCGGCTCGAAATCGGTCACCAGGTTGTGCATCACGTAATGGCCGCCCGCGAACTCCAGGAACATGTTGATCACGAAGATCTGGCCCACCGCGGTGATCCGATCGGTGCTGACTGCATCGCGCACCCAGTCGCCGGGTTCGGTGTCCTGATGACGGGTGGGGTCGGTCAGCACCGCGAAGACCGCGCTCGGCGGCGCCGGGATGGTGCGGGTGACGATGAAACGCGCGATGGTGCTGCTCATTTGGCGGCATCCTTTCCATAGGCGCGGGCGATATCGGGGCTGTCCAGCCAGCCGGAATAGGTGGGCCGCGACGGCCACCCCTCGGGCGAGTCGAGCCACTCCTCCTGCCTACCCCACGGAAGCAGGTCGATGAGCGGAAAGCTGTGGCTCAGTTGTTCTGTGCCGCGACCATTGGTGTGCCAGGTGCGATGGACGGTGTCCTCGTCACGCAGGAAGACATTGACCGCGAAGCCCTCACCCGGGGCGGCATCCATGTCGGCGCCGAAGCTGGTGCCGGCGGCGGAGTACCAGTCCATCTTGTTGCCCACCTTCTCCCGGTAGGCCAGCGCCTCGTCGATGGGCCCGTTGGTCACGATGACGAACCGCGCGTCGTAGTTCTCCAGGAACTCCAGCCGGGTGAACTGCGAGGTAAAACCGGTGCAGCCACCGCACTGCCACTCGGCACCGTCGTTCCACATGTGGTGATAGGTGATCAGTTGGGACCGGCCGTCGAACACGTCGGCCAGCCGGACCGGCCCGTCGGCCCCGGTCAGCGTGTACTCGGGCAGCTGCACCATCGGCAGTCGGCGCCGCTGCGCAGCGATCGCATCGAGCTCACGGGTGGCGGCCTTCTCGCGGCGCCGTAGATCGTCGAGAGCCGTGCGCCACACGCCCTCGTCCACCACAGGTGGTTTCCCGGTCATCGCAGTCTCCTTTTCCACAACATCTGGTCGTTGTACTGACCCACGGTGCGTCCGGAACTCATCGCGCGCGGTACTGTCCGACGGAACAAAGGGTGACCTAACACACAGAAAGCGGGATGGACACGACATGAGTGGTGAAGGTTCCGATGTCGCGGGTTTGCGGCTCCTCGTCGTCGGCGCCTCGTCGGGTATCGGGCACGCGGTCGCCACCCGCGCCGCCGAGCGCGGGGCCAAGGTCGCCGTCGCGGCCCGTCGCACCGACCTGCTGACCAGGCTGGCCGAGCAGATCGGCGGTACCGCCCACGAACTCGATGTCGAGGTCCCGGCGTCGATCCCACGGGTCATCGACACCGCCGTCGAGGGTCTCGGCGGACTCGACGCCGTGGTGTTCACCAGTACCGTCGCGCCGCTGGCCTATATCGAGGACACTGATGTCGCCACTTGGCTGCACGCCTTCAACGTCAACGCCCTCGGCGCGAACAACGTGCTGCGTGCCGCGACACCGCACCTCTCGGACAACGGTGTGGTCGTCGTGGCGTCCAGCCACGATGTCGGCCGGCCCCACGCGGGGGCGGCCGCTTACAACGCCAGCAAGGCCGCACTCGACGAGATCCTGCACTCGTGGCGTAGCGAACACCCCGACCTGTCGCTGATGCGGGTGGGTATCGGCCCGACCGACAACACCGAGATCCTGCGCGGCGCGGACCGCGATCTGTTGTCCCAGCTGTTCAAGTCGTGGACGGCGCACGGGCAGCTGCCCGAGCACATGTCGGCGCTCAATGACGTTGCCAACACCCTGGTTTCGCTGGTGTCGACCGCGTATCTCAATCCCACCGTGGTGCCCGAGATCGTGCAGTTGGCCCCCCGCATCCGGCGTTCCTAACGATCGTCGCCGAACGCCAGCGCCGCGGTGACCCCGCCACCGGTGACCGGCGGTCCCAGCAGCACCCGGGACCGGGCGGCGGTCGGGTCGTAGGCCACCAGTGCGACTCCGGGGCCGCAGGATTGGGTGACCCGCAGCAGCAGCGTGCCACCGGCGGCGCCGACCACCACCACCGACTGGTCGCCGGCGACACCGGGTACATGCAGCACCTCGGTGCGCCGGTCCGGCGTGACGCGGGTCAGTTCCGCGGCACCGCACGGGCCCAGCGACTGCACGAACGCGCCGCCCGGTAACCGCCAGGCCGCGATATCGCCGTACTGGTCGCCGCGGCCGGACATGAATGCCGTCAGCGCCGCGGGGGTGGTGCCGTCCAGCGGCACCTGCCACAACTGGGTGCCCATCAGCTCGGCATCGGAGCAACGGGTCAGCACGGCCCCGGTGCTCCACCAGCGCACCGGTACGCAGTTGGTGTTCGGGCCGGGTAGCGGCAGATGGTCGCGGAGTCGGCCGTTGTTGCCCACCACGGCCAACCCCTTACCGGCCCCGAGCACCAGCAGGGTGCCGTCGATGCTGGCCAGGTGGTGACCGTTGTACCGGCCCGCCGCACCCAGCCGGTCGGTCGCGTAACTGAGCTGCTCGATGCCGGTCAGGTCGACGCGGCGCAGCGTCGTGGCGTCCTCGTCGGTGACCAGCAGCGCTTTGCCCGTCGGGCGGGTGTAGCGGGCAGTCTGCCTGCCTTCCAGGGTGATGGTCGCGGTGGCGCCGGTGCGCAGATCGATCTCGGTCAGCGTGGTGGTGCCGTAGTCGTAGTCGTTCGCGGCGAACAGGGCGCGTTTTCCGTCGCCGGACCAGTCCGTCAGCCGCCGCTGGCCCGACACCTCGGTGATCGGATGCCGCTCACCGGTGGGACTGACCAACGTCAGCGTGGTCTTCTCGTCGGTCTCGGCCCAGGTGGCCAGCGTCCACCCGGCCCCGACATCGGACCAGGGCACATTGTGGTCGATCAGCACGGTCGGGGTGTCGACGGCAACCGGGGGACCGCCGGAGACCGCGGTGGCGCAGCCGGCCGACAACAGTGCCGCGCACGCCAGGCCGGCGACGGTCTTGGAGGTCCCCACGTGCCAAATCATGCTGCGGAGGCTTGGCGGATTCTTGGAAATTCCGGGAAACGCGCCGAAATGCGAGAACGCCGCCCACATCCGTGGACGGCGTTCCCGATATCGGGGTGGCTGACGGGACTCGAACCCGCGACAGCCAGGATCACAACCTGGTGCTCTACCAACTGAACTACAGCCACCATCACCGCTCGCGCGGCGTTGACGATCTTAACCGCATCACCGGCGTTACACCGAATCGGTTTCCTTCTGATCGTTGCCCGCCGGGCCGAGCTCGGCCGCGACGGCGGCGATTTCGCTGGTCGTGGGGCCGGGCGCGGCCACGAACGCGGTGCGCCGGTAGTACTTGAGTTCCTGGATGGACTCGTGGATATCGGCAAGTGCGCGGTGGGCGAGGCCCTTCTCGGGTTGGCCGAAGTAGATCCGCGGGTACCAGCGCCGGCACAGTTCCTTGATCGAGCTGACGTCGATCATCCGGTAGTGCAGGTACTCGTCGAGGGTGGGCATGTCCCGGGCGATGAAACCGCGGTCGGTGGCGATCGAGTTCCCGCACAGCGGAGCGGTTTTCGCGCTCTTGACGTGGCTGCGGATGTAATCCAGCACCAGCGTCTCCGCGGTGGCCAGGTCGACCTCGGAGGCCAGCACCTCCTTGTCCAGCCCGGAGCTGCGGTGCATCTTGGCCACCACCTCGACCATGCCGGACAGATCGTCGGCGTCGGCGTGGATCACCACGTCGATGCCCTCGCCGAGGACATTGAGGTCGGCATCGGTGACCAACGCTGCGATCTCGATGAGCTTGTCGGACTTCAGGTCGAGCCCGGTCATCTCGCAGTCGATCCACACCAGTTCTTCGCGCACAGCGATCCACAGTATTCCCACCCGCGGCTATTGGCTGCCTGCACCCGCCCCGACGGGGTCCGGTTCAGTAAGGTCTGGCAGATGACCTCCGAATCGGCGCAGACCCCCGCACAGCAGATCGCCGCAGGTTACGCGGCCGCCGGGCAGGCGCTGGAACTAGGCACCGTGGTCGTCGACGGGGTCGTCGACCCGGCCGCTGCGGTGCGGATTCCGCTGTCCATGGTCAACCGGCACGGCCTGGTCGCCGGCGCCACCGGCACCGGTAAGACCAAATCGCTGCAGGTGATGGCCGAGCAGCTCTCGGCCGCCGGCGTGCCGGTGCTGATGGCCGATGTGAAGGGCGATCTGTCCGGCCTGTCCCGGCCGGGGGAGAACAGCGACCGCACCGCGCAGCGCGCCACCGATACCGGCGACAGTTGGACGGCCACCGGTTACCCGGTGGAGTTCCTGTCGCTGGGCACCGACGGTATCGGCGTTCCGGTGCGTGCCACGATCACCAGCTTCGGTCCGATCCTGCTGTCGAAGGTGTTGGGGCTCAACGCCACTCAGGAGTCGACGCTGGGCCTGATCTTCCACTTCGCCGACCAGCAGGGGCTTTCGCTGCTGGATCTCAAGGATCTGCGGGCGGTCATCCAGTACCTGATCAGCGATGAGGGCAAGCCGGAACTGAAGGCGCTCGGTGCGGTGTCGACGACGACGGCCGGGGTGATCCTGCGCGCCCTGGTGAACCTGGAGGCCGAGGGCGCGGACACCTTCTTCGGCGAACCCGAACTTGAGCCAAAGGACCTGATCCGCCTGGACGCGCAGGGCCGCGGTGTCATCACGCTGTTGGAACTCGGTGCCCAGGCGGCCCGGCCGGTGATGTTCTCGACATTCCTGATGTGGGTGCTGGCCGATCTGTTCACCACGCTGCCCGAGGAGGGGGACCTCGACAAGCCGAAGCTGGTCTTCTTCTTCGACGAGGCGCACCTGCTGTTCAACGACGCCTCCAAGGCCTTCCTGGCCCAGGTCGAACAGACCGTCAAGCTGATCCGCTCCAAGGGCGTCGGGGTGTTCTTCTGTACCCAGCTGCCCACCGATGTGCCCAACGATGTGCTCAGCCAGCTCGGAGCCCGGGTGCAGCACGCGCTGCGTGCGTTCACCCCCGACGACCAGAAGGCGCTGTCCAAGACGGTGCGCACCTACCCCAAGACCAAGATCTACGACCTGGAGTCGGCGCTGACGTCGCTGGGCATCGGCGAGGCGGTGGTGACGGTGCTCTCGGAGAAGGGTGCGCCGACCCCGGTGGCATGGACCCGGATGCGGGCGCCGCGCTCGCTGATGGACACCATCGGCCCCGACGCCATCAAGGCTGCGGCGGCGGCCAGCCCGCTACAGGCCACCTACGGGCAGACCATCGACCGCGAGTCGGCCTATGAGCGGCTCAACGCCCGGCTGGCCCCGCCCGAGCCCGCACCGACGCCGGTCCCGGACCTGCCGCCGCCGCTGCCCCCGGTCGAGGGTGCGGCCACCGCGGGCGGCTCGGTCAAGGCGCGCGACACCGCCGAGCCCAGCTTCCTGGACAAGATGGCCGCCAGTCCGGCGTTCAAGAGTGCGATGCGCTCGGCCGGCACGGTGATCGGCCGCGAGATCACCCGAAGCATCTTCGGCACCGGCCGGCGCCGGCGGCGTTAGTCGCCGCCGAGCTTCTTGTAGACCGCACCGACGATCGGCGTGACGATCGCCCGCGGTGCGTACCCGCTGGCCACCGACATCGCCTTGGACGTCAGACCCGGTACGATGCGCATCTTGTTGGCTTCCAACGCGTCCAGGGACACCTTGGCGGTGTACTCGGTGTTGATCCACAGGAAATCCGGGATCAGCCGTTCCACCAGGGACTGCTCGGACACATCGGGCAGTTCGGTGCGCACCGGCCCGGGCGCCAGCAGCGTGACGTGCACGCCGTCCTTCTTGACCTCCCCGCGCAGCGACTCGCTGAACGTGTTCGCGAATGCCTTGGTTGCCGCATAGGTGGCGTTGTTCGGGATCGGCGAGTTGCCCGCCGCCGAGCCGGAGATCAGGATGCCGCCGGCCTTGCGTTCCAACATGCCCGGCAGCACTGCAAGGCAAAGATCATGCACCGCAAGGGCATTGAGCTGGACCTGGGCCTTTTCGCCGGCCGGGTCGAGATTGGCCAGCGGCCCGAAGGTGGCGGTGCCGGCATTGGCGCACAGGATCGAGATGTTGCGGGTGGCCAGTTCGGCGCACAACACATCGCGGGCGGCCGGGTCGGCGAGATCCACCGCGCGGACCTCCACGGTGACACCGTGGCGCGCGGTGATGCGGGCGGCGAGATCGTCGAGCACGTCACCGCGGCGGGCAGTGACGATCAGGTGGTGGCCGCGTCCGGCCAGATCAAAGGCGAGCGCTTCACCGATGCCCTGTGAGGCGCCGGTGACCACCGCGCGGGCGTCGGGATGCGGAGCAGGTACGGGCATGGAAGAAATCGTAGGGACCATTAGGGTGGCGGCCATGAGCAGCCCCGGGTCGGCGCCCGTAACGGCCCGGCGGTCCCAGGTCCGATCGTGGGTCCTCTACGACTGCGGCGCGACCGCGGTGAACGCGATCGTCGTCACCTTCGTCTTCTCGGTGTATCTGACCGACGGGGTCGGTGCCGGGCTGCCGGGGGCGACAACACCGTCGAGTTGGCTGGGCTGGGCGCTGACCGCGGCCGGCATCGTGGTGGCGCTGCTGGCGCCGGTGACCGGTATCTGGGTGGACGCACCGCACCGGCGGCGCCGGGCGCTGGTGCTGCTGACCGGCGCCGTCGTGGTGCTGGTGGCGTGTATGAGTTTCATCCGAACGGATTACACGTATCTGTGGGCCGGGCTGGCGCTGCTCGCCTTCACCGCGGCCTGTAACGACCTGGCGACCGTGCCGTACAACGCGATGCTCAGCCAGCTGTCCACCCCGGCGACTTCCGGGCGGATCTCCGGGGCGGGGCTGGCCGTCGGTTACGGCGGCAGCGTCGGCCTGCTGCTTCTGGTCTACGCCGGGTTCATGTCCGGCGAGGGCGGCCTGCTGGGTCTGCCGACCGACGACGGGCAGAACGTGCGGGCCGCGATGCTGCTGACCGCGGTCTGGTTCGTCGTGTTCGCGCTCCCGCTGCTGTTGACCGCGCCGAGCGCGCCGGCCGACGCGGCACACCGCCCGGTCGGATTCTTCGCTTCCTACCGCAAGCTGTGGGGCGAGGTGAAGTACGAGTGGAACCGCGACCGCAACGTCGTCTACTACCTGATCGCCAGCGCCATCTTCCGGGACGGGCTCACCGGGGTGTTCACCTTCGGTGCCGTGCTGGGGGTCAGCGTGTACGGCATCTCGCCGGCCAGCGTGCTGCTGTTCGGGGTGTGCGCCTGCCTGGTGGCCGCAGTCGGCGCGGTGGTCGGCGGCCACCTCGACGACAGGTTCGGCGCCAAGCCGGTGATCGTGTGCGCGCTGAGCGCGATGATCGTGATCGGGTTGACCCTGATGACGCTGTCGGGCCCGCTGGCGTTCTGGGTGTGCGGCCTGCTGTTGTGCCTGTGCATCGGCCCGACGCTGTCGGCGGCCCGCACGCAGATGCTGCGGATCTCGACCGAGGGCAAGGAGGGCATCGCTTTCGGCCTGTACACCACGACGGGGCGGGCGGCGGCACCGCTGGCGCCGTGGCTGTTCGCGCTTTTCATCGGCATCTTCGGCACCGACCGTGCCGGGATGGGCGGGCTGTGCCTGGTACTGGCGCTGGGCCTGGTGCTGATGCTCGGGGTCCGCACACCGCGCCGGGTTTAGCCCAGCGGGCTGCAGATCGTCAGGCCCGATCCGGTGCGCTGCTGCACCTGCGCCCCGTCGATGCTGATCGAGCAGGTCACCTCGCGGCCGACGTTGATGATGCTGACGCTGGCGGACTGCTTGGCCGGCTCCGGTAGCGCCACCTCTTTGCTCCACGGCAGCAGCACGTTGAACTCGGTCTGCAGTACGCCGCCGTTGTCCACGTAGGTGATGTTGATCGCCCGGCCCTGCCCGTCGACGTTGTAGGTCACCGGCTCGGTGGCCCCCGGCGTGGTGGACGGCGCGGTGGTCGACGGTGTCGTGGCGGGCGGCACGGTCGGGCGCGGGGTGGTCGTGGTGGTCGGGCGGCGGGTGGTGGTCGGCGGTGCGGTCGGTTCGGCCGGTTCGCTGAGCGAGGGCACCGGGGCGACGACGGTCTGTTGCTGGGAGCTGTTGACGATCACCAGGGCGATGACGAGCCCGATGACGGTGAGCACGGCGATGCCGGCCACGATCCACAGCCAGCGCGGGGTGCGCGGGGGCTCCGGTGGTTCGGGGGCGCCGGGCGGCGGTGGGGGCGGGCTCCCGTACTGGCCGGTGTAGGGGTCGTAGCCGTACGCGGGGTAGGCGGGCATCGGTTCGGTGGGACGCATGCCGTACGGGGACTGGCCGGCGTACGCAGGATCGGTATAGCCGGAATAGCCACCATCGAACCGTTGGGTCGGTTCGTCCCGCCGTGGATATTCGGTCATGCCCACCTCATGAGCCCCACGGTACCCGCGTGCCCTCGGATTGGGTCAGCGCACGGCGGTCAGGGCGGCAACGGTCATCGCCCGCAGCACCGGCCGTGACGAGTGCGTCCGGCTGGGCGCTTTGAGGCTGTAGGGGGTGGAGTTGAGCAGCCCGAATGCTGCGTGCGCCTGCACTCGCGCGTCGGCCTCGTCCAGGGCAGGATCGATCCGGCGCAGCACGTCGACCCAGATCTCCACATATTGCCGCTGCGCCTTGCGCACCTGGCGTTTGGCCGCCGCAGGCAGATGGCTGAGGTCGCGGTCCTGGATGCGGATCAGGTTCGATTCACCGAGCGCAAAGTCGAGATGGAACTCGATCAGTCCGTCGAGTGCCGCATCGGCATGGGGGGTTTGCGCCAGTACCGCATGCGCGCCGTCGAGCAGCCGCGTGCTGATGCCGACCAGCAATTCGACCAGCAGTGCTTCCTTGTTGGGGAAGTGCCGGTAGATCGCCGGCCCGCTGATGCCCACCGCGGCACCGATATCCTCAAGCCGCACCGACAGGTAGCCGTGCTCGGCCACCAGTCGTTCAGCGGCGGCGATGAGTTGGGTCCGACGATCGGATTTTGCTCTGCTGCGTGCACTCTCAGCGGACAAGGTGTTCCCCCTCGACATTCGAGTTAATGCCAATTAACATCGTACGAGTTAATCATCATTAACTCAACTGGAACGGGTTCGGCAATGACACACCGCGAGGCACACACCGCCCTGGTGACCGAATTGCGCACGAAACTTGCCGTGGCCGCGCGCGGTGGATCCGACAGGGCGCGCGAACGTCATGTCGGACGCGGGAAACTGCTACCCCGGGACCGGGTCGACACCCTGCTGGATTCGGGCAGTCCCTTTCTCGACGTCGCGCCACTGGCGGCCGACGGCATGTACGACGACGAATGCCCGGGTGCGGGCATGATCGCCGGTATCGGGCGGGTGTCCGGGCGTGAATGCATGGTCGTGGCCAACGATGCGACGGTCAAGGGCGGCACGTACTACCCGATCACCGTCAAGAAGCACCTGCGGGCCCAGGAGATCGCCGCGCAGAACCGCCTGCCGTGCATCTATCTGGTGGATTCCGGCGGCGCATTCCTGCCGCACCAAGACGAGGTGTTCCCCGACCGTGATCACTTCGGCCGGATCTTCTACAACCAGGCGACCATGAGTGCGGCCGGTATCCCGCAGATCGCGGCCGTGCTCGGCTCGTGCACCGCCGGCGGTGCCTATGTCCCGGCGATGAGCGACGAGGCGATCATCGTCCGTAACCAAGGCACCATCTTCCTGGGCGGGCCGCCGCTGGTGAAGGCCGCCACCGGCGAGGTGGTGACCGCCGAGGAGCTCGGCGGCGGTGACCTGCATTCCAAGATCTCCGGCGTCACAGACCATCTGGCCGCCGATGACCGTGATGCGCTGCGCATTGTGCGGCGAATCGTCGGCACCCTGGCGCCGCGGCTGGACCCGCCCTGGGAGGTGCGGCCGACAGTCGAGGCGGTGGCCGATCAATCCGAGCTCTACGACGTGGTGCCCGTCGACGCCCGGGTGCCCTACGACGTGCACGAGGTCATCCACCGCGTCGTGGATGACGGCGAGTTCGCGGAGTTCAAGGCCGAATACGGCACCACGCTGGTCACCGGGTTCGCCCGGATCCACGGCCACCCGGTCGGCATCGTCGCCAACAACGGTGTGCTGTTCGGTGAATCGGCGGTCAAGGGTGCGCATTTCATCGAACTCTGCGACAAGCGCAACACCCCACTGGTGTTCCTGCAGAACATCTCCGGGTTCATGGTCGGGCGCGACTACGAGGCCGGCGGCATCGCCAAACACGGCGCCAAGATGGTCACCGCGGTGGCCTGCGCGCGGGTCCCGAAGCTGACCGTCGTGATCGGCGGATCCTATGGGGCCGGTAACTATTCGATGTGCGGCCGGGCGTATTCGCCACGCTTCTTGTGGATGTGGCCCAACGCCCGCATCTCGGTGATGGGCGGCGAACAGGCCGCCTCGGTGCTCGCGACGGTGCGTGGCGAGATGACCCTCGAGCAGGAAGAGGCGTTCAAGGCGCCGATCCGTGCCCAGTACGAGCAGCAGGGCAACCCGTACTATTCGACGGCCCGATTGTGGGATGACGGCGTCATCGACCCGGCCGACACCAGAACTGTTCTGGGAATGGCCCTTTCAGTTGTCGCACAGGCTCCGCTGGGGCCGGTGTCCTATGGCGTGTTCAGAATGTGAGCTCGATATGACACAGTTCTTTGACACCGTGCTCGTCGCCAACCGAGGCGAGATCGCGGTGCGGGTCATCCGCACCCTGCGCGAGATGGGGATCCGATCGGTCGCGGTGTACAGCGACGCCGACGCCGGCGCACGCCACGTGGCCGAGGCCGACACCGCCGTGCGGATCGGTCCGTCGGCGGCCCGGCAGAGCTACCTCGACATCGACGCCATCGTCGAGGCCGCCCGCCGGACCGGTGCGCAAGCGGTGCATCCGGGCTACGGATTCCTGGCGGAGAACGCCGATTTCGCGTCCGCTCTGCAGGCCGCGGGCATCGTGTTCATCGGCCCTCCGACTGCCGCGATCAAGACCATGGGGGACAAGATCGCCGCCAAGGCGGCCGTCGCAGCCTTCGATGTCCCGGTGGTACCGGGGATTTCGCGTCCGGGCCTGACCGACGAGGACCTGATCGCCGGTGCTCCCGAGGTGGGCTTCCCGGTGCTGGTGAAACCGTCGGCCGGTGGCGGCGGTAAGGGCATGCGGGTGGTGCACGATGCGGCCGAGCTACCGGCCGCGCTGGCCTCGGCGCGGCGCGAGGCAGCGTCGGCCTTCGGCGACGACACCCTGTTCCTGGAGCGGTTCGTGTTGAATCCCAGGCATATCGAAGTCCAGGTGCTGGCCGACGGGGACGGCAACGTGATCCACCTCGGCGAGCGCGAATGCAGCCTGCAGCGCCGACACCAGAAGGTCATCGAGGAGGCGCCGTCACCGCTGCTCGACGCGGCCACCCGGGCGCGTATCGGGACGGCCGCCTGCGACACCGCCCGCAGCGTCGACTACAGCGGCGCGGGCACCGTCGAGTTCATCGTCTCCGCCGACCGGCCCGACGAGTTCTTCTTCATGGAGATGAACACCCGCCTGCAGGTGGAACACCCCGTGACCGAGATGGTCACCGGGGTGGACCTGGTGGCACAGCAGGTGCGCATCGCCGCCGGCGCGCGTCTGGACATCGGTCAGTCCGACATCACCCTGACCGGGCATGCGATCGAGGCGCGGGTGTACGCCGAGGATCCCGGCACCGGATTCCTGCCGACCGGTGGGAGGGTGCTCGACGTCATCGAGGCCGTTGGCGCGCGGGTCGATTCGGGTATCTACCCGGACACGGTGGTCGGCAGTGATTACGACCCGATGCTGGCCAAGGTGATCGCCCACGCTCCCGACCGGGACGCCGCACTGCGCGGGCTCGACCGTGCATTGGCCCAGACCGCCGTCCTGGGCGTGACGACCAACGTCGACTTCCTACGCTTTCTGCTCGCCGATCCCGATGTGCAGGCGGGCCGTCTGGACACCGGACTGCTGGATCGTCGACTGCCCGATTACCGCGCCCCGCAACCCACCGACGCGGAGCTGATCGCCGCCGCCGCCGTCCGCTGGCTGACCGTGTGGGCTGCCGCGGATGACAACGTGTGGACCCAACCGTCGGGGTGGCGGACCGGGGCGCACGCGCCCGTCATCGCCCGGCTGACCGCGGGTGAGCGCACCGAGCACATCAGTTTGTCCGGCACACCCGAATCGGCCACCGCCAGCGTCGAACACGGCGGCACCCACCAGATCAGCGCCAGCCGAACCGGCCGCACCCTGACCCTCGTCCTCGACGGGGTGCGCACCGAATACATCGTCGCGACCGACGGTGCCCACATCTGGTTGGCCGGCCCGAACCGCACCGTCGAGGTGCGCGAGGTGCGCGAAGCGCCGGTCCGTCCCGACGACGAGCATGCCGGCGATGCCGAACTGGTCAGCCCGATGCCGGGCACCGTGGTGGCCGTCGCCGACGGCGCCGAGGCCACCGCCGGGGCCGTCGTCGTCACCGTCGAGGCCATGAAGATGGAACACGCCCTCAAGGCGCCCGTCGACGGCGCCCTCGCGGTACTCGTCGCCGTCGGCGACCAGGTCAAGGTAGGCCAGCCGCTGGCCCGAATCACCGCTGCAAACAAGGAGACTCAGGAGTGACTGACTATCTGTCGACTGGCGCGTTGCCCGACGAGTACGCCGAACTGGCCAGGACCGTCCGCGATTTCGCCACCAGCGTGGTGGCGCCGGTCGCCGCCAAACACGATGCCGAGCACAGCTTTCCCTACGAAGTGGTCGGGGGGATGGCCGACATGGGACTGTTCGGGTTGCCGTTCCCCGAGGAGTACGGCGGTATGGGCGGCGACTACTTCGCCCTGTGCCTGGCCCTGGAGGAACTCGGCAAGGTCGACCAGAGCGTGGCGATCACCCTGGAGGCCGGGGTGTCGCTGGGCGCCATGCCGGTCTACCGGTTCGGTACCGAGGAGCAGAAGCAGCAGTGGCTGCCACTGCTCGCGAGCGGTCAAGCGCTCGGCGCCTTCGGGCTGACCGAGGCCGGCGGCGGCAGTGATGCCGGGGCGACCAGGACCACCGCCAGACAGGACGGGTCGGACTGGATTATCAATGGCAGCAAGCAGTTCATCACCAACTCGGGCACTGATATCACCAAGCTGGTGACGGTCACGGCCGTGACCGGCGGTATGGACCGCGACGACGTGCGACACGGTCGGGGCAAGAAGGAGATCTCGGCCATCCTGGTGCCGGTGCCCACCCCTGGGTTCACCGCCGAACCCGCCTACAACAAGGTCGGCTGGAACGCTTCGGACACTCACCCGCTCAGCTTCGACGACGTGCGGGTGCCGCAGGAAAATCTGCTGGGCGAGCGGGGACGTGGATACGCGAATTTCCTGAGCATCCTCGACGAGGGGCGGATCGCGATCGCCGCGCTGTCGGTCGGCGCCGCGCAGGGCTGCGTCGATGAGAGCGTGAAGTACGCCAAGGAACGCGAGGCCTTCGGCGCCGCGATCGGCAGCTATCAGGCCGTCGCCTTCAAGATCGCGCGCATGGAGGCTCGCGCGCACGTGGCGCGCACCGCCTACTATGACGCTGCCGCACTGATGTTGGCGGGCAAGCCGTTCAAGAAGGCGGCGTCGGTGGCCAAGCTGGTAGCCAGCGAGGCCGCCATGGACAACGCCCGTGACGCCACCCAGATCTTCGGGGGGTATGGCTTCATGAACGAGTATTCGGTGGCGCGGCACTACCGTGACTCCAAGATTCTCGAAATCGGGGAAGGGACAACCGAAGTGCAGTTGATGCTGATCGCGCGGGGACTGGATCTGTGACGGGCGCCGAGGGAGCCAAGAAAGTCGTCGAGCAGCGCGGGCTCTGGTACGAGGAGTTCGAGGCCGGGGTGCTGTACCTGCACCGGCCCGGCCGCACCATCACCGAGGCCGACAATGTGCTGTTCACGACGCTCACCATGAACACCCAGGCGCTGCATCTGGATGCCGCGTTCTCCGATGCGTTGCCGCCGTTCAACCAGCGGCTGGTCAACTCGATGTTCACCCTCTCGACGCTGGTCGGTCTGTCGGTCACCCAGCTGACCCAGGGCACCATCGTCGGCAACCTCGGCTTCTCCGAGATCGCCTTCCCCAAGCCGCTGTTCCACGGCGACACCCTCTACGCCGAGTCCGAGGTGTTGGAGAAGCGGGAGTCCAAGAGCCGCCCCGGCGAAGGTATCGTCACGTTCGCGCACGTCGGCCGCAACCAGCACGGCGACATCGTGGCGACCGCGTCACGAAAGACCATGGTGCGCAAAAAGCCTCAGGAGGGCTAGTGGCGCTTGCGAACAACGGACCGGCGTGGATCTTCTGCCCTGCCGACCGGCCGGAGCGATTCGCCAAGGCGGCCGCCGCGGCCGACGTCGTCATTCTCGATCTGGAGGACGGCGCCGGTGACAAGCCCGCGGCCCGTGAGGCAATAGTAAGCACTCCGCTTGATCCGTCCCGCACCGTCATTCGGGTCAACCCACACGGCACCGAGGACCAGCGCCTGGACCTGGAGGCGCTGGGACGGACCGCCTACCGCACCGTCATGCTGCCCAAGTGCGAGGCCGTCGAGCAGGTGACCGAGTTGGCACCGCTGGAGGTGGTGCTGATCGTCGAAACCCCGCTGGGCGCGCTCAAGGTCACCGAGACCGCCACCGCGGCCAACGCCATCGGCGTGATGTGGGGTGCCGAGGACCTGTTCGGGTCGCTCGGCGGTACCACCAACCGCTTGCCGGACGGCTCCTACCGGGATGTCGCCAAACACGTGCGCTCGCAGTCGCTGCTGGCGGCCAAGGCCCACGGGAAGCTGGCGCTGGACTCGGTGTACATCGACATCAAGGATCTCGACGGGCTGCGGGTCGAGACCGATGACGCCGTCGCCGTCGGCTTCGACATCAAGGTGGCGCTGCACCCGACCCAGGTCACCGTCATCCGCGACGGTTACTCGCCGACCGGTGAACAGGTCGACTGGGCGCGACACGTGTTGGCAGCTGCGGCAAACCACCGGGGAGCATTCGCGTTCGAGGGCATAATGGTGGATGCCCCGGTACTGCGGCGGGCGGAGCGGATCGTCCAGCTTGCGCCTCACCCCGGTCACTAGCCGGCACCCCTGACCAGGGGTCGCGCCGACCGCCACCGTGCCGAGCACCTCGCGGAACGGCGGCCGAACATGCCGCCCACCTCAAGGAGGCGGTATGGCTGGTCTTTCGGCACCCCTGCAACTGGTCGGTGCGGACGGCGCCCCGACCGCCGAGACGCGCTATCGACGCGATCTCCCGCCCGAAACCCTGACCTGGCTCTACGAACTGATGGTGCTGACCCGCGAACTCGACACCGAGTTCGTGAACCTGCAGCGCCAGGGTGAGCTGGCGTTGTACGCCTCCTGTCGCGGGCAGGAGGCCGCCCAGATCGGCGCGGCGGCGTGCCTGCGCAAAACCGACTGGCTGTTCCCGCAGTACCGCGAACTCGGCGCGTTTCTGGTCCGGGGTATCACCCCGGCGCAGATGGGCGCGGTATGGCGCGGGTCCTGGCACGGCGGGTTGTCGTTCACCGACAAGTGCGTGGCCCCGATCTCGATCCAGATCGGCACCCATGGCCTGCACGCCGTCGGTGCGGCGATGGCCGCCCAACGCCTCGGCGAGGATTCGGTGACCGTGGCGTTCATGGGTGACGGCGCCACCTCCGAGGGTGATGCCCACGAGGCACTCAACCTGGCCGCGGTGTTCGCGGTGCCCACCGTTTTCCTCATCCAGAACAACCAGTTCGCCATCTCCACCCCGGTCAGCCACCAGCACGCGGCGGCCTCGCTGGCCGACCGCGCCGCCGGCTACGGCATGCCTGCGGTGCGCGTCGACGGCAACGATGTGCTCGCCTGTTTCGCGGTGATGGCCGAGGCCGCGCAGCGCGCCCGCGACGGCGGGGGGCCGACCTTCATCGAGGCGCTCACCTACCGGATGGGTCCGCATACCACCTCCGATGACCCCACCCGGTATCGCGCCGTGGCCGATGTCGAACAGTGGGCCGCGCGTGATCCGATCGCGCGGTACGACACGTATCTGCGCGGCGCCGGTGTGCTCACCGACCGGATCGCAGAACGGGTGGCGGCCAAGGCCACCCGGATGCGCACCGACCTGCGCGCCGCACTGGTCGGCGCGGTCGACCCGGATATCGCCGAGGTCTTCGACACCGTATACCACGACATCACCCCCGAACTGGCCCGCCAACGTGACGAGTTACTGGTCGAACTGGGGAAGGAGTCCTGAGATGACGCAGATCATCGAGCGGCCGCCGATGGGGGACTTCCCCGAGCCTCGCCCGTCGTTGCTGACGCTGACCATGGCCCAGGCGATCAATCAGGGACTGCACGACGCGATGTCCGCCGACGATCGGGTGCTGGTGTTCGGCGAGGACGTGGCCCTGCTCGGCGGGGTGTTCCGGGTGACCGATGGTCTTGCCGAAACCTTCGGCGGCCAGCGCTGTTTCGACACCCCGCTGGCCGAATCGGCGATCATCGGGATCGCGATCGGGATGGCCGTCCGAGGGTTCGTCCCGGTGCCCGAGATCCAGTTCGACGGGTTCGCCGCACCGGCCTTCGACCAGATGGTCAGTCATCTGGCCAAGTACCGGATGCGCACCCACGGTGATGTCGACATGCCCGTCACTGTGCGCATACCGTCCTTCGGTGGGATCGGTGCGGTGGAACATCATTCGGAATCCACCGAGAGTTACTGGCTGCACACCGCCGGGCTCAAAGTGGTGGTGCCGTCGACGCCTGCGGACGCGTATTGGTTGCTGCGCCAGTCGATCACCTGCCGGGACCCGGTCATCTACCTGGAACCCAAACGGCGGTACTGGACCCGGGGCACCGTCGACACCGAGTCCGCGCCACTACCGTTCGGACGTGCCGCGGTGCGCCGCAGCGGAACCGATGTCACCGTACTCACCTACGGTGGGCTGGTCGACACCGCGGCCAATGCCGCCGAGCTGGCCGCTGAACGTGATGTCAGCGTCGAGATCGTGGATCTGCGCACACTGAACCCGCTCGATTTCGACACCATCGCCGAGTCGGTGCGGCGCACCGGGCGGTGTGTGGTGATGCATGAGGGACCGCGCACCTTGGGATTCGGTGCCGAGTTGACCGCCAGGATCTCCGAGGAGCTGTTCTACGACCTGGAGGCTCCGGTGTTGCGCGCAACCGGATTCGACACCCCGTACCCACCGGCCCGGTTGGAGAAGCTGTGGCTGCCCGGGGTGGACCGCCTGCTGGATTGTGTCGAGAAGGTGATGGGGCAATGACGGATCACGCTGGTGCGGCGACGGAACACGCTGGTGCGGCGACGGAACACGCTGGTGCGGCGACGGAACACGCTGGTGCGCAGACCGATTCTTTCGAGTTCCGGGTGCCCGACCTCGGCGAGGGGCTGGAGGAAGCCACCATCACGGGCTGGTCGGTGGCCGTCGGTGACACGGTCGAGCTCAACCAGGTGCTGTGCACGTTGGAGACCAACAAGGCCGAGGTGGAGATCCCCAGCCCGCATGCCGGGCGGATCGCCGAACTGGGTGGGGCGGTCGGGGATACCCTCGACGTCGGGGCGGTTCTGGTGCGCATCGCGGGGGTATCGAACTCGGGCGCGGTTCTTGTCGGCTACGGCGCGGACGACCGTATGGACAGCTCCCGGCGGGCCCGGGCCAAGCCATCGACCCGGAAGCTGGCCCGCGACAACGGGGTCGACATCACCGCCGTCGCCCCGACCGGCCCGGACGGGATCGTTACCCGCGATGATGTGTTGGCAGCGTCGGCGACCCCGGACATGGCGCCGCTCAGCGGGGTCCAGGCCGAGATGGCCAAGCGGATGAGTCTGTCACGCAGCAGGATTCCCGATGCGCACGCATCGGTGGTGGTCGACGGCTCAGCCCTGCAAGGGCTCGCCACGCGGCTTGCGGTCACCCCTTTCGTACTGACGCTGCGACTGTTGGTGGCCGTGTTGGGACGTCACCCGTTGCTCAATTCCACCTGGGTGGACACCGCCGACGGGCCGCGCATCCACCAGCATGCGGCGGTGCACCTGGGTATCGGGGTGGCCACCCCGCGCGGGCTGCTGGTGCCGGTGGTCGCCGACGCCGGGCAGCGCACCACACGCGCGTTGGCCGATGAGGTGACGCGCCTGATCGACGGTGCCCGCGGTGGTGGGTTGCGGCCGGCCGAACTGATGGGCTCGACGTTCACCGTGTCGAACTTCGGTGCCCTGGGCCTGGACGCGGGTGTGCCGGTGATCAACTATCCGGAGGCGGCGATTCTCGGCATGGGATCACTCAAGTCACGCGCTGTCGTCGTCGACGGTGCCGTGGTGGCGCGCCCGACGATGGAGCTGACCTGCGCGTTCGATCATCGCATCGCCGACGGCGCGCAGGCTGCGGCGTTCCTGACCGATCTGCGTGATCTGGTCGAGGCACCCGAGTTGGCGTTGGCCGATCTCTAGCGGTTCTTGGCCGCGGCGAGGCGGCTCTGGAATTCCGGCGATTCGATGGATCGCGCCTGCGGGGTGATCTCCACGTCGACGGCGATAGCGTGCTGGTCGCTGTCGACGAACCCGGGATTGGCCGTCGCACGCATCGAGGCCTTGGTGGCGATCACGACCTCGCGCGGCGCGGCGGCCGGGCCGGCGGCGAGTTCGCGGGCCGCGGCGACCGCGTCATCGGCGACCTCGAGGGCCAGACCGTAGCGGACCGCCTCCTGGGCGTCGAAGCGCTTGCCGAACAACAGTGCAGCCCGCGCCACCTGGGGCCCGACCCCGCGCTGCAGCATCCAGGTGGCGCCGCCGCCGGGATGGATGCCCAGCTTCTGGAATCGTGAGTCGAAAAGTGCTGCGGGACCGGCAATTCGGATATCAGCGGCCAGCGCCAGATTGAGTCCCGCGCCGACAGCGGCGCCGTTGACGGCGGCGATGGTCGGCAGCGTGCAATTGGCGACGGCCAGGAAGCCGTCGTAGATGATGCGCAGTCCGTCCTCGGCGGCCGCGCCGAGGGCGGTCAGGTCGGCGCCGGCGCAGAACGCCTTACCCGCCCCGGTCACGATCACCACGTGTACGTCGGCGTTTGCCTCGGCGGCTTCGACCGCGGCGCGCAGGGCCGCGGAGATCTCAGCCGTGACCGCGTTGCGTCGGTCGGGGTCGTTGACGGTGATGGTGGCGACGTGGTCGGCGATGTCGACGAGGACGAGATCAGACATGACCTCAGGCTACGGATGGGTGTCGTCGCCGTGTCCTCGAGGTAGGGACGCGTGTTCGGGCAGCGTGCTGCGGGTTTGCCCGGGTTCTGTCACAGGCTCGGATCTCCTTTGCATCGGAACGGTAACCGTCCCGTTTGCCGCGCCGGGGAGTTTCATCCGTGTCATTTACCTTCTTCTCTGACTGCGACGTCAATATAGAAACGCTTGGGGATGACATGGTGAGTAAGTCAAATCGTTTGGCTGTCAGCATCTTTGCTGCGGCGGCTTTGTGCACGCCGCCGTTGTTGCTGATTGCGACAGCCGAGGCCCAACCTGCGTTGCAGTCGAGTGCGGGTGGCGTTCCCTGCGTGGGCATGGTCCAGCAGCTGGCTGCGACACCGCCTGATCTCGGCCAGGCGCTGCCAGGCATCGTCGCGCCGTTCACCGGTTCGGCCACACCCGTTGTGGTGCCGCCGGCCACCGCCGCAGGTGCAATCCCGGCGGCCGGTGCCGCCGGTGGCGGTGCGGGCGGTGGCGGGGCTGCTGGTGGAGCGGGAGCCGGGGCTGCCGGCGCCGGTGGCGCGGGCGCGGCTGGCGCTGCCGGAGCAGGTGGCGCTGGTGCCGGGGGCGCTGGTGGTGCCGGTGGTGCCGGTGCGGGCGGCGCTGGCGGAGCGGGAGGCGCTGGAGCTGGCGGCGCTGGAGCTGGTGGTGCCGGTGGTGCCGGTGGCGGTGCGCCCGTGGGTGGTGCCGGAGGTGCGGGCGGCCCGGCCGCCGCCGGCGCGCCGCTGATCGATGCCGCGGGTGTCGGAGCGCCGGCTGGGGCCGGTGGCCCGGGCGGAGCAGGCGGGCCTGCGGCAGGAGTTGTGGATGACGCTGCTGCGGCGGCGCCGGCGGGTGCACCGCTGGCCGACGCCGCTGCGCACGCAGGCCCGGGTGGAGCCCCGGGTGCCGGTGGTGGGGAAGGTGCCGGAGCCGGCGCGCCCCTGGCCGACGCCGCAGGTGTTGGTGGTCCCGCCGGTGGCGGTGCGCCGTTGGTCGATGCTGCGGGTGTTGGTGCCCCGGCAGGTGCGATCGTGGATGCCGCCGCGGTGGCGCCACCCATTGTCGAGGTACCGGTGCCTGCCGCTGCGGTGATTGATGGTGCCGGAGCGGGCGCGGCGCCGGCGGCTGCCGCTGCGCCGGTTATCGGTGGCGGGGATGCGGTTGCCCCGGCCGCGGCAGTCGGTGGCGGGGAGGCCGCAGGTGGCGCAGGTGGCGCAGGTGGTGCCGGTGGTGGCGCTGCTGGCGGCGGTGCCGGTGGTGCGGGCGCGGGCGGTGCCGGTGGAGCAGGTGGTGGCGCTGCCGGTGGCGGTGCCGGAGGTGGTGGTGGCGCTGCCGGTGGCGGTGCCGGTGGCGGTGCCGGAGGTGGTGGTGGCGCTGCCGGTGGTGGAACCGGCGGCGGCGCAGCGGGTGCAGTCCCCGCCGGTGGTGTTGTCGAAGGCGGCGGTGTCGCCGGTGCGCCGGTCGAATTGGCCGTCGCGGCTCCGCCCGTCGAAATCGCCGTGCCGCCCGTCGAGGTGGCTGCTCCTCCGGTGGAGGTCGCGCTGCCGCCGGCGGAGGTCGCAGCACCTCCCATCGAGGTGGCCGCTCCGCCGGTTGAGGTACATGCCCCGCCGATCGAGGTGGCTGCTCCACCCGTTGAGGTGCACGCGCCCCCCGTCCAGGTTGCGGGTCCGCCTGCAGAGATTTCCCTGCCGGATATCGACATCGATGTGCCCGATGTCAGCATTCCTGGCATCGACATTCCCGCGGGCGTCGGCGCGCCCGGTGGTGTCGTCGGTGGCGGTGCTCCCGGCGCGGTGGTGGGTGGCGCTCCGGCGGCCGCAGTTGTCGATGCCGGCGCGGCGGCCGCGGCACCGGGTGCCGCAGTAGTCCAGGCGGCTGCCCCGGCCGTGGGTGGCGGCGGTGCTTCAGGTGGTGGTGCCGCGGGTGGCGGTGCGGCCGGTGGTGCCGGCGCTGCCGGTGGCGGCGCCGGTGGCGGCGCCGGTGGCGCAGGCGCCGGTGGTGGCGCAGCAGGTGGCGGTGAGGCAGCCGGTGGTGCAGCAGGTGGCGGAGCCCCCGCGGCCGGTGCCGCTGGTGGTGGTGCCCCGGCTGGTGGGGCTGCCGGTGGTGGGGCCCCCGCGGCCGGTGGTGCCGGTGGTGGCGCTCCCGTTGGTGGCGGTGCTCCGGTCGGTGGTGGGGCTCCCGTTGGTGGTGGGGCTCCGGTGGGTGGCGGTGCTCCGGTGGGTGGCGGCGCACCCGCAGGAGCCGGCGTGCCGTCGGCACTCGGTGCACCACTGGCCGATGCGTCGGGCGGTGCGCCGCTGATGGACTCCGCGGGTGTCGGCCCGCTGCTGGCCAGTACTGGCCTCAACGGCGATGGACCGGCCGCGGCCCTGGTCGACGCGGCTGCTGCCGCGGGTTCGGGCGGAGCGGGTGCTCCGGGCGCCGGTGTTCCCGGAGCCGCCGGCCCGGCTGCCGGCGTGCTCGACGACGCGGCCGCACGCGCGGCCGCCGCGGGTCCTGTCGGCGCTCCGCTTGAGGATGCCGCCGCGGTCGCGATCCCCGGTGGCGGTGCGGGTGGTGCCGGTGCGGGCGGCGGTGGCGCTGCCGGTGGTGGCGCGGGTGGTGCCGGCGGAGCGGGCGGCGGCGCCGGCGGTGGCGGCGCGGCAGGCGGTGGTGGCGGGGGTGGCCGTGCTGCGG